>PFJX01000130.1 GCA_002784045.1 Hydrogenophilales bacterium CG_4_10_14_3_um_filter_63_21
TCCGCGCGGCATTGAAAATAGACCCGGCGACGGCGATCGGAGGCTGACATGGGCGAGGGCATCGGCATCCAGATCGAAGGCTTGAGCAAGCGTTACGGCAAGGGCGATACCGCCGTCGATGCGCTCAAGGAAGTGAACATGAGCGTCGCCCCCGGCGAGGTGGTCGGCCTCATCGGCCCCAGCGGTTCCGGCAAGACCACCCTGCTCAAATGCCTGGGCGCGGTGATCGAACCGACCACCGGCCGCATGACCCTGGGCGGCGAGGTGATCTATGACAACGGCTGGAAGATCAAAGACCTGCGCGTGCTGCGCCGCGACCGCATTGGCTTCGTGTTTCAGGCGCCGTATCTGATTCCCTTTCTGGACGTCACCGACAACGTGGCGCTGTTGCCCATGCTGGCCGGGCGGCCTAATGGGGAAGCCCGCGCCCGCGCGCTGGAATTGCTCACGGCGCTCGATGTGGCGCACCGGGCGAAGGCGGAAACCGCCGAGCTTTCCGGCGGCGAGCAGCAGCGCGTGTCGATCGCCCGTGCACTGGCCAACAAGCCGCCGGTGATCCTGGCCGACGAACCCACCGCGCCGCTGGACAGCGAGCGCGCACTGGCGGTCGTGCGCATCCTCAACCAGATGGCCACGCAGTACCAGACCGCCATCATCGTCGTCACCCATGACGAGAAAATCATCCCCACCTTCAAGCGCATCTACCACATTCGCGATGGGCGGACGGTTGAGGAGGCGGGGGAGGGGAGGCTGCTTGAGTAATCATGAATACATGTCGCCATTGATGACGCACTGGGCCGACAAGTCCTGGTACCCAGGGGATGCAGAACCGTGAACACTTTCACCCTGCATCTGTTCGCCGCCGACCGCACTGAGGTCCTCGCCGGCGTGACCAGCTTCACCGGCGAGGATGCCAGTGGCAGTTTCGGCCTGCTGGCAAACCACGACCGCTTCATGGCCGCGCTCACTTTCGGTCTGGCGCGCCTGGCCCTGGCCGACGGCCGCCGCGAATACCTGGGCTTTCCCGGCGGGCTTTTGTACTTCATCGACAACGAACTGCGCATCTCCAGCCGGCGCTATCTGCGCGATACCGACGTGGAACGCATCACCCAGGCGCTGACCCGCGAACTGCTGGAAGAGGAGCGGGCGCTGGAGCAAACCCGGCGCAAGCTGCACCGGCTGGAAACCGAGATGCTGCGTAGTCTGGCGCTACTGGGACAGGAATGACGGACATGGAAAACAGCGAGAGTTTGCGGCGGAACATCGAGAAACAGGCCCAGCGCATGGCTCAGGCCGAGAAGGACCGGCCGACGCTGTTGGCCCAGACGGTGTTCCTCGGCACGCTGGCACTGCTGTTCGTGTTGCCGGTGGTGGGCGGCGCCTATCTCGGCCACTGGATCGACAGCCAGATCGCGGGCTATTCCTACCGCTGGACGACCAGTTTGCTGCTGACCGGCGTGTTCGTCGGCGGCATGAATGTGTATCTCTATATCCGCAGGAACTGACCATGGGCAAGCCGGAATTCTTCGAACTGCTGGCCTTTCATCTCGGGCCGTTTTCCATCGGCGCCACCGTGCTCACCACCTGGCTGTTGATGGCGCTGCTGAGCGGCGTGGCCTGGCTGGGCACGCGGCGCTTGAGCGTGGCGTCGCCTTCGCGTCTGCAAACGGCGCTGGAAGGGGCACTGTTGGCCCTGCAATCGGCGATCGAGGACGCCGCGCCCGGCCATGCCGCGCGGCTGTTGCCTTTCATCGGCACGCTGTGGCTGTTCATCGCCACGGCCAATCTGGCGGGCCTGGCGCCGGGGCTGCGCTCGCCCACCGGCGATCTGTCGCTGACCGTGGCGCTGGCCATCGTGGTATTCCTCGCGGTGCACTGGTTCGGCATCCGCATCGACGGCCTCAAGGCCTATCTCAAGCACTATCTCGACCCCAACCCGATCCTGCTGCCGTTCCACCTGCTGGGCGAAATCACCCGCACCCTGGCCCTGGCGGTGCGCCTGTTCGGCAACATGATGAGCCTGGAGATGGCGGCGCTGCTGGTGCTGCTGGTGGCCGGCTTTCTCGCGCCGATCCCGCTGTTGATGCTGCACATCATCGAGGCCCTGGTGCAGGCCTACATCTTCGGCACGCTGGCGTTGGTGTATGTCGCCGGCGCCCTGCAATCCCATGAACTTCATCACAAGGACTGAAACATGGACAAAATGGCCTGGTTTACCCTGCTTTCCACCGGCGGCGCGCTGCTCGCCATCGCCATCGGCGTGATCTTTCCCGCGCTCGCCATGGGCCGCGCCATCGTCCAGGCCTTGGACGCCCTGGCGCGCCAGCCCGAGGCGGAGAAGTCGATCACCCGCACGCTGTTCATCGGCCTGGCGATGATCGAATCGCTGGCGATCTACGTGCTGGTCATCGTGCTCATCGTGCTGTTCCGCAACCCGCTGCTCGAATACATCCTGAAGTAGGCGCGCCATGGAATTCGATCTGACAACCTTCATCCTGGAAGTGCTCAACTTCCTGGTGCTGGTGTGGCTGCTGAAGCGGTTTTTCTACCGGCCGGTGCTGGCGGTGATCGAGGCGCGCCAGGCCGCGACGGCGAAGACGATGGCCGACGCCGAGGCGGTGCGGCGTGAGGCGGAGGCGTTGAAAGGCGAATGCGGCACGCGCCTGGCCGGCATCGAGCAGGAGCGCCTGGCGGCAAGATCGGCGCTGGATGCTGAGATCGCCGCCGAGCGGGCGCGGCGGCTGGCTGCCGTGGAGGCGGAAGTCGATGCCGACCGCCAGCGCCGGCAGATGCTGGAAACGCGCGAAAGGAGCGAACGGGAAGCAGCCCTGGAACGCGAAGCGGTGAACATCGCCGCGCGCTTCGCCAGCCGTTTTCTCGAACGCCTGGCCGGCCCCGAGTTGAGCGCCAAGCTGGCGGAACTGGCCCTGAGCGATCTCGACGCCCAGGCGCCGGAGAATCTGGCCGCTTTGCGCGACCCCGCCGCCAGCATCAAGGTGGTCAGCGCCTACCCGCTCGACGCGGCGCGGCGCGCGGCCTTTACTCAGGCGCTTGGCCGCCTGGCGGGCCGCGCGATCACGCCGGAATTCAGCGAAGACGCGATGCTCAAGGCCGGCGTGTGCATCATGGCCGGCGCTTGGGTGCTGATGGCCAACCTGCGCGACGAGCTCGGATTTTTCGCCGGGAGCCTGGATCATGGCGGCTGAAGCCGGCCTGCTCGACCGCCTGGCGCAGCGGGTGGACGGCTACCGCCTGCAATTGCGCCTGGGTGAGAAGGGCCGGGTCGCCTCGGTCGGCGACGGCATCGCCTGGGTTTATGGCCTGCCCTCGGCGGCGGCGGAGGAAATCCTGCATTTCGAGGACGGCAGCCGCGGCATGGTGTTCGAGCTCCAGAGCGAGCGACTCGGCATCATCCTGCTCGACCCGGAAGCGAACGTCGCCTCCGGCTCCCTGGTCTCCCACACCGGCGAGCGGCTGGAGATCGGTGTCGGCGACGGTCTGTTGGGACGCGTCGTCGATCCCCTGGGCAAGCCGCTGGACGGCTTGCCGCCTTATGACGCGGACAGCTTCTCTGCCCTGGAAAGCGCCTCGCCGCCCATCGTCGCGCGCGATTTCGTCAACCGCCCGCTGTACACCGGCATCAAGGTGGTGGACACCTTGATCCCCATCGGCCGCGGCCAGCGCCAGCTCATCATCGGCGATCTGGGCAGCGGAAAGACCTCGCTGGCGCTGGATACGGTGCTGGCGCAGGCCGGGCAGGGGATGAAGTGTGTCTACGTGATGATCGGCCAGAAACGCTCCGAGGCGGCGCTGGCCATCGACCTGCTGCGCCGCCATGGCGCGCTGGCCTATACCACGGTGGTGGTGGGCGAGGCCACCGCCACGCCGGGCATGAAGTACCTCGCCCCCTTCGCCGGCTGCGCCATCGCCGAGGGTTGGATGCGCCGTGGCGAGGACACCCTGGTGGTGTATGACGACCTCTCCACCCACGCCCGCGCCTACCGCGAGCTGTCGCTGCTGATGCACCGCCCGCCGGGGCGCGAGGCTTACCCCGGCGACATCTTCTATCTGCACGCGCGCCTGCTGGAACGCTCCACCCGGCTGTCCGCCGAACACGGCGGCGGCAGCCTCACCGCGCTGCCCCTGGTGGAAACCGAGGAGGGCGAGATCGCCGCCTACATCCCGACCAACCTCATCTCCATCACCGACGGCCAGATCTATCTCGACCGCCGCCTGTTCGCCGCCGGCATCCTGCCCGCCGTGGACGTGCCGTTGTCGGTATCGCGCATCGGCGGCAAGGCGCAGCACCCGCGCATCAAGGAAGAGGCCGGGCGGATGAAGCTCGACTACCTGCAATTCCTCGAACTGGAAGTGTTCACCCGCTTCGGCACCAAGCTCGAAGCCGGGGCCGAGGCCAAGATTCGGCGTGGCCGCAGTTTGCGCGAAATCCTCAAGCAGGAACGCCTGAACCCGCTGCCCGCCGCGTTCCAGCTCGCCTGGATGACTGCTTTCAACGCGGGCTTGCTTGATGGCTTCGAGCCGGCTGCCGTGCCCGGCGCACTGCAAGAGATTCAGGATGGCCTCGCGCGCGCGCCGCTGGCCCTGGACGCGCCCCGCGACGAATGGCTGGCGCGCATGAAAGACTGGCTGGCGGCATGAGCGGCCAGGCCGAACTCGCGCAGCGCTACGCGCGGCTCAAGGAAATCAGCGGCATCATGACGGCGATGAAAAGCCTGTCGCTGGTGGAGACGAAGAAACTCGCCCGTTTCATCGGCCACCAGCGTCGCATGCTCGCCAACATCGAAGCGGCGGCGGCGGATTTCCTGAGCTTTTTCCCGGGCGAGCACGTCGTCACGACGCAGTCGGCGATCGTGCTGCTGATCGGCTCCGAGCGCGGCTTCTGCGGCAACTTCAACGAGCGCGTCCTCGCCGCCCTCGATGCGCTGCCGGGCGGGCAAGCCGAGCCCGCGCTGCTGCTAGTGGGCAGCCGCCTGGCGGCGAAGTTGGCCGACCGCCCCGGCATCCTCGCCCGGCTCGACGGCGCAAACGTGACGGAAGACGTGCCCGCCGTGCTCAATCGCATCATGGACGCGCTGCACACCGCGAGCTTGTCCGGCGCGGGCGCCGCGCTGTTCAGCCTGGCCCACACCGCCGAGGGCGAAGTCTTGCTGAAGCGCCTCCTGCCCTTCGACCCGCCTGCCGCCGCACCGCGCGCGCACCCGCCGCGCCTGAACCTCGCGCCGGCGGAATTCTTCGCCGAACTACTCGACCAGTACCTGCTGGCCGCCCTCTACGGCCAGCTCTATGAGTCGCTCGCGGCGGAGAGCCGCCAGCGCCTGGCGCACATGGAACACGCCCTCGACCGCCTGGGCGAAACCCTCTCTCGCCTCGCCCTCAAACGCAACGCCCTGCGCCAGGAAAAAATCGTCGAGGAAATCGAAGTGATCCTGTCCAGCGAGATGGCGTTTCAGGATCATGGCTGAAACGCTGATACCTGCCGCCGCCGCGATGGTGCATCGGCGATTACCCAGCCCAACCCTTACAGGAGATAAACCATGGCCATTGCAGACGAACTTCAGACCACCATCGAGCACATGGTGCAAGCGGGCAAGGGCATCCTCGCCGCCGATGAGAGCCAGCCCACCATCGCCAAGCGCTTTGCGCCGATTGGCGTGGAGTCCACCGAGGAGAACCGCCTTGCCTACCGCGCGTTGCTGTTTACCGCTCCCGGCATCGAGGACTACATCAGCGGGGTGATCCTGTTCGAGGAGACGCTTGGCCAGAACGGCGATGACGGCACGCCGCTGCCCGAAGTGCTGGCGCGGCGCGGCATCGTTCCCGGCATCAAGGTGGACAAGGGCAAGGGGCCATTGGCGCTGTCGCCCGGCGACCTCATCACCTATGGCCTGGACGGGCTGGCGGAACGTCTGCGGCAGTACAAAGGCCAGGGCGCGCGCTTCGCCAAATGGCGCGAGGTGTACTCCATCAGTGAGCGTAACCCGACGCCGCTGGGCATCTCCGCCAACGCCGAGATGCTGGCGCGCTACGCGGCGGTATGCCAGGAACAGGGCATCGTGCCCATCGTCGAGCCGGAAGTGTTGATCGACGGCGACCACAGCCTGGCCCGCTGCGCCGAGGTAACCGAGGCGGTGCAGAAGGAGATTTTCCATGCCCTGCACCGCCATCATGTCGCGCTGGAGCACATGATCCTGAAACCCAACATGGTGCTGCCGGGCAAGGATCACCCCGTCCGGGCGAGCGCCGAAGAAATCGCCGCGGCGACTCTGCGGGTGTTCCGGCGCACCGTGCCAGTGGCGGTGCCGAGCATCAATTTCCTCTCCGGGGGTTTGAGTCCGGAAGAGGCGACGGCCAACCTCAACGCCATGAATGCCGGTTTCCCCCATGCGCCCTGGCTGCTCTCGTTTTCCTATGGCCGCGCCTTGCAGCAGACCGTGTTGCAAGCCTGGCAGGGCAAGGCGGAGAACGCCATCGCGGCGCAACGGGCCTTGCTGAAGCGGGCAAGGTTGAACGGCGCCGCGCAGCGCGGTGAATACCGGGCCGCCATGGAAGCATCGGATTGACTGCCGGCATCGGCGGCCAGTCGGCGTGGCGGCGCAGGCGGGAGTCGAGCCAGTGATCCACATGGTGGCTGATGGCCGCAATACCGCGCTACGCCAGGAAATAATCGTCGAGGGAATCGAAATGATTCTGTTCAGCGAGATGGCGTTGGCAACAGAGCGCCGGTGAAATGAGCGATCCCGCCGTCAACCCTGTTCCGGCGGCCTATCTTTCAGCCGAAGACCTGAATCGCGGCTGCGCCTGCCGCACCCTCGATCCGGAGCGCCTGCGCCGGCAACTGGAGGCCGAGCCGGCGCTTGCGGGGCTATATGAAGAAATCGCACAAAGCCGTCCCTATCTCTTTTCCGCCACGACGGTGTTCATTTCGCCCGAGCAGTATCGTGGCATGGCGGTCATTGTTGCTGCGATTGAAAGCGTACTGGTGCGGCCGGAATGCCAGGTGGATACGCTCGCTCGCGCGCCTGCGATCGCCAGGCAGGATAGCGGCCCCAGAGGCGTATTCATGGGTTTTGATTTGGCTCAGTTCGCGTTAAGTAGTGACAGGCTCATGCTATGAGCCCATGAGTGTGGATAGTGGCCTCATCGCAATGGTCGGGAGACCGAGATGAG
>PFJX01000109.1 GCA_002784045.1 Hydrogenophilales bacterium CG_4_10_14_3_um_filter_63_21
AAATCCAGAAGGCTCAGGAGGTTATGGCCCAGCAGCAGACGGCTTGAATGTATAGGCATTTAAGAGACACTACACTAGCGTCTCGGCGGCTACGACGCCATCGCCGCCGTCTGTGCCGACCTCATCACCCGCTTGCGCGCCGATACCCAGTTGGGCCGTTTCTGGGCCAACCGCGGCGAGGACGGCATCAAGCGGGAATACCAGTTGCTGGTCGACTACCTGTGCAACGCCGCCGGCGGCCCCATGTACTACACCGGCCGCGACATGAAGCTGTCGCACCAGGGCATGCGCATCAGCGCCAGCGACTGGGACATCTTCATGGGCCACCTGAATGCCACCCTGGATCAGTTCACCGTGCCGCGCGCCGAGCGCGACGACGTGGTGAACTTCGTGCAGTCCACCCGGGGCGACATGGTGGAGTGTTGAGCCAGCACGGCAATTGACGGACAGAACGCGGCCCCGATCCGGCGCGTTGAGTCCCCCAACGGCTCCAGGCGGACGGCCCCTAACCGCTATTTCGCGCCGACCCGGCCGGCCGCCGGCCCAGGCGGAACTCAGGGCGCCATGTCGAAAATCTTGTGGAAGTTGGCGACTTCCAACACTTGCTGTGCCACGCCTCTGACCCTTCGAATCTGGATGATCTTGCCTATCGCCTCACCCTTTTCCTTCAGCAGCAGCATCATGCCCAGGGCCGAGCTGTCCAGATACTCCACCTTACCCATGTCCAACTGGATAACACGCGTCTCGCTGCGCGCCAGGGCCTGTTCATAGGCCTCGCGAAAGCCGGTGTGGCTGTTGAACACAAAGCGTCCATCCAGACAGATTACAGACGTATCCCCATTACTACGAATCTCGAAGGGCATGATTTATTACCGAAATAAATACTCGACTATGAATTCCCGCACAGCACTTTGCCCTTGGCACTCAGGCAGGTGCGATTGCGGCCGGCATGTTTGGCGGCATAAAGCGCTTTATCAGCGGCGGCGACCAGGGCCTCCATGCCGGTCATGTCGGCTTCCCGGCCTGCCACGCCGACGCTGATGGTGATGCGTTCGATTCCCCGGCCCGTCTCGATCCTGAGGGACTGGACGGCCCCGCGCAGGCGATCCGCGAAATGCAGGGTGGCCTTGAGGTCGGTGTCGGGGCAGACCACCAGGAACTCCTCGCCGCCGACGCGGCAGACGCTGTCTTCCCGGCGTGTGGTGGCGCGCAGGGCCTGGGCCACCTCGCGCAGGACGCTATCGCCGGTCGCGTGGCCGTACGCGTCATTGATGCGCTTGAAGTGGTCGATGTCGATCATCATGGCGGCCAGGCTGTGGCCGGCGCGGGTGGCGGCGCACCAGGCCTGTTCCAGCAGCGTCATGGCTGCACGGCGGTTGGGCAGTTCCGTGAGCGAGTCAGTTAGCGCGGCGTGTTCCAGCCGGCGGTTGGCGATGGCCAGTTCGGCAGTAAGGCGCCGTAGCCGCGCCCGATCTTCGGCGCAGTCCATTTGCAGCCGCACATGCCGTTCCGCAGCCCGCAGGCGCACGCGTAGATCGCGCGCCGTCACCGGCTTGAGCAGATAGTCGTCCGCGCCCGCGTCGAACAGCTCGTTCAACGCGCCTTCCGCCACCTGGGTGGTCATCATCAGGACGTAGAGCGTGCGCCCCCATTCCGTGGCGCGCAGCGCGCGGCAGAATTCCAGGCCATCCATGCCTGGCAGGTAGCGATCCACGATGACCACCTGAGGCAGGTCTTGCAGCGCCAGCGCCAGGGCCAGTTTGCCCTCGCCCGCGCTCAACACCGCGTTACCGCCTTCCCGTTCCAGCAATTTTTCCAGGGGCAGGCGCAAGGCGATGTTGCCTTCCACCAGCAGGATGCGCAGGGGGTGCGCCGCCGCCAGCGGCGTTGCGGCGACGTCTTTCACCTCGGCCATCTCCGCGAAAGCGGGCAGGTCGGCGGTCTGAACACTGAGCAGCTTGCCCCATTCCCGCCAGAGCAGGAGCGCCTGGTCCGTCAATGCACTCAGTGTTTCCGCGTCAAGGCCAAGGCTGCCGGCCAGTTCCACGAGTTTGCCGATGTAGCCGGCGCGTTCCGTCTCGACGATGTGCTCCAGGTCGGCGAGGCGTGCGGCGAGGTGCAACAGATGCGTCAGCCGCCAGGCGCGCGAGTCGGGCGGGAAACCCGCATCGTCAGGCCGCTGGTGGAACATGGCCGACTCCACCAGGGGCTTGGGCAGGCCCCAGTCGAGGAGCAGGGCGGCGGTCAGTTCGTTGTGATCCACCCCCAGCCGTTCCTGCTCTCGTTGTGCCAGGTCATCCGTCGCTGCGTCGGCGAGCAGGCTGGCGTATTCGGCAGGGTAGGCGGTGGCCAGGCCGAGACGACCTATACGCGCCAGCAGGCCGCAGATAAACAGTTCGTCCGGCGCGGCGGCCTGAACCACGCTACCCAGTTCCTGCATGGCCACCGCCATGAGCAGGGAATGCGACCAGAAGCGCGGGTAATCGAAGCCCGGACAAGCCCCGGTTGAGCAATGCTCCACCAGGGAAAACCCCAACGCGAGACGGCGCACGGCGGCCAGTCCCAGGTGCTGAATGGCCTCGGGCACGGCGGCGACCGGCCGGCCGCCACGGGATGCCATGTTGGCCAGGCGCAGCAGGCGGCCACAGAGCGCGGGGTCAGCCTGGGCCACCCGCGCCACCTCGGGCAGCGTGGTATCTTCCCGGCGGCAGAGCTCCAGGATGGCCAGCGCCACGCCCTTGGGGCTAGGCAGTTCGCCCTGGATGGCGAGCTGTTCGAGGGTTCTTGCCACAGAAGCGGGAGCATTCATGCGCTTACTCCGTGGGCAGGGCAGCACCCACCATGGGGGGCAGTCGAGGCAGCGTCAGCGCCGGGAATTCACCGCTCAGTGCCTGGAGAAAGGCGACGATGTCCGCCACGTCGGCGTCCGGCAGGCGCTCGTTGAGTTGCACCGCAGCCATGACCCGCACCGCCTGGTCCAGGGTTTCGACCCGTCCGTTGTGGAAATAGGGCGCGGTGAGCGCCACATTGCGCAGGGTGGGAATCTTGTATTTGTGGTGATCGGCTTCGCGTCCGGTCACCGCCTGGCGGCCCTTGTCCTGCCTGAGTTGAAACTGTTCGACATAGGGGCCGTCGTGGAACGGGAACACCGCGAAATGGCCGCGCGGCTTGTGCGGCCCGGCAAACGTCGGCGGCTGGTGGCAGCCGGTGCAGCCCAGTTGATCGAAGCGGCTTAGACCGCGTATCTGCTGCGGCGTCATGGCGCCGGCATCGCCCTTGGCCCAGCGGTCATACGGGCTGTCGGCGGTGATCAGCGTGCGTTCAAACGCCGCTACGGCTTTTGCCGCATTGTCCACCGTGACCGGTTGTTCGCCGCCGAATACCCGCGCGAAGGCTGCGCGATAACCTGGAATGGCGCGCACCCGGCCAATCGCCTTGTCCAGATCGGCCATGCCCATTTCCACGGCGGCGACTACCGGCCCTTTGGCCTGTTCTTCCAGACTGGCGGCGCGGCCATCCCAGAACTGGCTGGCGTGGAAGGCCGAATTCCATACCGTCGGCGCGTTACGCGGCCCGGTCAGGCCATGCACGCCCATCGAAACGGGCCGATTGTCGTCGCCGCCCAGCATGAGGTTGTGGCAGGTGTTACAGGACACCGTGCCGGTCGAGGAAAAGCGCGGATCGAAGAAGAGTTGTTTGCCCAGTTCGATCTTCTCCGGCGTCATCGGGTTGTCCGCCGGGATGGGCGGCGTGGCGGGCAAGGCATCCCAGGCGTGGACGCTGAGTGCGAGCGCGGTGCCCATGAAAACAACAGCGGTTCTATACATGGCGTTCTCCAGGAAAGGGAGAAAAAAGCCCGGCCGCCATCGCCGGCGCCGGGCAAAAATCCGACGGGCTTGCACCGCCAGGATTGAGGAGCCTTTCTCAGCGCGCGGCGACTTTCAGGCTCGCGTCATAGCTACGGGTCAACGCCTTCATTTCCACCGTCGGCACGATGACCGCTTTTTCGCCGAGCAGATGGTCGGCCACATGCTGGTCGTAAGACTGGTAGTTCAGCCTGGCGACGACCTTGAAGCCCTTGGCGTCGGCCGGCAGGTGGAAGGCGTACTTGCCGTAGCGGAAACCCTTGGGCGGGATGGTGTTGAGTTCGTCGAAGCGGGCGATTTCCCAGGGATTCACCGTCGAGTTGCCTTTCTTGTCGACCGAATGGTTGCCGAAGATCACCGTGTCCGCGTCCACCCGGTTGTGGCTGTCCAGTTCGCCGGAACGCAGCAACACGCGACCTTTGTCGTCACTGATGGTGACGTCCAGCCAGAGACGGCGGATGAAGGTCAGGCTGGTGGGCAGATGGTGGCCGGCGCGCAGGTTGGTGACCTTGACGCGCAATTCATTCACCCCGCCCTGGCCCTTCTTCACGTCCATGTCCAGGTCGGCGGCGCTTTGCAGGCGCTTGATGGCTTCCGCCTTGTGCTCTTCCGCGCCGGGCACGCCCATGGCGGCGGCGATTACACCGTTGCCGCCGACGAAGCCGTGGTCATGCACAATTTCGCGTTCCTTCTTGGCGCCCTTGGCGGCCAGCCCGCCGAGACCGTGGTTGGGCACGTCCTTGGCGCGCACCATGCGATCGGCGACCTGAATCGCCACCTCCACCGGCACCATATGGCAGTCCTGACAGGGAATGCCAGCCTGAGCGTAGGGCGAAGCCTTCCATTCGTCATAGGTGTGCTCGATCGGGAACTGGTTTTCCGAGTGGAAGATGTTGTGACAGTTACCGCAGAACTCGGCCTTGGTGTGCAGTTCCGAATATTGCGTTTCGTGGTAGCCGGATTTGGCGTCCTTCAGCGGCCCATACTTGGTCTCGCCGGGATTCAGTTCGATCGACGCGTTGCCAGGCTGGCCCAAGGGCGAGCGGCTGGCGGTGGAGCCGGAAACCGAATGGCAAACGTCGCAGGAGACACCGTGTGCGGCCTGGGCGGGCGCGGTGAAGCCGCCGTGCTTGCCCAGTGACGAGTCGAACTTGACCGTGCCGGTGGCGATGCCGATGGGCGTGTGGCAGCCGCCGCAGTCATTCAGCGCCTTGCCATCCGTGGCCTTGTACGCCAAGGCCCATTCGGCCTGCAACACCGGGTCCTTGAACGACAGGGAGTGCATCGAGCCCTGCCAACCCTTGATCTGGCGCTGGTGGCATTTGCCGCAGGCCTTGGGTTCCTCGAAGTCCTCGGCAGTCAGTTTGCGGTGTCCGGCAATGGCCAGGTTGGAGGGGTGGAAAGGAGCTGGAGCGGCGGCACTATTGGCCGCCTCCGGCGGCGTTTCGGCGCTGGCGGAAACCATCAGGGTAGTTGCCAGGCCGGCCACGAGGCCGAGCACGAGCATGAAACTGGATTTTCTGGACATGATTTTCCTCTCCCTCGCTTGCGGGTGTGGTGGCGGCATGCGTGGCCGCCACCGGTTGGTGAAAACGCTTGCTTGGCTGGCCGCCGGTCAACGGCCTGCGTCGAAGTTATTGCCCACCAGCACATCCACCCCGGCCTGGGGTACATGGCACAGGCTGCAGAAATGGCGTCCGTTGGCCATCTTCGGTTCGCCGCCACCCTGCACGTAATGACTCTCCGGCATGGCGGTGGGTTTGCCCTGCTTCTTGTGGCCGATGGCGTCGGGATCGTCGTGGCATTCCATACATTTGTTCAGCTTGACGGTGATCGGGAAGAATTTGTCGACGCGGTGCGGGATCTGCGGCGGCGCATCTTCATAAGCGCGCGGCAACACGCCCGATTTCTTCGGGTCCAGGGTGGAGTAGGCGAATTCGGCCGGCGCCGGGTCGTCGAACACGCTGGTTTTGGACAGGCCGATGGCGTCATCCAGCAATGTCAGTGGGTCGGCCTGCGGCGCGCCGAAGGGGAAGGCGGCTGCGATGACGAATAATGCAATTTTGCGTTTCATGGCAATCTCCTCCTTGGGTTCAGGCCCGATAGACCTTGACCGCACATTTCTTGAAGTCGTTTTCCCGGGAGATAGGGCAGTAACTGTCCAGGGTGACCCGGTTAATGAAGACGCCCTCGTCGAAGAACGGCACAAACGTGTAGCCGCGCGGCATCTTGTTGCGCCCGCCGGTCTCGATGCGCACGCGCACTTTGCCGCGACGCGATTCCACCCAGACCAGGTCGTTGCGCTTGAAACCACGCTTTTCCGCATCGGTCGGATGCATCCACAAGACTGCGGACGGCACGGCGCGATGCAGTTCTGGCACGCGCCGGGTCATGGTGCCGGTGTGCCAATGCTCCAGCACGCGGCCGGTACACAGCCACAGGTCATAGTGATCATCCGGCCGCTCCACCGGGGCGGCATAGGGGCGGAAGAAAATCTTCGCCTTGCCGGCCAGGCTGGCCGGCTTGGGGTCGGTGACACCATCGAGGTTGCCGCTGGGCAGCGCCTTGGCGAAATCGCCATAGAAGTCGAAGCCGGAGCCTTTCCTGGCATAGGGGTCGTACTGCTCGTTGAAGCGCCACAGGGTCTCCACCCACTTGCCGTCCTTCTCCACTACCGGCCAGCGCAGACCGCGCACATCCTCGTGGTGATAGACATCGAACGGCGCCAGATCGTGGCCGTGGCCGCTGCCGAAGCTGCGGTATTCCTCGAACATCGCCTTCTCCGGAAACCAACCGTCGCCCAACAGGTCGGCAACATGGTTGCCGTGACCCTGAGCCACAGCGTCGGGCCATTTGAACTTTCTGCTGCCGGCGTTGGCGAACAGCGCGTCGTACAGCGTGGTATCCGGGGTGTAACCGTGTTTCTCCACGTCGTTCAACACGCTGGGCAGTTTGCCGTCGGCGAAGCCTTCGGCCTTGAGGCCGGGCAGTTTCTGTTCGCCCCACACGTCCTTGAGCCGGATGCGCTGGGCGAAGGCCAGCATCTGCCAGATGTCCGCCCGCGCCTGGCCAGGCGGCAAGACTTGCTGGCGCCAGTGCTGGGTGCGGCGCTCGGCGTTGCCGTAGGCGCCCCACTTCTCGAAGATCATGGCCGCCGGCAGGATCAAGTCGGCCACCTTGGCGGAGACGCTGGGATAGACCTCGGAGACGACGATGAAGTTGTCCGCCTTGCGCGCCGCCGCCAGGCCGTGGTTGGCGTTGGGGTGGTGCTGGAACGGATTGTTGACCAGCACCCAGCACCATTTGACCTTGCCGTCTTCCAGGCCGCGCATGATGCTGGAGATGTCGGCCCCCACCTTGGGGTTGAGCGTGCCGGCGGGCAGTTGCCACAGGTGCTCGCTGTGCTCGCGATGCTTCTTGTTATCCACCAGCATGTCCGCCGGGAGACGGTGCGAGAACACGCCCACCTCGCGCGCGGTGCCGCAGGCGGAGGGCTGGCCGGTGAGGGAGAAGGCGCCGTTGCCGGGCTGGGCGTGTTTGCCCAGCAGCAGGTGGTTCATGTAAGCCTGTTCGTTGACCCAGGTGCCGCGCTGGTGCTGGTTGAAGCCCATGGTCCAGAAGGAAATCACCTTGCGCTTCGGGTCGATGTACAGGTCGGCCAGGTGTTGCAGCTTGGCCTTGAAGTCTTCCAGTGATTCGTCCGCATCGCCCTTCGCCAGCTCGGCGACGTAGTCCAGGGTGTATGGCTCCAGTGCCGCCTTGAAGTCCTCGAAGCCGATCTTCCAGTGCTTGCCGGCGGCAGCGGCATTTTTCTGCTCCACCGCCTCGCCCGCATGTCTGCGCTGGCCGATGGCCTCGTGGCGGTCGAGTACATGGCGCTTTTCGTTGGCGACCACGTCGCGTTCGGCGGCGGAGGCGTATTTCTCGGCGTCGCTCGCGCGAAAACCGTAGCCGATGTCGGCAGGGCCGGTGGCGAAAATGGTGTGGCGGTTGACAAAATCCCAGTTCACCGCGTTGCGGGCGATGATCTCGCGAGCAATGTAGTTCTGAATGGCCAGATCGCCGTTCGGGCTGATGATGATTTCCAGATCGGCCAGCTCGGACGAGGCGTTGTGGTAGGTGGAGAGGTTGACGATGCGGCAAGGCTTGTGGCTCAAACGCCGGTCGGTGATGCGCGACCACATGATGGGATGGCATTCGCCCATGTTCGAGCCCCACAGGATCATGGTGTCGGTGTGCTCGACGTCATCGTAATTGCCAGCCGGCTCGTCGATGCCGAAGGTCTGCATGAAGCCCGCCACAGCGGAGGCCATGCAGTTGCGTGCGTTGTTGTCGAGGTTGTTGGAGCGGAATCCGGCCTTCATCAGCTTGCTGGAGACGTAGCCTTCCATCACCGTCTGCTGGCCGGAGCCGATCATGGCAATGCCGGCCGGCCCCATTTCGCCATAGGTCTTGCGGAACTGGCGCTCCATTTCGTCCAGCGCCGCCTCCCAGCTCACCGGCACGAACGGCCCGGATTTGTCGAATTTGCCGTCCTTCATGCGCAGCAGCGGTTGGGTCAGCCGGTCCTTGCCGTACATGATCTTGCCGTTGAAGTAACCCTTGATGCAGTTGAGTCCCTTGTTGACCGGCGCTTTGGGGTCGCCCTTGGTGGCGACGATGCGGCCGTCCTTGGTGGCGACCATGATGCCGCAGCCGACGCCGCAGAAACGGCACACCGCCTTGTCCCATTGCCAGTCCTTCTCGCCCGCCTTGATTGCGGCCTCGGCCTGTTTGGACAAGGGCATGCCGACCGTGGCCGCGGTGCTGGCGGCGAGGCTGGATTTGAGAAAATCCCGTCGGTTCAGATTCATCGAAAACTCCTTGCGATTTGCAGTCCACGCCTTGAGCGCGAAAAAAAGCCCCCCACACCGGCCCGCAAGCCGGAGTTTCAAAAAGAAATATGCGGGGGGTGCGGTTTTCCGCGCCGATCAGGCGAAGGCGTCGGCCATGATGTTTTTCAGCCAGCCGATGGCGTACTCCGCTTCCAGCTTGCGTTGCAGCACGAGCTGTTCCTCGCTTGCCATCTTGACCGGGCTGATGCCGCCGGCTTCCTTGATGTACACCAGCTTGCCGTCCTTCACCCGGTAGACGTGCACCACCGAGAAGCCCCATCCCGGCGCGGTGATGCTGTAGCAGGTGTTGACGAAGAAGGGTTCCGGCGCCGGCAGGCCATGCAGTTTGGCGATGATGGCGCCGACGGCGACCTTGGCCTGGGTGGCGGCGGAGTGGGCCGACTTGGGCGCGGCATAAACCGGCAGGTCGCCATGCACGCAGGCATCGCCCACTACGTAGACATCCTTGTGCAGCGTGGACTCCATAGTCAGCATGTCCACCGGGCACCAGCCCTTGTCATTGGTCAGGCCGGCGTGCTTGGCGATGGCGCCGGCATGGTGCGGCGGGATGATGTTGACCACGTCGCCCTTGTAGGCGTTGAAGTCGCTCGATGCCGTGTTGCTGGCAGCGTCGAACTTGACCACCTGGCCACCGTTGGCGCCGGAGACCCATTCGATCATGCCAGGGTACTGCCGCGCCCAGGCCTGTTCGAACAAGCCCTTCTTGGAGAAGGAATCGTTGGCGTCGGCGATGATCACCTTGCACTTGTTCATGCCGTGGTGCTTGAAGTAGCTGGCGACCTGCGAGGCGCGCTCGTAGGGGCCGGGCGGGCAGCGGAACGGGCCTTTGGGGACGGACAGGACGAAGGTCTGGCCGTCCTGCATGCCTTCCAGTTTTTTCTTCAGCGCCAAAGTCTGCGCACCGGCCTTCCAGGCATGGGGATGACTGCTGTTGGCCAGCGCCTCGCTATAACCTTCGACGGCGGTGTAGTTGAAGTCGACGCCGGGGGAGACCACCAGGGCGTCGTAGTTGAGGGTCTTGCCGCCCTTGAGGCTGACCGTCTTTTTGGCGGCGTCGATGCCGGTGGCGTCGTCGAAGAGGACGTTGATGCCGCGCTTCTTGAGGCCATCGTAGCCGATTTGCAGGTCTTCGATCTTGCCGTGGCCGGAGATGACCTCGTTGGACAGCGGGCAGGAGGTATAAATCGGATTGCGCTCGACCAGGGTGACGTCCAGGGCCGGGTCCATCAGTTTCAGGTACTTGGCGGCGGTGGCGCCGCCGTAGCCGCCGCCGACCACGACGACGCTGGCTTTTTTGCCGGCGTGGGCGGTTTGCGGAAGGGTGAGGAAGGCGGAGGCGGGGGCGGCGGCGATGGCAGCCTTGATGAAGTTGCGGCGATTGAATGAATTCATGGGGATCTCCGGTTATTCGGGTTGGGCGGCGTAGAAATGAGCGACAGCGGGTACATCAGCCGCTTCCAGTTTCTGGGCGTTCTTGCGCATCTTCTTGTGCGTCATGGCCACTTCGCCGTTGCGGTATTTCTCCAGTTCCAGCGCCAGGTAATGCGCCCACTGGCCGTTCAGGCGCGGCGTTTCCGCGTCGTCGGGCTTGCCACCGGTGGCGCCGTGGCAGGTCTCGCAGCGATCAGTGGCCTCCTTGCCGTGCGCCAGAACCTTGGCATCGGCGTGCTGCACCACGGGCGTCCAGGGCAGTTGGGAGAAATACGCGGCCAGGCCGGCCAGTTCCTCGTCGCTGTAACCCTTGAAGTGGCGGCCCATGGTGGCGGAGTAACGCTTGCCGCTCTTCCATTGCAGCATGATGTTTTTCAGGTAGGCCTCGGACTGGCCACCGATGCTGGGCATCGAAGGGCCGGCCGAGACGCCGTTGAGGCCGTGGCAACTATTGCAACTGCGCGCCAGGGCTTCGATTTTCGGATCGGACGCGTAGGCGGCGCCGACGGCCAGGCCAAGGACGGCCAGCAGCAGGACGGATTGCTTCAGTTTCATGGGTGACTCCTCTTGCGGTGGTTGGGGTGTGGGTTATTTGGCTAACGGCTGGGCGCCGGGGATGGGCAGCATCTTCAGCAGGGCGGCGGGGTCGAAAGGGTTGCCGGCGGCGGGCGTGGCGGTGGCGGCGGCCTGGGCCGGCGCAGCCAGCATCTGGCCCAGTCCGCCATAGGTAGCCGGGTTCATGCCGGCGCCCAGCCAGTTCATGTACAGATTGGGGTTAATCGGGGCCATCATGGTGTTCATGGCTTGCGGGCTGACCGGGGCGGTCATCCAGTTGCCGTACAGGGCCGGATTCAACATCTGCATGCCCATGTTCATGGCTTGCGGGCTCATGGGCGCGGCCATCCAGTTCAGGTAGTTTGCAGGGTTGATGCCTTGCTGCAGGAGTGCGGTATAAAAGTTCGGGTTCATACCTGCCGCCAACCACTTCATGGCCACGGCCGGGTCGCTGAATTGCATGTAGTTTTGCAGGGCGGCCGGGTTCATCATGCCGGCGGCCATCCTGGTGAGGGTGTTGGGGTCCATGCCCTTCTGCATCAAGGCCATGGAAGTGGCCGGGTTCATCATGTTGGCCGTCCATTCCGTGAATGCCTTCGGGTCCTTGAAGGCGGAGGCGTTGCGGGCGGGATCCAGCATCTTGTCGGCGGCGGCCTCGGGGGTATCTGCGGCCAGGGCGGCCTGGCTCAAGGCCAGGGCGGCCTGGCTCAAGGCCAGGGCGGCCAACAACAAAGTAGCGCGCTTCATGTGTGCTCCTTTAGTAAGTGACTTCGAGGGTTACAGTTCGCCGTTGGCGGCGGCCTGCATGATGCTGTCCATCTTGACCTGAATGTCATTGGCGTACTTGGACAGTTCCGGGTTGATGCCCATCTTGCTCTGCACGGTATCCAGCCAGGCCAGGTCCCAATCCAGCGTGATGACCCAGATCGCCTTGTTGGCGTCTTCCATGATGGCGATGCGGCACGGCAGGTAGGCAATGGTTTCCGGCGCCGCTCTTAGCACCTCGCGCCCGGCGGCGATGTCGCAGTAGTGGAACACCTCCATGCGCGGTGCTTCCTTGTCGCCCAGTACCGCCTGGATGTCCTTCCACATCGGGGAATGGCCGACCTTCTTGAAGTTCAGGACGTTGGCGCGCAGTTCCATCGACTGCACTACTTCGTCGAAGGTGAGGCCGTCCTTGGCCTTGTATTTGGTGGACATGAAACTCATCGCATCGCGGATGCCCATGCTCGGCATCATCGCCATCATGCCCTGCATCAAAGCCTTCTTCTGCTCGCGCGGCAGCGAGGCGGACATTGAATAGGGCTTGGCGGCCATGGAAGGCTTGAAGGTGGCGATGGAACCAATCAAACCCAGGTAAGTGGAAATATTCGGCAAAGTGATGCCGGGAATGTTTACCAGATAGGGATTGGCCGGCGCGGCGGGTGGCGTTTGCGCCAGTGCGGAAATGGGCAACATCGCGGGCAACATCAAGGCGGCGATCAGGGTCGGAATGTGGCGTTTCAAAGAAGTCTCCTTACTTGGTGGCGGGGGCTGCGGTGGTGGGGGGGGCTACAGTGGATAAGCCCAGCATCTTCCAGGCCTGCATGCCGCCTCGGTACCACTTGAGTTTGTGCGGCGGGTAGCCCATGGCGAGAAGTTGCTTGATGTTGGTGGGGGATTGCCCGCACCAGGGGCCGTTGCAGTAGAACACCAGGGTCTTGGCGTTCTCGAAGTTCCACAGCGCCCCCTCGTGGGTGGCGCCGAAGCGGAACACCAGGGTTTCGACGATCTTGTCCGCATCGGTATGGGCCGGATGCAGTTTCTGCCAGGGCAGGGAAACCGCGCCGGGAATGACACCGGAACGCAGCGGCCAGTCGCTGTCGCGTGAGTCGATCACCAGCACGCTGTCGTCGCGGCCCGCTCGCTTGAGGTAGTCGATCACTTCCAGTTCGCCGAGGGTCTCGACGCCGGGCGCCAGGTGCATGGGCTGGATGCAATAGGGCGGGCAGGGGCGCGAAGTCAGCGAGAAATCCGGATCAACCATATTGTCCGTGTCCGGATTGCGCTCGATGCGCGCCGGCTTGCCGTCGTGCAGCACCTCGACATAGGGCAGATCGCGGGTCAGGTTGACCGGTTTTTCGGCCTGGGCGGCCAGGGGCATCAGCAGGCCGAGAAGCAGGCTGACAGACAGCAGGGGCAGGCAGCGGGCGAATCGCATCGTCATCTCCTTGAGAACAAAACAACGTCGGGTCAAAACAGTTCCTGGCTAGACGCCTGCATCTCTTCTTCGAGCAGGGCGATGGCTTCCAGCAGGGAGTGGGAAATGCCCACGAGCTGCTCGGCCAGCGCCGCTGCCCGGGCCTGCTCGCCGTTGCCACAGGCATTGAAAACCAGTTGATAGACGGCATGCAGCAATTCGTGGGAATACTCGACGTCCTGATAAATCTGCCAATGGCCGAACGCCCGGAAGCCGTCGTTATAAAACCAGTGGCCGAAATCGCATTCCTTGTGGTGAATCGGCGCGCGCTTTTCCTCGATCTTCAGGCCAGCCACCATGGCCTGGACATAGGCGCGCCAGCGGATATGCGATGACTTGGCCAGGCGCACCTGGCGCAGCGCTTCTTCCTTGGTCATCCGGCGGCTGTGATCGAGCACTGGGTCGTGCGCCGTGTGTGTGTGCACCATGCCAGTCAAAACAGTTCCTCCTCGGTCTCGCGGATTTCCTCTTCGAGCAGCCCGATGGCGTCGAGCAGAGTGCGGGAAATGCCGATGAGTTGTTCGGTCAGTTGCTGCGCCTGGCGGGTCTTGCCCGCCTTGCAGGCTTCATAGATTTTTTTGTACAAGGCATGCAGCAATTCGTGGGAATCCTCGATGTCCTTGTAAATCAGCCAATGTCCGAAGGTGCGCGCACCGTCGCCGTAATACCACTTGCCGAATGAACATTCCTTGTGGTGGATCGGAGCATGCTCATCTTCCACATCCAGTCCGGCCACCATGGCCTGGGCATAAGCGCGCCAGCGAATATGGGCAGACTTGGCCTGGCGCACCTGGCGCATTACTTCTTGTTTCGTCATACGAATTCCTTACCAATCGATTGGCGCTTGATGGCGCCGCGTATTAACAACAAAGCAAACCCCATGCCAAAGCAAATAATATTATTTGTTTACGTTAAAACAATGGCTTACTGTATTTCTTACGAAGCCAATCAGGATAGAGAGAGCGAACTGTCATGACCCCCCTGCGGTAGGGTCATGACCTGTCAGGCATCGGTATGCGATTTGAGCTTGCGGTACAGGGTGCGCTCGGTAATGCCGAGTTCCTCGGCGGCCAGGCGGCGATTGCCACGGTGTTTATGCAGCACCTCGCGCACATGCTCGGCGTCGGACAGGCCATGTTCCGTGCAGGCGACGAAATCGCCCGCCGCATGCACCGGATGAACCTCCGGTGTGCGATCCTTGTGTACGACTTCGTCCGGCAGGTGCTGCACCTCCAACCGGGTGCCGCGCGACAGGGCCACGGCCCGTTCCAGGATGTTGCGCAGTTCGCGCATGTTGCCCGGGAACGGGTAACTCAGCAAAACCTCGAAAGCAGCGTCGCTGATACCAGCGCGGTGGCCCGCCCGCTCCAGGAAATAGTTGATCAACTCGGGCAGGTCGCCGCCGCGATGGCGCAACGGCGGCAGTTCGATCTGCATGCAGTTGATGCGGTAATACAGGTCGGCGCGGAATGCACCCTGTTGCACCATGTCCTTGAGATCGCGGTTGGTCGCGCATACCAGGCGAACATCGGCATGGCGCTCCCGCGTCTCGCCCAGACGGCGGAAATTGCCGGTTTCCAGCGCGCGCAACAGCTTGGCCTGGATGGGTAGCGACAACTCGCCAATCTCGTCCAGAAACAGGGTGCCGCGATCGGCCAGTTCGAACAGCCCCATCTTGTTCTCCACCGCGCCGGTGAAAGCGCCGCGCAGGTGGCCGAACAGCTCGCTGGCGAAGCGTTCCTCGGTGAACTGGGTACAGTCGATGGGGACGAACTCTTTGTCGGCGCGGCGCGACTTGCGGTGGATGAGTTGCGCGGCCATTTCCTTGCCGCTGCCGGTCTCGCCCAGGATCAGCACGGGCGCTTCGGTTTCTGCGACCGAGACCAGGTTATCCAGTACGCGCATGAAGGAGGGGCAGCAGCCGCTCACCATCTTTTCCGCATCGAAACAGAGATCCCGGCCGTGGCTGATGGAAGTCATGCTCTCGCCGATGAGTACCACCTTCTCACGCGCATTGAAGATCGGGCTGGCGTGCACGGCGACATAATCCGGCTGCTGGAATTGGTCGAAATGCCGATGCACGACCTGGTAGGGCTGGCCCATCTGAAATACCTGCTTCAACGGGCAGTCCTCATGCACATCGCAGGGGGTATCGGAGTTGTGCGAAACCTCATGGCACTTGTGGCCCACCACGGTCCGCTTGTCCAGGCCGGCGTAAATTTCGGCATAACGCTGGTTCGCCGCCACGATCCGATATTCCTGGTCCACCAGGCAGAAAGGCTCGGGATGCGAGTCAACCAGGCTTTGCAAGAAAGCCTGGTCGGGAAGAGAGGTATCTTGGTTCATGTCGGCGAGTCAAAGCTTGGACAAGGGATCGCCAGACTATCGGCGTCCGACGGCCTGGTGGAGACCGTCGGGCCGAATGGTCAAGCAATGCTGGCTTCGGCGGCGTTCTTGTCGCCGGTGTTGTCCAGCCAACTCACGACGACCTTGTCGCCCTTGTTGGCACCCTTGACCTTGAACGCCAGGTAGGGGTTCTTGGAAATGCCGCCGCCCCACTCGGCATCGAGAACGATCTTGCCATTCACGGTTGCGGTGACATTGGTGATGTGGTGCGCGGGTATCACGGCGCCGGACTTCGCATCTTTGCGCAGGCCGGTTTCCATCGGGTGGTTCATCAAGCACTTCACAGCGGCGGTGTCGCCGGACACGGAAGCGCGGATCTTCATTGATTCAGCCATTTCATGACTCCAGAGTTTGTTTCAATTTCTAAGTTTCGGGGTTCGCCCTGCTCAGCCGCCGCAGCCGCCGATGGTGACCTTGACTTCCTTGTGGGCCTTGTAGACCTTGCCGCCCGCCTTGACCACGGCAATGACGTTGGAAGTAGCACCCATCTTGATGCGGGTGGAGATGAAGCCTTGCGCGCCATTGGAGAGGTTGAAGACTGCGATCAGCGGCAGGGAGTTCTTCTCGCCGACGATGGCGATGGATTCGGTGCCCGCGATGCTGGAGTTGATCTCAACCGGAACGACGGCACCGTTTTCAGCGATGTCTGGCGCTTTGACGCTGATGTCGCCAGAAGGCACCGCGCCGCTTGCCCCTATCGTGCTCAGAACACCCCCCAAATCCTTAGATTCAAAACCGGCCTTGTTCCAGTCGGCGGCCAACACCGCAGTCGGTTTCAAAATTCCTGCGGCTACCGCTACGCCGACAACACCGGCGCCGCCGGCACCCTTCAATACAGACCTACGCATCGTGTTCATACGATCTCCAGTTGACCTCGTTGAAGAAGCTCTAGCCATTTCCATACACCGAGCATTCATGTCCGGACAATGCCAGGCAAGGTGAAAAGCATTATTTGTGCCACCATGGATATGGCGTTAACCCATTGATTAAACAGCACCATTAACCCGAACGCTGAATTGCAACCCAGCTGAAAGTCATGACATGTCATGACTTTCAGCTGGGTCAGGCGGGGCTCTCTTGATGCGCCATACGCAGCGCGAAGTGGCGAAACCGTGTGGATAGCAGATCGAGGCCGGCCCGTTCCCGATCCGTCGCGACGATTTCGGCGTGAAACGCTTCGCGCCCGGCGGGGCGGTGCTCCTGGATCACCAGGCGGTCGGCGCCGGCATTGCGTATTTCGTCCGATAGCGCCAACAGATCGGCAGCGGACAACCACGCCGGGTGCCAGGTGCAGCGCAGTTCGTGGTCCACGCCGGCTTCCACAATCAGGCGCAGGCTCTCGAACACCGCCTCGCCACTACCGGGTGTGCCGGTGATGCGGGGATAGGCGTCGCTTGGCGCCTTCACGTCCAGGCCGATCCAGTCGACGAGCGGTAAGACGCGCGCCAGGCGTTGCGGGTACATGCCGGCGCTGTGCAGGCCGATCAGGAAGCCCATCGCCTTGGCTTCACGCATGGTGTCGGCGAGCCCGCCTTGCAAGGTGGGCTCGCCGCCGGAAAACACCACGGCGTCGAGCAGGCCGCGCCGTCCTTCGAGAAAACGCAGGATGTCCGGCCAGGCGTGGCTTTCCGGCCCATCCGCCGGCAGCAGGTGCGGGTTGTGGCAGTAGGCGCAGCGCCACGGGCAGCCCTGGCAGAACACCACGGCGGCAAGCCGGCCGGGGTAGTCGGTGGTGGTGAAGGGGGTGAAGCCGCCGATGCGCAGGCGCTCCCCTCCCCTACGACCCGGCCGGGGAGATGGGTTTAGCCGTTCAGGCCGCAACTCGTTTCCTGATAGAAGCGGCGCTCCGCGTATTCGCCTTTCTTGCCGGTGTTGAAGCTGGCCACCGGCCGGTGGTAGCCCATCACGCGGGTCCACACCTCGCAGGGCTGGCGTTCTTCGTCTTTCAGTTCGGCTTCAATGATCACGTGTTCGGTCATGTCGTTCATGGTGTCTCCTCGGTTGACTCCCCTCTCCCGGGCGGGGGAGGGGCTGGGGTGGGGGAAAGGTCAGGCTGCTTTCAATTGCCGTTTCTTCGCCAGGATTTCGGCGTCGCACTTTGGGCAGAACTTGTGTTCACCGGCGAGGTAGCCGTGTTTCGGGCAGATCGAGAAGGTCGGCGTGATGGTGATGTAGGGCAGGCGGAAGTTCGTCAGCGCGCGCCGCACCAGGGTCTTGCACGCCTCCACGCTGGAGATGCGCTCGTTCATGTACAGGTGCAGCACGGTGCCGCCAGTGTATTTGGCCTGCAGGGCCTCCTGCCGGGAAAGCGCCTCGAACGGGTCGTCGGTGAACCCCACGGGCAGTTGCGAGGAGTTGCTGTAATAGGGCTGTTCTGGCGTTCCGGCTTGCAGGATGTCGGGCCAGCGTTTGCGGTCTTCCTTGGCGAAGCGGTAGGTGGTGCCCTCCGCCGGCGTGGCCTCCAGATTGTAGAGGTGGCCGGTTTCCTCCTGGAATTCGACGATGCGGGCGCGGATGTGGTCGAGCAGGCGGCAGGCGAAGGCGTGGCCCCAGGCGCTGGTGAGGTCGTGCTCGTCGTCGCTGAAGTTGCGGATCATCTCGTTGATGCCGTTCACGCCCAGGGTCGAGAAGTGGTTGCGCAGCGTGCCGAGATAGCGCTTGGTATACGGGAACAGACCCTGGTCCATCAGCCCCTGGATCACCTTGCACTTGATCTCCAGGCTGTTCTTGCCCATCTCCATCAATTCGTCCAGGCGCGCCAGCAGACCCGGCTCATCGCCCTTGTGGAGATAACCGAGGCGGGCGCAGTTAATCGTGACCACGCCCAGGCTGCCGGTCTGCTCGGCGCTGCCGAACAGGCCATTGCCGCGCTTCAACAGCTCGCGCAGGTCGAGTTGGAGCCGGCAGCACATGGAACGCACCATGTTGGGCTTGAGTTCCGAGTTCACGAAGTTCTGGAAATAGGGCAGGCCGTATTTGGCGGTCATGTCGAACAGCCGGTCGGCGTTCTCCGAATCCCACGGGAAATCCGGCGTGATGTTGTAGGTCGGAATCGGGAAGGTGAAGGCGCGGCCCTTGGCATCGCCCGCGGTCATCACCTCGATGTAGGCGCGGTTGATCATGTCCATTTCGACCTGCAGGTCGCCGTAGCTGAAGGGCATTTCCACGCCACCAATGATCGGAATCTGCTCCTTCAGGTCGTCCGGGCAAGTCCAGTCGAAGGTCAGGTTGGTGAACGGCGTCTGGGTACCCCAGCGCGATGGCACGTTGAGGTTGTAGACCAGTTCCTGGATGGCCTGGCGCACCGCATCGTAACCCAGATTGTCTTTACGGATGAACGGCGCCATGTAGGTATCGAAGGAGGAGAACGCCTGCGCGCCGGCCCATTCGTTCTGCAAGGTGCCGAGGAAGTTGACGATCTGGCCGACGGCGGAGGACAGATGCCTGGGCGGCGCTGCCTCGACCTTGCCCGGCACGCCGTTCAAGCCTTCGTGCAACAGGGTGCGCAGCGACCAGCCGGCGCAATAGCCGGCCAGCATGTCCAGATCGTGGATGTGGATGTCGCCCTGGCGGTGGGCTTCGCCCACTTCGGGGGCATAGACATGGGACAGCCAGTAATTGGCGGTGACCTTGCCGGAGACGTTGAGGATCAGCCCGCCCAGCGAATAGCCTTGGTTGGCGTTGGCATTGACGCGCCAGTCCTGGCGGGTGAGGTATTCGTTGATGGTGGATTCCACATCCACCAGGGTCTTGCGGTCGGCGCGCAGCTTGGCGTGCTGCTCGCGGTAGACGATGTAGGCGCGGGCGGTCTTCAGGTGGTTGGCGGCGATCAATGTTTGCTCCGCCACGTCCTGTATCTGTTCGATGCTGGGTGGCTGGCCATGAAAGCGGTGGATCAGCACCTTGATGATCTGGGCGGTCAACAGATTCGCCTCGTCGGCATCGAACTCACCGGACGCCTGGCCGGCACGGGCAAGGGCGGAACGGATCTTCTCGGCGTCGAACGGCACGTGGCGGCCGTCGCGTTTGACGGCCTCGCGTGGCAGGGTAAGGACTGGCTGGGGCGGTGCGGGCTCGGTCATGTTGTCTCCTGTTTTGATGTAAAGACACTATTGGTAGTGCCTAGACTACAGATTAACAACATATGTAGTTACCGTGACGATCCACGCAACGCGATTTTTGTTTTCCTTGCCTTAGGTCAAGCGTGCGACCGGCACGCCCTTGAAACCCGCGGTTGGCATTGAATGCGCTGATATTTCAATCGAATGCGGCGGCTATGTAGGCGCGCTTTCAAGGCTTGTGCCAGTCGTGGTTTCTCTTATGGACCACAAACCCGACTGGATTTATCTGGTACTGGCGCTATGGTTAAGTTGTGTTTCCACTTGATAGGAGTCAGACATGGCCGACCAAATCCAGATTGCCATCGACCGGGACGTTCTTGAGCGGCTGCAACAGATCATGGTCCCTCCGATCAGCGACCCTAACGCGGTCATCAAATCTTTGCTTTATCACGATGGGCACGCCAGCCGAGCTGCCATCGCGCTGGAAGCGGATGAGCACCATTTCACCTTTGCTCAGGAACTTGAACGCTCCAGCCAAGGCATCTACGAGTGTGGCGGTGGGACATAAGACTCACGCGGCAACCGAGGTGACTTGGCAAGGAACATTGCGCAGGCAGTTCGATCCCGCTACCGGGTCGAAACACTCGCCGTCGATCAGCCGGTTGGCATCGCCCGAGCCGTCCGGGTATTGCCACCAGCCGTATTGCGCACACACCACCTCCGGCGCGAGGTGGTGGTCGAATTTGGCGCGGGCGCGCATGGCGCCCATCGAGGTGACCACTTCGAGCCAGTCGCCGTCGCGGATATCGCGTGTCTCCGCTGTTTCCGGGTGTATCTCGACCAGGGGTTCGGGCATGCGCTTGCGTAGTGAAGGCTGGTTGCGCTGCTGGCTGTGGCAGTACTGCAGCCACTTGGCGGTGGTCAGGGTGAGCGGGAAACGCGGGTCGGGCAGCACGTTCGATGCGACGTAATCGGGCAGCGGGTCGAGGCCGACACCGCGCAGACGCTCGCTGTGCAATTCCAGGCGCCCACTGGGAGTGGCGAAACCGTTTTGCTCGTATTTACGGTAGCGGGTTTCCAGCTGCAGGGCGATGCCGCCCGGTGCGGCGCGCAGGTCTTCCGGGGTGAGGCCGGTCGGCACCAGCATCTGCGCCAGGGCGGACTCCGGGTCGCCGCCGAAGAACTGTTCGGCGAGGCCCAGGCGCTTGGCCAGTTCGAACACGATCCAGGTGTCGGAGCGGCTTTCCCCGCGTGGCGCCACCATCGCTGGACGCTGGACGCAGTTGCACCTGGGCCTCCGCCGCCGCACTGGCCTGGAATCCGGCCTGCAAGCCTTCGCGTTCCCACGCGCTGCACACCGGCAGAAGTAGGTCGGCGTAGCGCGCGGTGGGGGTTTCCAACAGTTCGGTCAGCGCGAAGAAATCGAGTTTTTCCAGAGCGACTTCGGCCAGACGAGTTTTTGGTTTGGAAAGCAGGAAGTTGCTGCCGAAGGAAATCAAACAGGTGACCGGATAGGGTTCGCCTTCCACCACGGCGCGGAACAGGTCGCGGCTGGTGATCCAGCCCTTTTGCGGCGGCCCGTACGGGCGCTCGCCCATGCCCAGCGTGAGCGTCCGTTCCTCCGGCGTGGCCCAGGCGAAACCCATGGCATCGGCCACCGGCGGCTTGGCGAACCAGACGTTACCGCCGGGCGCATCCAGACAACCGGTCAGGCCGTAGAGCACGGCAATGGCGCGGCCGCTCTGGGTGGCGTTGCTGTGCTGGCAGGTGCCGGTCCAGGTGAAGAACGACAAGGGCAGGTTTTCCGCAATCAGGTTCGCCGCCGCCTCGACCTGTTCGGCCGGAATGCCGGTGACTGCCGCGACACGGGCGGCGGGCCAGGCGCGGCAGCGTTCCGAGAGCCGGTCGAATACCGGGCGGCAGGCGATCGCGCCGCGCAAGGTCGGTACCGTGTAATGCCCGCGCAAAGCCAGACGGGTTTCCCGGGCGGCATTGGGTGGCCGCGCGGGGCAGGCCAGCGCGGTGCCCATCGCCGCGTCCCAGACCACACGCTGCCCGGGGTCCCCATCCGCGCGCAGATCGGCGCCGGTCAGCGGACGGCCATCGTCTTCGGCCACCAGGAAGGGGGCATCGCTCCAGCGCATCAGAAAGTCATGGTCATAGCGCCCCGATTCGATCAGGGCATGGGCCAGGCCCAGCGCCAGCGCGCCGTCGCTGCCGGGATGCGGCCGTAGCCACAGGTCGGCTGCGGCTGCCAGGCCGGCGCGGCGGGGATCGACCACGATCAGCTTGGCGCCGCGTTTCCGGGCCTGCTGTACCGCCGTCGCCTGCGCCAGCCAGGAGGTGGCCGGGTTGAATCCCCACAACAGGATGCAGCCGGTCTGTTCGTAATCCGGCATGCCGATGCCGGCGCCGAATGTATAGGCCGGTGCGAAATCTTTGTGCCAGTTGCAGTTCTCGGTGGCGAAGACCAAATTGGGACTGTGGCTGGCATGAGCCAGGCGATGGATCCAGGCGAAGCTGTCGGCCACCGCCGTGCCGCTTGGCGTGGCCACGCCGAAGGCCAGTGACTGGGGGACTTTGGTCATTGCGGCGCGCATCTTGCTTAAGACCAGGTCGAGGGCTTCATCCCAGGAGATGCGTTCCCAGCCGGGATCGGAATCACCCTTGGGACGGCTGCGGCGTAACGGATGCAGGATGCGATCCGGGGCATACACCGCTTCCGGCGCCGCCTTGGCCTTGACGCACAGCGCCTGGCCGGTGGGATGGTCAGGATCGGGATCGACCCGGGTCAGAATGCCATCCACGACCGTACCCACACAGCCACAGCGCGAGATGCACAGGGCGCAGTAACCATGGCGCAGTTCGGTGGTCATCGTGTCATTCCCATTTCGACGCGGTTTGGCCGCAGTGGCGGAGACATGCCGGGCATGGAAAAGTTGAGTGTAATGCCATGCCCATGCAAATCTGGCCCCACCCCGCACGCTGCCCCGGAGACGATGCGGCCAGCCCCGATATGATCAATGCTCACCCTTGGTCTTGCGCATCCCCGCCACCCGGTTCCCCTGTTTTTGCGGTCCGCCCATCGGAAAGAGGTCGTGCAGGTAGTGGCTGTTGCCCTTCTCCTGGCCCCATGCCTCGCGGAAATCCTTGACCATGTCCCGTACCTGGGCCTGGACGTTGTGCTCCTCGTAGAAGGCGCGAATGAAGGCGATGGCCTGCCAGTGTTCGTCGGTCAGGGTCAGATACTCCCTCTCCGCCTGGGTGCTGGCGAAACCCTCGCTCCAGGCGTCCATGTCGAGGATGTAGCCCTCTTGGTCGGTCAGCACTTCACGCCCATCCACGATCAGCTTGCAGGTATAGATGGCGTAGGGGCTGATACTGTCGAGCGCATCCTTGCGGTAGTTGATTTTCGGCATTTCATGCATGGGGAAAGCTCTTTTTCATGGGTGAGTCAACTGGGGGACAGGCCTCGCGTGTCAACCTGTCAGGTCTCAGCCAGTTAGAGAGTCCTGTGCCACCGGCGCGTGGGGCATGTGGGCATGATTCGTCGCCAGGTGATAGATCCGCAGCAGATCTTCTTCCGTAACGTCGATGAAGGAATCGATCTGAGACAAGGCGTAAACCAGATCGCTGTGCGCAATCATCGCTTTCTCTTCGATTTCGTTGGGTACGCCGGTTGGGTTCAATTTCGCTATCCGGAGTGGATAACGGCGGTGCTGAAATGGTGCGTTGAACAGCATGGCCACGCTCAACAGCACCATCACATTGAGCAACAAGGGCACAACCAGATAGGCATAACCCAACGCATGCATGCTTTCCCCACCCATCACCACTGCCAGCGCCGCCGCCCCACCCGGCGGGTGCAGGCAACGCAGGTAATACATCGCGGCAATGGACAGTGCCACCGCAACCGCCGCAGCCGTCAATGTGTCGTGGATGAGCAGGATGCAGGTGATGCCGATGGCGGAAGACAGCATATGCCCACCAAGCACAGGCCAGGGTTGCGACAGGGGGCTGTGTGGCGCGGCGAACAAGAGTACTGCGGAGGCGCCCATGGAGGTGACGACCAGGGCGGTTCCCTGCCCACCCAGCACGCCGTGGCTGATGATCAGTACCCCGAGGATGCCGAGAAAGGCGCCGATGGCGGAGAGCAATTTCTCGACATGGCTGGCTGGATGTGGGTCCTTGCCGGCCCAGCGGCTCCACATTTTTACGATATTCATTCCGCCCACCTCTCTCAAATAGGGTGAGCTCAGTGTATGAGTGCAAATTAATATTCGACAAACGATATTTATTGGCGATTAATATCGGATTATTGAATGCAATGGGGCTTATTGATGGATATCGAATGGCTCTGTTCGCGAATGCTGTGGTCAGGCTCACGTGGTGAGCCTCATGGGGAGGAAACTGGGTGTCATGGCG
>PFJX01000017.1 GCA_002784045.1 Hydrogenophilales bacterium CG_4_10_14_3_um_filter_63_21
TTGAGCGAAATGCCCGTGGTGACAGGGATTGCGACCAGCTACCTAGTCTCATCACTACTTAATGCGAACTGAGCCTTTTTCTTTGCCTCCGACTCTACCCCGGCCAAGCGTTGGCGGATGGCGGCTGCCTCACTTTCCGTCCGCGCCCGCCTCCAGTGCTTGCAGCCTTTGCTGTTCCAACAGCGCGGCCGCGTCCATCTGCTGCTTGATCGATTCCTTGAGCTGCCTTCCCTGCTCGATCTCCTGCTTTTTTGCCGTCGCCACGACGGCAGCCGTTCCCACCGTTTCCACGCCACAACCGAACAGCGCCAACGGCAGCAGCAGAATGGAAAATCTGAACATGATTACCCCCCGGAATGACGATGGCGATGTGCCCGATGATAGTGCCGCCGCCGATGTTCGGGTGAAGGCTTCCTTATAATGGCGGCCAATTCCAGAGGGTTCCCCATGCTCAAACATTCGTGCCCAATCCCTCGCACCCCCGCCGTCCTGCTGCTGGCCTGTCTAACACTGGCCTGGAGCGGTTGGGTTTGCGCCGAAATCTACAAATTCGTCGACGAAAATGGGCATGTCACCTACACCAACATGCCCCGACCCGGTGCCAAGAAACTCGATCTCGGCCCGGCACCGCGAACCCCCGCCGGCAAATCTGCCACGGCAGAGATGAGAAGTGGAAAAAAACGTAGCGCGGCGAGCAATCGCACCCCTGACACCTTCCCGCGCGTCGATCCTGGCACCCAGAGAAAGCGCGATGACATGCGCCGGCAACTCCTGTTGGAAGAACTGGGCAGCGAGCAACACAACCTCAACGCGGCCCAATCCGCCTACGCCAGCGGCCGCCGACAACCCGGCGCCGAACTCAATCATCTGATGGACGCCGTGCGCCTGCACGAAAAGAACATCGAAATGCTTAACAAGGAGTTGGCGCATATTCGGTGAGGCGGAGGTCGAGTAAGTGGCCCGCTTCTTGCTAAACAGGAAGCACCTCCCACTCCACTACGCCCATGGACTTCGCCGCACCGAGCCTCGATCTGCTTGCCACCGCCGTGCTCATCCTCGATGAGCGGCAGATCGTCCGCTACCTCAACCCGGCGGCGGAGAATCTGCTGGGGGTATCGGCTTACCACGCGCTGGCACGCCCGCTGTCGGCCACGCTAGGCGAATGCACCGATCTGGTGCGCGTACTGGATTCCGCCCTGCATGAGGGCGTCAGCTTCACCGAGCATGACCTGACCCTGCATCTCCTCGGCCAAACGCTGACCCTGAGCGCCACTGTCACCCCCCTGGATACCGCGCCCGGTTCCGCCGTGCTGGAACTGTGCGCGGCCGGTGGTAGCGGACGCATTGCCCGTGACGAACAGGTCATGTCGCAGACCCAGGCCAGCCAGACCCTGCTGCGCCAGTTGGCCCACGAAATTCGCAACCCCCTGGGCGGCATCCGCGGCGCGGCGCAATTGCTGGAAGAGGAACTGGAAGAGAGCGAACTGAAGGAATACACCCAGGTCATCATCCAGGAGACGAACCGCCTGCAAAGCCTGCTCGACCGCCTGCTGGCCCCGGCAAAGCGGCCGGTGGTGCAGGCGGTGAACCTGCACGAGGTCCTGGAGCGGGTGCGCAGCCTGCTCATGGCCGAATACCCGCGCCTGGAAATCCGCCGTGATTACGACATTAGCCTGCCGGAGCTGGAAGGCGACCCGGAACAACTGATTCAGGCCGTGCTCAACATCGCCCGCAACGGCGCCCAGGCGCTCGAAGGCTCAGGCCGCATCGTGCTGAAAACACGCATTGCGCGCCAGGTGACCCTGGCGATGAAGCGCTGGAAGCTGGCGTTGCGCGTGGATGTCATCGACAACGGTCCTGGCATCCCCGAAGAAATGCGCGACCAGGTGTTTTTCCCCCTGATTTCGGGGCGCGAGGGCGGCAGCGGCCTTGGCCTCACCCTGGCGCAGACCCTGGTACAGCGCCACGAAGGCGCCATTTACCTGGACAGCCAACCGGGGCGCACCTGTTTTTCCATTTTTCTTCCAATTAAATAGGCCGGCCACATGAAACCTGTCTGGATCATCGACGACGACCGTTCCATCCGCTGGGTGTTCGAAAAAGCCCTGGCGCGCGAGAACCTGCCGCACCGCATCTTCGACTCGGCCGCCGCCGCCCTGCGCGCGCTGGACAAGGAAACGCCGGGCGCGGTGTTGTCCGACATCCGCATGCCCGGCATGAGCGGCCTGGAGTTCATGGAGCGTCTCAAAGCCGAGCAGCCGCGCCTGCCCATCATCATCATGACCGCCTATTCCGACCTCGATTCGGCCGTTTCCGCCTTCCAGGGCGGCGCCTTCGAATACCTGCCGAAGCCATTCGACGTGAATCATGCCCTGGAGCTGATCCATCGCGCGCTAGAGGAAGGCAACCGGGTCGAGTCATGCAGCGGCCTGGAAGCCGGCCCGGCAGGCGAAGCCATGCTCGGCCAGGCACCCGCCATGCAGGAGGTGTTCCGCGCCATCGGCCGCCTCGCGCAAAGCCATACCACCGTGCTGATCACCGGCGAGACCGGCACCGGCAAGGAACTGGTCGCCCATGCCCTGCATCGGCACAGCCCGCGCCGCGACAAACCGTTCATCGCGCTGAACACCGCCGCCATCCCGAAAGACCTGCTGGAATCGGAACTATTCGGCCACGAACGCGGCGCCTTCACCGGCGCCACCGCCTCACGCCGCGGCCGCTTCGAGCAAGCCGACGGCGGCACCCTGTTCCTGGACGAAATCGGCGACATGCCCTCCGACCTACAAACGCGGCTGTTGCGTGTACTCGCCGATGGCGACTTCTACCGCGTTGGCGGCCATGCGCCGGTGCGCGTCGACGTGCGGGTGATCGCCGCCACCCACCAGAATCTGGAAGAGCGGGTGCGCAGCGGCCAGTTTCGCGAAGACCTGTTCCACCGCCTCAACGTGATCCGCATCAAGCTGCCCTCCCTGCGCGAGCGGCGCGAAGACATCCCGCTTTTGGCGCGCCACTTCCTGCAAAAAAGCGCGCAGGAACTCGGCGTGGAAATAAAACAGGTCTCCGACGAGGCGATGCAGGCGATGGCCGCCCTGCCCTACCCCGGCAACGTGCGGCAACTGGAAAACCTGTGCCACTGGCTCACCGTCATGGCGCCTAGCCAGGTGGTCGAGGCCAAGGACCTGCCGGCGGAAGAGCATCCGGAAACGGCCATGGCCGCACTGGACTGGGCCGAAGCCCTCGCCCACACCGCCCAGGCCCGCCTCACGCGCGGCGAATCCGGCATTCTCGGCGACCTCACCGGCGAATTCGAACGCACCCTGATCCGCGTCGCCCTGGCCCACACCGGCGGTCGCAAGATCGAAGCCGCCAACCTGCTCGGCTGGGGCCGCAACACCCTCACCCGCAAGATTCAGGAACTGGGGATGGAAGCGGGCGAGGAGTAGCGCCGGCGAGGCGCCGGCGCTACAAGTGCGCCGGTTTCATCATCCGGGTTGGCCTCAATCCATGCCCGTTAGACTTTCATTCACGTGTAACTGTGTAACTTTGAGTATGCGAATGAAAAACCTGACCCTCTCCCTGGACGATGAAACTTATCGCCAAGCCCGTATCGCGGCGGCGGAGCGGGGCACTTCAGTCAGCGCCCTGGTACGCGACTATCTGCAAACCTTTACCCGCGCTTCGAGTGCCGCGCCCGATCACAGGGTCGCCCTGTTCGCCGCCCTGGACCAGGCAGGAACGTTCCGTGCAGCGGATCGACTGAATCGGAACGAAGCCCATGCCCGCCGCCCTGCTTGATACCAATATCCTGCTTTACGCCATTTCGTCTGCCCCAGACGAGGCCGACAAGCGGCTTACCGCCCGGTCACTGTTGAGTGGCTCCGACTGGGGGTTGTCCTTCCAGGTCTTGCAGGAGTTCTACGTCAACGCCACACGCGGCGCCACACCGGCCATGAGCCATGAACTGGCCGAGGCGGCCATCCGGCAATTCCTGCTGCGTCCGCTAGCCATCAATGACGCCGCGCTCATGCTGAATGCCCTCGGCATCAGGCAGCGCTATCCGTTGCCTTTCTGGGAGGCGGCCATCATCGCCGCCGCCCTGGCGCTTGGCGCGAGCGTGGTGTATTCCGAAGGCCTCACCCACGACCAGGATTACGGAGGCGTGCATGTCGTCAACCCTTTCCTGACCCTTCCGTGACCCCCGACTTCCTGCTCCAACTCCTCCTGCAAGTCTGGCTGCCCATCGCACTGCTGGTCGCGGCCGGTGGCGCCTGGGTGCGCTTCCGCCCGGAATTCCCGGCCGACGCCCTGCGCGTCAACCTCAACCGCCTGGTGATCGACGTGTTCGCGCCGCCCTTGCTGTTCGCGCTGTCGGCGCAGGCGACGATCAGCCGCGAACTGCTCACCATCCCACTGCTCACCCTCGCCGGCATCGGCTTCAGCTTCGCCCTGCTCTACCCGCTGCTCTGGCATACCCGTCTGGGACGCGATCTCAAGCGCGAGACGCGCGCCGCCATCCTGCTTGCCGGCAGCTTCGGCAACGTGCTGTTCATGGGCTACCCCACCCTCACTTTCCTCTACGGCGACCTCGGCGGCAGCTACGCCGCCTTCGCCGACGTCCTCGCCTCCACCCCCTTGGTGTGGACCTTCGGGGTCTGGGTCGCCACCCGCCTGGGGCATGAGGGCGGCCACGGCCACAGTCTGTTCCGCACCGTGCTGTCGCTGCCGCCGATCTGGGGTTTCGTGCTCGGCTTCGCGGTCAACCTTTCCGGCCTCGAAGTCGCCCCCCTGATCAAGGCTGCCAAGTTCATGGGCCAGGCCACCATCCCGATCATGCTGTTCACCCTCGGCCTGTCGATCCCCTGGGGCAACCTCAAACCCACCCGTCCGGTGCTCGCCGCCGTCGCCGTGAAGCTGCTGATCGCCCCGCTCCTGGTCTACGCCCTGGCGCGCGCCAGTTTCAGCGAACTGCGCCCCGCCCAAGTCGGCGCCATCCTGGAAACCGCCATGCCCACCATGCTCATGGCTGCCTCCTTCGCCGACCGTTTCCACCTCGACGTGCGCGCGGCGGCGCTCACCGCAAGCTGGAGCAGCCTGCTGTTCCTGCTTACGCTACCGGGGTGGATCGCGTTATTGCGGTAAGCGGCCTGGAAATGAGCGTGCCTGGATGAATATCCACGCTTATCATGGGAAACAAGTTGGGACAGAACCCCTGTTTCACCGCGACTGAGTGGACACGAACTGGCCTCTTCCAACCCACCCTGGCCGCCGCTGCGCCGCAGCCGGCCTCTTTCCAACGGCCACCAGGCCGAAATTTCAGGAGCAGATGATGAAAGGCCAAGAAGGCAAGAAAACCGCGAAGAAAGAGCCCGCCAAGACCATGAAGGAAAAGAAGGCGGCGAAGAAAATCAAGAAAGAGGAAAAACAGCGGCAATAAATGCGCGATTCGGCGGAACCCCTGTCGGGGGACCGCCGCATTCGCAGGAATAACCCATGGCCGCCTGGCTTCCCATCCTGAAGGCTGCGCTGCCCTACCTTGGCAACATCGTGGCGGCGGCACTTCCCGTATTCACCGCGCGCCAAGCGGATGCCTCCGCCGAACTGGTTTCGCAGCAGATTGCCGAACTTCAGGAAGCGGTCACCTGCAACGCCGAAACGGTGAAGGGGCTCGCGGCGCAGGTCGAGCAGACCCTCACCGCCCTCGACGCGGGCGAGGCCGACCTGGCGCGGCGATTCGCCTCCCTGCAAGAAGCCCTCACGCGTTGCGAAAGCACCGCCAGCCTGGCGCAAACCCAGCGTACCCGGATGGAAGGCGTGGCCGCGGCATTGCAAAACCGCGCTGATGAATTAGAACGGCGGCTCACCGGCGCCCGCCGCCGCGAGGTTGCCATCGCAGCCGCCGCCCTGCTCGCGTTGCTCGTCGCCTGCCTCGCATTGCTGCGCTGAGGGCGAACAAAGTTGTAGCGCCGAATGGGTTGGCACAGGCGCCGTAATCCGTCGCCCCTACAATTTTCCACTCCCGATCAGTAGACATCCGTACCGCCTTCCGGCCTGTGGCCGTCGTCGCCACTTTTCCCCGATTCTTGATAATCATCAATATCAAGATGTCCACAAAGGGCTAAACAGTCGGCTGCGGCATTTTGTCGCACACCTATCTCTTCATTTCAGGAGGCATCATGAAGCGCGCTACCCTCCACGCCCTGTCACTGCTTGTGGCGTCTGCGTTGGGACTGTCGGCCGGACTCAGTTGGTCTGCCGATTCCCTGCAAGACGTCATGAAGAAGCGCGGGCTATCCCAGCAAGATTTGCTCGCCGCAGCCAAGACTTATGTGCCCACCGGCAAACGCGATGAGTTCCTCGCCTTCAGTTCCGGCGGCCACAGCGGCCAGGTCATCGTCTATGGCATCCCGTCCATGCGTATCCTCAAGTACATCGGCGTGTTTACGCCGGAACCCTGGCAGGGCTACGGCTACGACGAGGAATCCAAGGCCGTGCTGAAGGGGGGCTGGATCAATGGCAAGGAACTAACCTGGGGCGACTCGCACCACCCGGCGCTTTCCGAGACCAAAGGCAACTACGACGGCCAGTTCCTGTTCATCAACGACAAGGCCAACCCGCGCATCGCGGTCATCGACCTGCGCGACTTCGAGACCAAGCAGATCATCGCCAACCCGGTGTTCATGTCCGAGCACGGCGGCGCCTTCGTCACCAGCAACACGGAATACGTGATCGAAGCCTCACAATACGCCGCACCGCTGGACAAGAAGTTTGTGCCGCTGGAGGAGTTCAACGACAAATACCGCGGCGGCATGTCGTTCTGGAAGTTCGACCGCAAGAAAGGCCGCATCGACATGGGAAAGTCGTTCTCCTTTGAATTACCGCCCTATAGCCAGGATTTGTCCGATGCCGGCAAGGGACCGTCGGATGGCTGGGCGTTCACCAATTCGTTTTGCTCCGAGCGTTATGTCGGTGGCATCGAGCGCGGCCGGCCACCGTTCGAGGCGGGCTGTTCCGCCAAGGACACCGACTACATGCACGTCCTCAACTGGAAAATTGGCGAGAAGTTGGTCGCCCAAGGCAAGGCCAAGACCATCAACGGCCACAAGGTCATTCCGATGAACGTGGCGATCACGGCTGGCGCACTGTTCCTGATCCCCGAACCGAAGAGTCCACATGGCGTCGATGTCACCCCGGACGGCAAGTTCATCGTCGTCTCCGGCAAGCTTGACACCCACGTCTCTGTGTATGGCTGGGACAAGATACAGGCCGCCATCAAGGCCAGGCGCTTCGAGGGCAAGGATGCCTATGGCATTCCTATCCTCGGCATGCGTGACACGCTGTATACCCAGGTTCAGGTTGGCCTGGGGCCGCTGCATACCCAGTTCGATTCGGAGAAATGTGTGGCTTATACGTCGCTCTACGTCGATTCCCAGGTGGCCAAGTGGGACTACTGCAAGGGCAAGGTGCTGGACAAAATATCGATTCACTACAACATCGGCCACCTGATGACCATGGAGGGTGATTCGGCCAGTCCCAAGGGGCATTATCTGGTTGCGCTGAACAAGCTGGCGATCGACCGCTTCAACCCGGTAGGCCCGCTGCATCCGCAGAACCATCAGTTGATCGACATCGGCAACGACAAGATGCAGTTGATCTACGACATGCCGATCGGCCTGGGCGAGCCGCACTACGCGGTTGCCATCGCCGCTGACAAGCTGAAGCCCGGCATCCGCTACAAGTTAGGCACCAACAGCCGCACCGACTCCAAACACCCCGGCGCGGTCAGAGGCGGCGAGGAGAAGACCGTCAAGAAGGGCAAAAAGGTGACGGTCTACGGCACCCTGATCCGCTCGCACATCACGCCCGAGATCATCGACAACGTGAATGTAGGTGACGAAGTGACCATCTATCTCACCAACCTCGAACGCGCGCAGGACGAGACCCACGGCTTCACCGTCGGCGGGTTCAACATCCACGCCTCTGTGGAACCTGGCAAGACCGTGACGTTGAAGTTCAAGGCCGACCGCGAAGGCGTCTTCCCTTACTACTGCACTGAGTTCTGTTCTGCGTTGCACCTGGAAATGCAGGGTTACATGCTGGTCAAGCCGAAGGGCTGGAAGGCCGGCAAGATGGCCAAGGCGGAAGCCAAGGTCTACACCAAGGCCGATTATGAGAAGCAGCACAAGACCAACCTGGACACCCAGGCGGTCATCGACTCGGTCGTAGCCTACATCACCAGCGTCAACTACAAAGACTTCCCGGATGTCGTGGCGTTGGTTGACGACGCCTTCGACCAACTGAGCAAGACCAAGGACGTCAAGATCAAGATGGATGCCGCGGTGAAGGCGCAGGATTGGCAGAACGCCACCCTGTGGGCCGGCCAATGGTGGCAGTATCAAGTCAAGGCGGCCGACATCGGTCTGCGCGCCAAGACCTATCTGGAGCAACACCACGCCAAAAAGGTGAAGTAATCGCCTGATGGGCAACACGGGGGAGCTGCGGCTCCCCCTTTTTCATTCGCGGAAAATATTGATGTTGGTCAACGAATTGACGTTCATCAATGCCACGCGGCGTGCTTTGGCTTTCCATGCACGGCAGGCGCCCTGCCAATCCCCCTTTTCCCCAATTCAAGGAGTTTGAATATGAAAACCAGCAAACTACTCGCCCTCTGTTTCGCCCTGGCCTCCGCTTCTACCTGGGCGGGGATTCCCGCCGCGGGCGGCGGCGACCCACTCAAGCTCAAGGGCAATGCCAAGCAAGGCGAAGAAGTCTACGAAGTCTGCTCCGGCTGCCACCTGGCCAGCGGCATCGGCCGCCCGGATGGCACCCTGCCGGTGGTCGCCGGCCAGCACACGGCGGTACTGATCAAGCAGATGGTGGACATCCGTAGCGGCCACCGCGACAACCCCACCATGTACCCGTTCGCCCAGTCCATGACCGCGCAGGAGATGGCCGACAGTGCCGCCTACATGCACACCCTCAAGCTCTCGCCGAAGAACGGCAAGGGTTCTGGCAAGACTGTCAAGCAGGGCAAAGCACTGTACGAGAAGGACTGCAAGTCTTGCCACGGCGCCAATGGCGAGGGCAACGAAGCCAAGTTCATTCCCATGCTGAGCGGCCAGCATTTCAAGTACATGCAGCGGCAACTGGGCGAGATGCGCGCCGGCAAGCGCAAGAATGCTGACCGCGACATGGTCAAGGTGATCAAGGCCTACAGTGATGCCGATATTGAAGCGGTAAGCGACGCCATGTCACGTCTGCCTACGCCCAAGAAAAAGTAATGCCTGTGGCGGGCGCGCCGGCGCCCGCCCTCCTTTATCCACATTCCCCACTATCAGGATTCCGAAATGACCCGCACGCCCGTCCAGGCCACCCGGCTACTCACCCTCGCCGCCCTGCTGGTGCTGCTGGCGACTTATTTCGCGCCGATCTGGTGGGTTTCGCTCACGGCCCCGAATTACCCGCCCGAGGCCTTCCCGGATGGCATCCGCATCCATTTCCATTTCAACGGTGTGTTCAATGGCTGCAAGGGGGCGGTTATCAAGAAAAACGAGATCTACCAGGGCGACCTGGGCGATGAGCGCGAAACCGAGATGCGCGGCCAGAGCACGCAACAGCAACAACTGGACTGTGTGCATGAGATGAACACCATCAACCATTACGTCGGCATGTACCCCATCGACGCCGGGGCGCCGGTGGAGCGCGGCCTGTCGCGCTATTTCTTCGGCTTTTTCGCGGCCATGCTGGCGGCTTTCGCCTTTCCGACACGAAAAACGCAAATCATGGTGCTGGCGGCCGGTTTCCTGGCGACGGCGGCCTGGATGGGCGGCGAAATGCTGGTCGCCGGGCGCATGAACGAACTGTTGGAACACTACCGTACCGCCGCCGGCGCCTATTTCAACGAACCAGCGGTCATCGCGCGCTGGACCGACAATCTGGAACTCGCCCTGAAGCTGACCATGGGCGGCCTGGTGGCAGCCATGCTGGTCGTGCTCGCCGGCGTCTGGGTCTCGCGCCCATTCTCCCTGTTGCTCGCCCTGGTTCCAGCCCTGCTGCCGGTGTTCTTCCTCATCGACTACGCCGGCTGGCTCTGGTTCTTCGGCCACAACCTGCACCCCTGGGGCGCGTTTACCGTGAAGGCCTTCATGCCCACGGTGTTCGGTGAGGGCAAGGTGGCGCAGTTCTCCACCTATTCCTACCCCTACATCGGCTACGGAATGCTGCTGCTGGTGACCGGCCTGCTGTTGCCGGCGATCCTGCTGCGGCGCAAGGCGATGCGAGAAGAAGCCGGCGGCGTCTGATCCATTACCGAGATGCGATTCACGCGCCTGTCCCTGGTCGCCGCTCTGGCCCTGTTCGCCACCGCGTCAGTCGGCTTCGCGCCCGAGCAGGAGGCCGCGCACGGCGCCTCGGAGCACCTCCCCGTGCGGGTCGAATTGAACGCGCCTAAACCGACCTACCCGCTCTATATGCGGGACAAACGCATCCACGGCCTGAAGCCGTTCCAGGCGCTGGTGGATGCCGCGCCCGCCGGCTCGCTGCTGCGCCCGCCGCCCGGCACCTATGCCGGGCCGGTGAATCTGGCCAAGCCGCTCACCATCGATGGGGCGGGGCGCGTCACCATCGACGCCGGCGATAAGGGCAGCGTGTTCACCGTGGCCTCCGATGGCGCCGTGTTGCGCGGCCTGCATCTCACCGGCTCGGGCGATTCGCACGACACCGAGGACACCTGCCTGGAAATACGCGGGAACCGCAACGTGGCCGAAAACCTGGTCATTGACAACTGCCTGTTCGGCATCGACCTGCGCCAGTCCAACGAAAACATCGTGCGCAACAACCGTATCTCCTCCAAACCCGCCGACCTCGGCGTGCGCGGCGACGGCCTGCGCCTGTGGTACAGCATGAACAACCTGATCGAGGGCAACAGCCTGGTCGATACGCGCGACTTCGTGGTCTGGTATTCCAACGGCAACCACATCCGCAACAACCTCGGCCGGCGCAGCCGCTACTCCATGCACTTCATGTTCGCCCAATCCAACCTGGTGGAGGGCAACCGCTATTACGACAATGCCGTGGGTATCTACGTCATGTACACGGAAGGCATCACCCTCCGCAACAACGTCATCTCGCACGCCACCGGCGCCACCGGCATGGGCATCGGCTTCAAGGAAGCGAGCAACACGGTGGTGGAGGACAACGACATCATCTATTGCGCCACCGGCATCGCCTCCGACCTGTCGCCCTACCAGCCCGACAGCAAAATATGGATCCGCCGCAACCGCATCGCCTACAACGGCATCGGCATGTTGTTCAACAACGAGCGCACCGGCAACATCGTCACCGACAATGTGTTCGAGGGGAATCTCACCCATGTTGCGGTGAACGGCGCCGGCACAGTGCGCAGCAACACCTGGCGGGGCAATTACTGGGATGACTACCAAGGCTTCGACCGCAATAACGACGGCCGTGGCGACAGCCCCTACGAGGCTTACGCCTATGCCGACCAGATCTGGATGGAACAGCCGCATGCCCTGTTCTTCAAGAACGCGCCGCTGATGGAGGCCCTGGATTTTCTCGAACGCCTCGCTCCCTTTTCCAGCCCCAACCTGATTCTGCGCGACGACGCGCCGCGCTTCACCAAACCCGCACGCCATGGCTCCCATCCCCCCTCCTAAGGTCACCCCTCATAAGGCGGCACAGGCGCGCCGCCACTTTTTGCGCTCCCTCATTGGTGGTGGCGCCCTGCTTGCCGCCGGCGGAGCCGCCTGGCTGCCGCTGGCGCAGGCCGGCACGGTGCGACTGCGCCCGCCCGGCGCCCTGGAAGAGGACGACTTTCTCTCCTCCTGCATCAAGTGCGGCCAATGCGTCCAGGTCTGCCCGGTCAGCGCCCTGAAGCTCGCCGATCTGGATGACGGCTACGGCGTCGGCACCCCCTTCATCGAGGCCCGCGCCCAGGCCTGTGACTTCTCTTGTGACGCGGTGCAGTGCATCCTGGCCTGCCCCACCGGCGCCCTGACCTACACAAAACCCGCGCACCTGGCCACGCGCGCCGCCATGCGCATGGCCAGCGCCCCCATCCTGCTGGCAAAGGAAAAAGACCCGGAACCCAGCCTCAACCTGAAGGAGCGCATCGGCGTAGCGCGTCTGGCCCGGCCCGATCTGTGCCTGGCACGGCAAGGCAAAGGCTGGAAGGGCGCGGCGCGCGGTTCCGGCTACGACGGGCACCTGCGTTTCATGGACGTGGACCGCTGGCGGCCGATCCCGCTCAACGATCACCCATTTGACGTGCCGGTCTGCGACCTGTGCGTGCGCACCTGCCCGATCAAGGGCGCCATCAGCCTGGAGCTGCTGCCCGATGGCAACAAAACCCCGGTGGTGCATGAAGCCTGCGTCGGCTGCGGGGTGTGCGAGATGGCCTGTCCGACCGAGCCGGCCGCCATCGTCATCGATCCGCGCCGCGGCTGGGAGGCATGATGTCGATCAAGGAATCCGCGCGCATCCTGCTCGGCGGCGAAGTGCGCAAGCCCGCCGCCGCGGACTACACCCCCGGCGCGAACCGGGTGCATGAACTCAAGCGCATGGATGGCGCCAACCGCCGCGCGTTGGCGGAGGAGATGCACCAGCAGCACGGCCATAGCCATACCTGGCGCAACCGGCGCTGGGCGGTGCTGATCGCGGTCAACCTGCTATTCGTGCTGTCGTTCTGGCTGGACATCCAGCTCCTTGAAGGCTCACTCACCGCCTCGCGCTTCCTCGGCTTCCACCTCATCGACCTCAATTCCGCGTTGCAGGTGATGCTGGCGCACAAGCACATCCTGGTGAACCTGGTGATCGGCACCGCCACCGTGTTCGTGCTCTGGGTGCTGCTGGGCGGGCGCAGCTTCTGTTCCTGGGTCTGCCCCTATCACCTGCTCGCGGAATGGGCGGAAAGCCTGCATCTGTATCTGGTGGACAAGAAAAAAGTCAGCGGCCACGCCTTCCACCGCGGCCTGCGCGGCGTGCTCTGGCTGCTGTTCGCGGTGCTCGCCTGGGTGACCGGCTACACCGTGTTCGAGACCCTGTCGCTCACCGGCATCCTGTCGCGCGCCCTGATCTATGGCCCCGGCCTTGCCCTGTTGTGGGTGCTGTTCTGGCTGTTGGTCGAGGTGTTCTACTCGCGCCGCGCCTGGTGCCGCTATTTCTGCCCGATCGGCCTCACCTACGGTGTCGTCGGCCTGCCCTCCCCGGTGCAGGTGGGCTATCGGCTGGAGCATTGCTTCCATGAAGGCGATTGCCGCAAGGTCTGCCTGGTGCCGCATGTGCTGGAATGTGTCATCAAGGGCCGCGCCACCGCCGAAACGATGGCCATCGGCGCCGACTGCACCCGCTGCGGCCTGTGCGTGGACGTCTGCCCGAGCGGCGCCCTGCATTTCGAGGTCAAGGGCATGAGCCAATGGTTATGAACCGCGACGTAGAACCGCATCGCACCTCGACCACAGCGGATGATGCGGTTCGCAAGCTCACCACATCCTACGCAATCTCCGAGGCAACTCTGTGATCGAACTTCGCCACGTCACCAAGCAATTCAAGAAGAACGTCGTCCTCGACGACCTGAATCTCAGCGTCGCCGCCGGCGAGCGCATCGCCCTGATCGGCTCCAACGGCGCCGGCAAGACCACCCTGATCCGCTGCCTGCTGGGTGAATACGTCCATACCGGCGAACTTTCCATCCTCGGCCTGAACCCGCGCCGGAACCGCGCCGACCTGTTGCGCCGCATCGGTTTCGTGCCGCAACTGCCGCCGCCGCTGCGCATGAGCGTGGGCGATCTGCTGCGCTTTGCCGGTGAACTCTCGGGTATCGAAGCGGCCCGCTTCGATACCGTCGCCGCGCAATTGGGGCTGGATGTGGCGAAGGTGCGGCATCTGCCCTTCGTCAAACTGTCCGGCGGCATGAAGCAAAAGATTCTCATCGCCGTCGCGCTAGGCCGTGATTGCGAGCTGCTGATCCTCGACGAACCCGCCGCCAACCTCGACCCGGAAGCGCGCCACGCCTTCTTCGACCTGCTCGCCGAGCGCCTTGGCAGCGCCACCATGCTGATCTCCAGCCACCGTCTCGACGAGGTGGCGCCCCTGGTCAACCGGGTGCTGGAACTGGACACCGGGCGCATCGTCCTGGACGACCGGGTGGCTGACGACGTCGCTCTGGCCGGCCGGGTGCTCTGCCGCCTGGTGTTGCGCCGCACGGAACCGGCCATCGCCAAGACGCTCGCCGAATGGGGCCTCGTCGGCGACGGCCTCGCCTGGCAAGGCGCCATCGCCGGCCCGGACCGGCTGCGCTTCCTGGGCATGTTGGCCCGCTATGTCGGGGTGCTGACCCATATCGAAATGGAGGAACAGGCATGACTTCTAAACCACAACGCGATCGTCTGCGACTGCTCGCCGCCCTCACGGTTTTCCCTTTCCTGCCCGCCTGCTCACGCGACCCCGGCCACGGCCCCGGCGAGGTGCATTGGGACCGCGACACCTGCCAGCGCTGCGGCATGGCCGTGAGCGACCGCCATTACGCCGCCCAGGTGCGCGGCGGACCAAAGCGCGAGGCGTTCAAATTCGATGACATCGGTTGCGCGCTGTTCTGGCTCAAGGAGCAACCCTGGGCGGAGGCGGCGGAAACGGAAATCTGGGTCAACGACTTCCGCAGCGGCGAATGGCTGGATGCCAGGAAAGCGCATTACCTGCCCGGCAAGACCACGCCGATGGCCTACGGCTTCGGCGCTATGGCGAAGCCCGAGGCCAGCAGCGTCGATTTCGCCACCCTGAAGGCGGACATCCTGGCCAGGGGCAAATGATGGCAAAGACCAACGATTTCTGGCCCACCCTGCGCCTGGAGGTGAATACCTCGCTGCGCGCGCGCTGGTTCGCCGTGCATTCATTGGTATTCGGCGGCATCGTTGCCCTGCTGTTCGTGTTCGGCCTGACCGAATCGCGGGTGTTGGGCTTCATTGGCCTGTCGCGCCTGCTGGTCACCTACATCCAGTTGGCGATGGCGATCCTGCCCATTTTCGTGCTGATCACCACGGTGCGTTCGGTAGCCGGCGACCGCGAGGCGGGGGTGTTCGAGTACCTGCTGGCCCTGCCGGTGTCGCTCGCCGCCTGGTTCTGGGGCAAGTTCCTCGGGCGCTATCTGATGGTGTTCGCGCCTGTTTTTCTGGCCATGCTGGGCGCCTCGCTGTGGGCCTTGGTGCGTGACATCCCGGTGCCCTGGGGCATGTTCGGCTATTACACCGCCCTGCTCGCGGCGATGACCTGGTGCTTCCTCGGTATCGCCATGCTGATCTCCACGTGCGCGCGCTCCACCGACGTGGCGCAGGGCGCGGCCTTCCTTGTTTGGCTGGTGCTGCTGCTGTTTCTCGACCTGATCCTGCTCGGGGTGATGATCCAGGAACACGCTCCGGCCGAAGTGGCTGTCGCCATCGCCCTGTTCAACCCGCTGCAATCTTTCCGCACCGCCGCGCTGATGCTGTTCGATCCACAACTCATCGTGCTGGGGCCGGCGGCCTACGTCATCTTTGACCTGTTCGGTGCCCTCGGTTATCAGATTTTTGCCCTGGCCTGGCCGACCCTGATCGGCACAATCTGCGCCGCCTGGGGGTATCGGATGTTCCGCAAGGGGGACTTGCTGTGAAACATTGGTTACTCATCGGCTTGCTTGCCGCATCAGGCGCAATGGCGGATGAGCCGGTCAATTTCTTCGCCACCCCGAGCGCGACCTTCGCGCAACCGGGCGGCGGCAAGCTTCAACTTGACAGCATCAAGGGGCGCCCGGCGGTGGTCAATTTCTGGGCCACCTGGTGTCCGCCCTGCCGCGAGGAATTGCCGCTGCTGGCCAAGATTCACGCCCGCTACGAGAAAAAATACCGTGGCAAGGTCGGCTTCCTCGGCCTGGCGGTGGAAGACAACGCCGAATTCGTCGGCGAATACGCCCACGCCTACGGTCTCACTTATCCCATTGCTGTCGGCCGCGAGCCGGCCATCGCGCTGATGCAGGCGCTGGGCAACACGCAGGCGGGCATGCCCTACACCGTGGTGCTGGATAGCGAGGGCCGGGTGGTCTACAGCAAGCGCGGCATGGTTAAAGACAAAGATCTGGACCGCGCACTGGCGCAGCTATTGCGGCCATGAGCACCGGAATGGCCTGGCGGCACGCCTTGTGCTTCTGGGTCATCTGCGGTTGGACCTGCTTCGCCGAAGCGGGGCTGCCGCCACTGCAACCGCTGATCGACGCCAGTCCCGCTGGTTCGATCTTGCGCCCGCCCGCCGGGCGCTACGCCGGTCCCGCAGTCATCGACAAAACCCTGACCCTCGACGGCGGCGGCCATGTCACCCTGGACGGCGGCGGGCGCGGCACGGTGCTCTCCGTGCGCGCCGACAATGTCAGCGTGCGCGGTATGCACCTGACGAACTCCGGCGCCAGCCACGACGGCGTCGATGCCGGCCTGCTGATCGACACGGCGGATCGCGCGCGGGTGGAAAACAACGTCATCGACCAGGTGCTGTTCGGCCTCCACCTGAAGCAAGCCAATCGCGCCTTGGTGCGTGGCAATACGATTCGCGGCCGGACGGAGGAACTCAATCTGCGTGGCGACGGCATCCGCCTGTGGAACAGCCATTTCAACCGACTGGAAGGCAACCGAATCAGCGAATGCCGCGACCTCACCGTCGCCAACTCCGCCAATAACCTGTTCCTCCGCAATACGGTGAGCAACGGACGTTACGGGATGCAATTCATTTTCTCGCCGCGCAACCGCATCGAAGGCAACCTGGTCAGCCACACCACCACCGGCATCGCCGTGCTCTATTCGGATCAGGCCACCCTGCGCGGCAACCGCGTCGAACATGTGCGCGATGTCGCCGGCGCCGGGCTGGCCTTCAAGGGCAGCAGCGAGGCCGAGGTCGTGGGCAACACCGTCCTGCACTGCACGGTGGGCGTCCAGGCCGATGACCCGCCTTACCCCGAGGCGCGCCACCGCTTTCGTGGCAACCGTTTCGCCCACAACGTCACCGGCATGTATTTCTATGGTGAGAAAGGCGGCCATATCGTGCGGGACAATCGCTTCGAGAAGAACCTCATGCAGGTCGGCGTATCCGCGCCGGTCAGCGCGCGCGACAACGACTGGCGCGGCAACGAATGGGACGATTACGAGGGTTTCGACCGCAATGGTGACGGGATCGGCGATACGCCCTACGCCCTCTACTACTATGCCGACCGGATCTGGATGGAGACGCCCAAGGCGCGTTTCTTCCGCAACTCGCCGGCCCTGGAACTGCTCGATTTCCTCGAACGTCTGGCGCCGTTCTCGGCACCGGAATTGATCCTGCAAGACCCGCAACCACGCTGGCCACGAAAATGAATCTGGAACGCAGCAACCCCATGAAAAACCAATGGCTAGCGGCCGGCCTGCCGCTGCTCATTGTCGCCATCGCCGCCGGCGTGCTCTGGCGCGAGTCCGAGGCGCCGGCGCCCACCACTATCGACCTGCCCTGCCCCACTCCGGCCACCGGCTGCACCGCCCGGATCGGCCAGCACGCCATCACGGTCGGCCTGGCTGGCCAAATCAAGACGCTGAAACTGTTGCAGGTCTGGGTGCGGGCCCCCGGCGCCGACCAGGTGCGGGCCAGCTTCGCGATGGTGGGCATGGACATGGGCTTCAACCTCTATACCCTGCGCCAAGACAAAGACGGCGTGTTCCGCGCCCAGGCCACCCTGCCTGCCTGCGTCAGCGGCCCTCGCGACTGGATCATGACCGTGGACATCGACCAGGCCACCCGCCTGGTCGTGCCCTTCGCCACCGAGTTGTAGACATCGAAGAGGTGTTTACCCTGGGAATGAGCATTCACCGAGGGGGGGAAGCCGGCAATGTTCAGACAGGCTCGGTTCAAGATGAGAACCTCCCTCGGAAAGGCGAATCCGAGTGGCCCACAATCCCACCACGGGACCAACATCCCCGCATGAGAATCGTCGCGATCAAAGTGCTGCGTGATTTCTGGGTATGCCACCCAGACAGCAAGGCTCATCTGGAGGCCTGGATCGACGAAGCGCGCAAGGCGGACTGGAAACAGCCAAGCGACATCAAACAGATGTTCCGCAACGCCAACATCCTGAAAAACCGCCGTGTGGTGTTCAACATCAAGGGCAACGATTACCGCTTGATCGCTGCCGTGGCCAACCGCTTTGGCGCGCTTTACATCAAGTTCATCGGCACCCACGCGGAATACGACGGCATCGACGCCGAGACCATCGAAATGGAGTTATGAATATAGAAATCCGCCCCCTTCGCAGCGAAGACGACTACCGCGCCGCCATGCTCGAAATATCCACTTTTTTCGAGAACGAGCCCGAGCCCGGCACCCCCGAAGGCGACCACTTCGACATCCTCCTCACCCTGGCCGAAGCTTATGAGGCCAAGCACTTCCCCGTAGACCTGCCCGACCCGGTGGAAGCCATCAAATTCCGCATGGGACAAGGTGGCCTGACGCCCAAGGACTTGCAGCCGATGATCGGGCGGATGAACCGGGTGTATGAAATCCTCAACCGGAAACGGCCATTGACCCTGGCGATGATTCGGAAACTGCATACGGAGCTGGGGATACCGGCGGAGAGTCTGATAAAACCGACCAGTGAAGCAAGATTGACTTGAGAACGCTGGCGCAAGCGCCAGCGAATACCTGAAGTGATGAAGACAGGCGCCAGAACCTGTCCCATGTGGAGGCATCATCTTGGCTGCTCAGCCATTCACCCCTTTCCAAGACTGGAAACGGGATTTGCTTCATCACCGGAATCTGACTCGACCGGATGGGCGCCCGCTCTATCGCTACCGCCTGTCCGAGGGAGAGTTCAGCCTAGGTTCAAGCTTCGTCTGGCCCGTTACGCCGCCAGGCTGGAGAAAAGCGGTGGCGATATCGGCCTCGGCAAACTGGATGGACTTACGCCAGAAGCACTTGCGGCCTTGCCAGTGCTGGCCCTGCGCCTGGAGCGGCCGGGTGATGAAGCCATTGCCTTGCCCAGCCGTGACTCAGAAGGCGTAGCCAGCGGCATGTGGGATTTCTCAACGGCCACCCGCGAGCCTGGCGCCTGGCTGATCTATCCCGGCGCGGAAGCCGCTTTGCCCTTCCGCCCCACGCTGTGGACGGTGGCGGGTGAAGTGGACACCGACAGCCCCCTGGCCCAGGCCATCGGCATTGCCGATCCAGGTGAACGGGAAGCTGCCCTTGACCAGGTTGTTGCCGCGATGGCGGCCGATTTTCTGGAACCCTGCTGGCTGGAACTGGAGCGTTTGGCGGGGCAGATCGGCCATTTACCCCTCACCACGCTCGACTTGTGGCGTCGTCTGGCGCGTAGCCCACAAGGCATGGCGGCCCTGGCCTTGCGTTTCGGCACTTTGCCGCAAGGCTTTCTCGATCGTTTCGAGCAGGAACTTCCTTTTGCCTGGGAAACCATTTCCTTCGTCACTTGGCGACGGGCGATGGAATTCCTGCTGAGGCAATGCAAGGAAAGCTTTGGCGATGATGCAGGCGCTGGCCTGTTCCCTATTCATCTGGACGCCCGGATCAAGGACTTGTCGGCAAATCATGGCGCCCTGGCCTTTCTCCTCGGCATCGCCAGCGCAGATTTCCTGCCAGATGCGAAGCAAAAAGCCCAACTCCTCGCTTATGCAGGCCGGTTGTCCGCACACGGATATTCGCGACCAGGCGTTGCTGGCGGCCTTCCGTTATCTCGGCCTCGCCACCTCACTTCACCTGGCCGATGGCGCGACCACAGGCCATGGCCGGCTACTGGAAGTGGAATGGGCTTCGGGCAGAAAACTGGCCTTGCGCCTCGATCAAGGCGTTTCCTATTGGCGGGCCGCACCTTCCAACAGCCGCCAGGCATGCAACTTCAATTTGAATCCAGGTGAAGTCGAACTACGGGGCAAGCAGTTGGCGGAACTAGCAGCCTGTCGGACTTTGGAATCGTCGGCTGCGAAACGACCGCGACGGCCCATTTTTCACCTGCTTCTTGCCCCATAGTCCGACTATGCGGCGGCGAATCAGGCAAAAACTGCGCTCGTCGGGGCCGCTTCTCGCTATCGACGACCAAAGTCCGGCAGGCTGCTAGCGGTTCGCATCGAAGGTGCGCGGCTGCCGACCCAGTTGTTTCTCAAAGTTCGATAGGCTCGGGCAGTGGTAGGAGATGCCACATACGGCCTCCAGCCACTTCACTCCTGTTATCACGAGTGGCAGCTTCCCCCGCTGCACCCGCTCCCCCCCGAACACGAACCGCAGCCCCGCTCACCATCCCGGAACGGGCCGAGTTGCGGGTTTTTCCGGGCGAAGCCACGGTAGAGGCGGTCGACACCGATGCCGACCAGGGCGATCCCCAGGATCAGCGCGATGGTGATCAGATAAGTACTCATTCCCCCGCTCCCAGGCCGGCGAAGCCCATGAAGGCGAGGGAGAGCAGGCCGGCGAGCAGCAGCGACAGGGCGGTGCCCTGGACCACATTGGGGATGTTGGCAAGACTGAGGCGTTCGCGCAGGCCGGCCATCAGCAGCAGCGCCAGGGTGAAGCCGAGGCCGCCGGCCAGCGCGAAGGTCAGCGACTGGATGAAACGGTATTCGCGCGCGGTCTGGAACAGCGCCACCCCCAGCACGGCGCAGTTGGTGGTAATCAGCGCCAGGTAGATGCCGAGGGCGCGGAACAGCACCGGGCTGGTTTTCTTCAGCACCATTTCCACCAGTTGCACCGCCGCGGCGATGATCACGATGTAGGCGATCAAGCGCAGGAATTCCAGGTGAAGCGCGGTGACCAGCCAGTTGAGGCCGAAGGCGCAGAGGCTGGCCACCAGCATCACAAAGGTGGTCGCCGCGCCCATCGGCAGCGCGGTATTCAGGCGCGCCGAGACGCCGAGAAACGGGCACAGCCCGAGGAACATGGCCAGCACGAAGTTGTTGGCCAGCAAGGTGCCGATGAAGATTTGCGAGACCGATTCAGACATGGGCGTGGCTCTCGGTGGGCTTGGCGGGCGCGGCCTTGCGGCTATCCAGCCAGTTGAACAACAACAGCCAGGCGCCCAGCACGAAAAAACCGCCGGGCGGCAGCACCATCACGACCCAGGGCTGGAAATCCGGCCCGAACAGACTGACGCCGAACAGCTTGCCGGCGCCGAGAATTTCCCGCACCGCGCCCAGCGCGAACAGGCCGATGGTGAAGCCGGCACCCATGCCGATGGCGTTGAGCACGGCTTTCACCGGCCGGTTTTTTGAGGCATGAGCTTCGGCGCGGCCAAGGATGATGCAGTTCACCACGATGAGCTGGATGAAAGCGCCAAGCGCGTCGTACAGGGCCAGGCTGATGGCCTGGATGGCGTAGTCCACCACCGTGACAAAAGTGGCGATGATGAGGATGTAGGTGGCGATGCGCACTTCCTTGGGCACCAGGTTGCGCATCAGGGAAACCAGCAGGCTGGAGCCGACCAGCACGAACGCCGTCGCCAGGCCCATGCTCATGGCGTTCATGGCCGATACCGACACCGCCAGGGTCGGGCACATGCCCAGTACCATGACGAACACCGGATTCTGTTTCCAAACCCCTTCCAGCAATTCTTCCAGGTTGGAGCGGGGTTTTTGTCCTGGAATCAAAGGCGCGGTGGCCATGTTCATTTCCCTCCTTGCAGCGTATCGAGATGCGGCACCAGCAGCGGCAGCAGCTTTTGCGCGCTGTCATTGATGCCCTTGCCCACCGCTTTCGAAGTCACCGTGGCGCCAGCGATGGCGTCGATTTCCCAGGGGTTCTGCTTGGCTCCGTGTTTCATCACCTTGATGGCATGGGCGAGCGATTTGAGATCGGCGGCCAGTTGCGCATCGAGCGCCACAAAATTTTTCAGGAAGGCCGGATCGCTATGGATCTTGTCGCCGATGCCGGGAGTTTCCCGCATCGACACCACGCCTATGCCGGTGATGGCCTGTTTTTCCGGGTCGTAGGCATAGAGCACGCGCACCGTATCGGCATAGCCCTTGGCGGCGCCCTCGGCGGCGATCCCCTTGAGCGCGCCGGCCTGGTCATAGGCGGCATAGAACTTCACCGCGCCTAACGGTGGCGTGGCGCCGGCGGGCTGCACGCCAGCCGTGCCGGCGACGAATTCCTTGACGCTGGCGGCACCCGGGATGACCTTGAACACGGCACGTTCCAGGGCGATTCTTTTGTTGGCGGCAACCGCTTCCCGGGTGCTCTGATAGGCGGAGACGATGAGGATGCCGCAGACCGTGGCCACCAGCCCGAGGGTGCGGATCATGGCGGCGCTGGAGGGGGTGGGTTGGGTGAGAACGTTCATGCCTTCTTCCCCTTCACCGCCCCGAACACCTTGGGTTGCGTCACCTGGTCGATCAACGGGCTCAATGCGTTGCCGATCAGGATGGCGTACATCACCCCTTCACTGAGGCCGCCGAAATAGCGAATCATCACCGTCACCACCCCGATCAGGGCGCCGTAGAGCCACACCCCTTTCGGCGTCACCGGCGAGGTCGCCATGTCAGTGGCCATGAACACCGCGCCCAGCATCAGGCCGCCGGAGAGCAGCACGAACAGCGGGTCGGGATAGCGCGCCGGGTCGATCATCTGAAACACCAGGGCGGTGAGCGCGGCGCTGCCCAGGTCGGCCACGGGAATGCGCCAGTCCATGAACTTGCGCGCCGCCAGATAGGCGCCGCAAAGCAGGATCAGGAGGGCCGAGGTTTCGCCCGCGGAGGCGGTGACAGCGCCACTGAGGAGATCCGCCGGCGTGGCCAGCACGTTCTCGAACTTCCAGCGCGCCAGGGGCGTGGCGCCGGTGAAGCCGTCCAGCACCGATTTTGCCTGTAGCGCCCAGGCAGCGATGTCCGGCGGCGTCATCAGTGGCGCGGTGAAGGTAGTCGGCACGAACTCGCTGAAGCGCCGCGGCGCGAAGGCCGGCACCCAAGTGGTGATCGCGACCGGAAACGCCGCCTGGACAAAGGCGCGTCCCACCAGAGCCGGGTTGAGCACATTGCAGCCGATGCCGCCGAACAGCGCCTTGCCCAGGGCGATCGCGGTAAAACTGGCCACCGCGCCCATCCACAGTGGGAAGGAGGGCGGTAGGGTCAGCGCCAGCAACAGGCCGGTGATGGTCGCACTCCAGTCCGACAGGGTGCTTGGCTTGCCGCTCAAACGGTTGAACAGGCGTTCGCTGGCGATGCAGGCGAGCGTCACCACGACGATCAAGGCCAGCGCGGAAAGCCCGTATTGCCAGACCGAAAAAGTGGCAATCGGCAGCAGGGCGAGCACCACGTGGAACATGATGTGCTCGACGCTGGCGCCCTTCACCACATGGGGTGAAGGGCGCAGTTCAATGCGGGGGGTCATGGTCATTTAGTTGGCGGTTGGCGGTTGGCGACTAAATCAAGCCGCCTTCCCCCGCAGAACCCCCTTGGCCACGCGGAACTGCTGGACCAGGGGGATATGGGAGGGGCAAACGTAAGTACAGCAACCGCACTCGAAGCAGTCGCCCAGGTGGTAGTGGGTGCCCATTTCTTCATATTCGCGCTGGACGGCGAGCATGCCCAGCATGGAGGGGTTGAGGCCCATCGGGCAGGCGTTCACGCATTCGCCACACTTGATGCAGGGCCAGACTTGGCGCGCGGCTTCGATCTGAAGCTGGTCGAACACCAGGATGCCGGGCACCCCCTTGGTGACCGGCACCTCCAGCGAGGCGACGGCCTGGCCCATCATCGGGCCGCCCAGGATGATCTCGCGCTCGCCGCTGTCGGCGGCGCCGGCCCACTCCAGCACAGTGCGCATCGGCGTGCCGATCGGCACCCAGTAGTCGCCCGGCTTCTTGATACCGGGGCCGGTGACGGTGACCACCCGCTCGGTGAGCCCCTGCCCGGCCGGCAGCAATTGGCCCAATTGCGCCAGCGTGCCGATGTTATTGACCACCACACCGACCTGCATCGGCAATTTTCCGGGTGGCACTTCCAGGTCGAGCAGCGACTTGATCAGCATCTTCTCGGCGCCTTGCGGATACTTGGTCGGCACCACCTGGACCGTGATGCTGCTATCAGCGGGTAGGCATTCGCGGATGGCCGCCACCGCATCGAGCTTGTTGTCCTCGACACCGATGATGGCGCGCTCGGCGCCGATGGCCCGCATCGCCAGCCGCACCCCGACCATCAGATCGGCGGGATGCTCAAGCATCAGGCGGTGGTCGCAGGTCAGATAGGGCTCGCACTCGCAGCCGTTGACGATCAGGGTGTGAATCTTGTGCTCGGCCGGCACGCTGAGTTTGGCGTGGCTGGGGAAAGTGGCGCCGCCCAGGCCGACCATGCCGCTGTCCTGGATGGCTTGCAGGATTTCCTTGGGCGAAAGGGACTCCACGTCGCAGGGATTGGCCCAGCGCACTTCCTGGGTGGAGGCCTCGTACACGCGCAGGACGAGGGATTCGACCCAGGGGCCGCGCGCCGAGGGTTTCAGTTCGATGGCTTCGATGACGCCATCGGCTGGGGCGTGAAGGGGGACCGACAGAAACCCGTCGGCCCGGGCTATGGGTTGGCCGCGAACGACCTCCTCGCCGGCCCGAACGAGGGGCACTGCCGGCTTACCGATGTGCTGCGCGAGGGGGAGGATCATGCGCGACGCAAACGGCATCCGACGAATCGGACTGCCGGCAGTGCGCTTGTTCGCGTCGGGGTGCACCCCACGCGAGAAGGTTTTGCGGCGGAAGAAGGGGAAGAGGCTCATGGTTGCTTGGTCGTAGGGTGCACGGCGCACCCGACGACGGCGCTCCCTCAGTTGTACTTCGCCGCCCGGGCGATCAGCTTGTCGACATTCGGCTCGGCCATGTTCCAGGGCGTGCCGGGGTGGATGATGCCGGCGGTGCACTTCTCCGCCGCCTTGACGAGGTTGACGAAGGAGGTGCCTTGCGGGTTGATGACCGTGGCCTGCTTGTTGCCGTTGTAGGCGAACACCTTGGGCGCAAGGGTGGTGCACTCGTCGCAGGCGGTGCATTCCGGCGTGTCGATGTAAACCGCATCGCCCTGTAGCGCAGGCGTCTCGCCTGCCTTCGCGGCGGTGGATGCAGGCGAGGACGCCTGCGCTACAACACCGTCGCCGAAGTTGGCCAGGCTGGCGCTGATCTGGCCCAGCAACTCGGCACGCGCCCGGTCGGCGATGGCCTGCTCGTCCACCACGGGCGTATCCATGCCGGCGACATCCTTCAACTGTTGCCAGAACTGCTGGCGTTCCTCGCAGGCGTTGACCAGTTCCGCCGACACGATCACCCGCATCAGTCGCTGCTTTTTGTCCACCGCCCAGATGTAAGGGAACTTGCCGTCGCGATCGTCGGCATCGAGTTTCAGGAAGTCGGCCAGGAGCACCATGCTGTTGCCACCCTCATCGTTCCAGGTATCCGGCGGCGCTTTCTTGAATTGCTTGGCGAAGCGGCCCTCACCCAGCGCGAAATCGGCGAAGGTCATGGGCAGTTTCATCGTCGCGAGGGTGCCGTCTTCCTCCTGGTAGGCCAGGGTGTAGCTGGGCCATTCGGCGTCCATCTCCGGGTTGCCTTCCAGGCTCACGCACTCGCTGAAGGTGGTGCCCAGATCGGGGTCGTAGCGGAACAGCGGGTAGGCGCGCGATTCCACCGCCAGCTTGGAGCGTTCCACCGCCATGTCGTCGCCAACGCCATGTTCCGGCGGGCACACGGCGTAGATGTTGAACAGGGCCGGGCGGCGGCTGTTGAGGCCATCGATGTAGCTCTCGATCAAGTGGGTCGGATTGGAAATGGCGCTCTGGGCGACGAAGGCGGTGCGGTGCGCCATGCCGATGACGCTGATTTCCTTGCGGATTTCCTTCTTGCCGTGGCGCTGCTTGCCATAGGGCGACATGTCCGCCACCTGGCTGACAAAGCCGGAGGTGCAAGCCTGGCCGCCGGTATTGGAATAGACCTGGGTGTCGACCACCAGCACCTTCACCGGCATCCCGGTCATCAAGGCGCGCGAGAGGTTCTGGAAGCCGATGTCGTACATCGCGCCGTCGCCGCCAATGGCGACCACGGGCGGGCTCAGGTGCCACTCTTCTGCCGAGAATTTTTCCCAGTTGTAGTAGGTGAACTCGGCGTCGTGCACGGCCGGGTTATAGCCGCCGTTGAGTTCAATCTGCGCCATCCGAACCGCCTTGAAGCCGTCCGCCATCTTCGCCATGTGGCCCTCGAACAGGCCCATCGCCACCGAGGGGGAGTCCTGGAACAGGTGCGAAGTCCAGGGGAATGGGTACGGATTGAACGGGAAGGTGGAGGCCCACACCGAGGTACAGCCGGTCGAGTTGGCGATGCCCATCACGGCGCGGCCACGCTGGGTCGGACCTTCCACATAGCGCCACTTGAGGTCTTTCAGGCGCGCCAGCAGTTGCGTCACCCACTTCAGCCACTGCGGGTCGATGGGCTGGGCGTGGGCATCCCCCTTGAGGCTCTCGGACAGGTTGGCGAGGGTAAGGTCGTGGCCCTGGCTGGCTTCAACGGCGGCCAGCACGGCGCGAGTATCGGACAAGTCCACGGTCTCGGTGAGCTTCATCCGGAGATGCTTTTCCAGTCCGTCGATCAGGCCGTCAAGCTTTTCCACGAAGGCCGCCACACGCGGCTGCATCAGCGCGGTGACGGTGGATGTGAACAGGTGGATGGCGGTCTTCTCGCCGCAACCCAGGCAGGCGCCGTCGCCGCAGGCCATGCTGTTGTAGTTGTGTTTGTCCAGCAGCAGGGTTTCCAGCGCGCCGATCTTCTCGTCGAGATCGTCGATGCGGCGGTAGTCCTTCGGCGTGCTGGGCAGGTCGAGCCAGAATTTCCAGTCGCGCCGCAGTTGCGCGACGCTGTCCTCGTTCTGGGTGACCATTTTCAGGGCGTTGTCCTCGCAGACCTCCACGCACAACGCGCAGCCCTTGCAAGTGTAGGGGTTGACGGTAATGGAAAAGAGGCCACCACTGCCTTTGCCTTTCTTCTCCTTGTTGGTCCAGTAGGGCTTGGTGGTGGCGAACTGGAATTCACCGATCTGTTGTTCCAGGAGGTGGTATTCCTCTTCCATCGCCGCGTTGCCCTGGTTGGGGTCTTCGTGAATGGCGTCCTCGATCGCCTGGCGCATCAGGGCGCGCACGTCGAGGCCGTCCTTCTCCAGCGCCCCGCGCAGCTTCTTCTCGATGACGCGGGAACCCTTGCGCAGGAAGCGGGTGATGCGGCCGCCCATCTCGATATTGCTGATGGCGGTACCCAGCACATCGCCCACCGTCGAAACCAGGCCGGGAATTGCCGAGTCCGGGCACTGGGTGTAGCAGTTGCCGCAGGCGGTGCAGTTTTCCGCGATCCACACCGGGTGTTCAAAACGAATCTGGGCCATGTCGCGATAGACGCCGGTGACCGCGGGGATCAGGGCCATGCCCATGAACGGATCGGCGAGGTTGTCGGAGCCCTTGCCGGAAAGGTAGAAGCTCCCGGTCTGTTCCCAGAAGCGGTGCAGGTCGGCGGACTTGGCCAGCTTGCCGGCGTTTTCCGGTTGCCGCTTCAGCATGATGGGCAATGCGGGCAGGGGCTTCGCCCCTGACGGCTGGCGCGCGCCAATCTGCTTCACGGCGGTGGGAATCTCGTGAATCTCCGTGTAACCGCGCTTCACCACGCGCAGGTTGTCATCGACCACGCGCTGGCCCTTCTTGCCGAACTTTTCGTTGAGCTGATTTTCGATGGCGCGGAATAGGGTTTCCTCATCCAGGCCGGCGCGCCGCCGCACATCCGAGGCATGGAAAAAGGCGCCCTGGAAGGCGTTGCCCTGCATTCTGAGTTGCAGATCGGGGTTGGAGGATTCCTCGCGGGCGATGCTGAAGGCATCCAGATAAAACACCTGGATGTCGTTCTCGACGATGGTTTTCTGGACGTGCGGCGGGAAGGTCGCCCACAGCGCCGCGGCATCCGGCAAATTGCTCTGGATGATGAACACGCCCGCTTTCTTGAGGCCGGTTACCGCATGGGTGTGCAGGAACACCTGTGGGTCGGGCGAGAGCACCACATCCACTTCCGAGTATTCGCAGTTGACGCGGATCGGCTCGGGCGCGGCGGACAGGTAATAGGTGGTGGGCTGGCCCTTCTTCTCGGAGCCATACTTCGGGTTGGCCTTGATGTCCCAGCCCAGCAGCTCGAACAAGGTCATCGCCAGATTCTTGCCGGTGGTCACCGCGCCCCAGCCGCCCACCGAGTGCAAGCGCACGGCGATGGCGCCCTTCGGCATCAGGTTGGGGTTCTCGGAGCCGTGGAGCGCCAGCTCCTTGATCTTCGGGTAGGCGGCGAGGATTTCCTGTTGATGGATTTCCTGCTTCGGGTTGGCCGCCTGGTCGTGGATGAAGTCGATGGAGAGGTAATAGAACTTTTTGTGCGCACCTTTTTCCGTCATGTTTTCGATGGCGGCGATCAGGGCTTCCGGTTGCAGGTCGCGCGAGCCGAGACCGTAACAGCCGGAATACAGGCGCGGCAGGTCGGTCAACTTGGCGTAAGCCGCGTAGCCTGGGTAGGCGCCGGCGTCTGGAGAGTTCTGGCTGCGCCGAAACTCTGCATCCACGCCGTTTTCCAGGCACTTGCTCACGGTGGCGCGCACTTCGCGCATCAGCGGCAGATCTTCCGCCATCGGCTGGTCGGTGCGCTCCAGCACGGCCACGCCCTTCTTGCCCTTGAGCACATGGCCCAGCAGGTCGCCGGGGAAGGGACGGAAGCAGGTCAGGTTGACCACGCCCACTTTCACTTTGCGGTTCTCGCGCAGCCAGTCGGCGACGGCGGCCGCCTGCACAGTCATGCTGCCCTGGCCGAGGATGAGGTAGTCGGCGTCGTCGCAGCGATAGGCATCGACGCGGCGGTAGCGGCGGCCAGTCAGCGCGGCGAACTCGGCCATGCACTGATCCATGAGTGCCGGGATGTGCTGAAAGAAATACGGGCGCTGCGCGGCGGTGGCCTGCATGTGCGCGTCCTGGTTGGCGACGCCGCCGGACACCAGCGGGGAATCCACATCCCAGATCGCCGGCACGCGGCGGCGCTTCGGGCCATAGATGATTTCCTGCGCCGGCGTCGGGGTGTCGATGAGGTCGTCCGGGCGGCCCAGGAAATCCACCACCAGCCCCTTTTCCGGCGTCAACACCGGCTCGATCAGGTGGGTGGTGAGGAAGCCGTCCATTCCCATGATGGCCGGGGTCAAGGAGAGTTCGGCGGTCTTGCGCGCGATCATGTTGAGGTCGGCGGCTTCCTGCGCGCTCTTGGCCATCACCTGGATAAAGCCGGTGTCGTCGGCGCAGTGGTAGTCGTCATGGCCGCAATGCACGTTGAGGGTCGCCTTGGTGATCGCGCGGCAGCCCAGGTTGAGCACATAGGGCAGGCGCTTGCCAACGGCGCCATAGAGCGATTCGTGCATGAAGGCCATGCCCTGGGAGGAGGTGAAATTCACCGCGCGCAGGCCGGTCATGGCCATCCCGGCGGTCACCCCGGCGGCGGCATGTTCGGATTCCGGTTCCAGGAAAATCAACGGGCGGCCCGACATATTCACCTGGCCGGCGGCCACCGCCTCGGACCAGTACTCGCCCATGTTGGTGGACGGCGTGATGGGGTAAGCACCGGCGGCATCGGAAGCGACGCGCTCGACCAGGATCACGGCGGTGTTGCCGTCGATGGCATCACGCACGCCGGGGTATTTCACGTTCCTGGCGGTGGTTTTAGAAGACGTGCCCGGCTCCATCAGGTGCATCTGGCCGAGCAGTTGGGTGATGGGGTTTTTGATCATTTCGAAATGCCTCTCAGACAACGTTGGCGCTCACCGGGAGCGCTTCCATGCGGATGATCTTCTTGGCCTCGCGTCCTTTCGCCGGCGGCTTGCCATCCAGCCAGACAATGGCCCCGGTGGGGCAACGCTCGATCGCCACGGCAGACGCCAAGGGGTTCTTGGCGTAGTCGATCACCGCCAGGTTGCGGTCCAGGCGGATCAGGCCGGGGGCGGCATCCATCACGCACTTGCCGCAGGCGGTACAGGCCACCCCGCATTGCGCTTCGGCGATATCGCCATCCGCCCGGCTCTTGCAGGCCACCCAGAGCTTGTGGCTCAGCGGCTGCAAGGAAAAAAGGTCTTTCGGACACACCGCGACGCAGTCGCCGCAGGCCGTGCACTGGTCGGCATCCACCCGCGGGAGGCCGTATTGATCCATGGCGATGGCGTCGAAATCACATGACACCTCACAATCGCCCAGCCCCAGGCAGCCCCAGGCGCAGGCCTTGCCGCCCCCGGAAACCGTGGCCGCCGCGCGGCAGGTGGACAGCCCTTGGTAACTGGCGCGCATCCTGGCGACATGGCTGCCGCCGGCGCAGGCCAGGCGCGCCACCTGCTTCTCGACTTCACCCATGGCCACGCCCAGAAAACTGGCGATAGTGGCGTTCATGTCCGGAGAGTTCACGGTGCACCTGGCCGGAACCCTCTCACCCGCCACCACCTGTTCCGCGAAGTTGCGGCAGCCCGCCGTGCCGCAAGCGCCGCAATTGGACTTCGGCAACATTTCCTCGACCTCATCGATGCGCGGATCCTCGTAGACATAGAAACGCTTGTTGGCCAAGGACAACAGCCAGGCCAAAGCGCCACCCAGGACCGCCATGAAGACCCCCGCCACCGCCACATCTGCAATCGTCTCCATCACCGCTCCTTTACCTGATATGGATAGTCAGGTATGCCAGGACCATCATGTCCACAAATGTTGCAGTGCACAGTGTATTGATATGGCAAACAGGTCATCGGCCAATAATTTCAATCTTGAACATTGGCAAATTTAATGATGCAATGCACAAACCCCGCGTTTTTACGTAGGTCGGGTTAGCGGCTTTATCGCGTCATCGTCCCCGAAGGGGAACCCGACGACACGCCCACAAGAGCGATCCCATGCCCTCCGACGCCCAGCTTTACTACAAGAACAATCGTCTCAAGCAGTTGCGCGCCTTCCATCAGGTGGTGCGCTGCGGCAGCATCTCGAAGGCGGCGGAAAAGCTGTTTCTGTCGCAGCCTTCCGTGTCGCTACAGATTCAGGCGCTGGAACGGGAACTGGAAGTAGTGCTGTTCGAGCGGCGCGGCCCGCGTCTCAAGCTCACGCCGGAAGGCGAGGTGCTCTATCAGCTTGCGGAACCGCTGGTCGATGGCATCGACAAATTGCAGGAAACTTTCTCCGCCCACTTCGGCAAACTGGAATCAGGCGAACTGAACATCGGCGCGGGCGAATCCACCATCCTCTATACCTTGCCGGAACCGGTGAGCCGTTTCGTGGCGGCGTATCCCAAGGTGCATCTGAAAATGCACAACGTCACCGGGCGCGACGGCCTCAAGATGCTGCGCTCCGACGAGATCGACTTCGCCGTCGGCTCGATGCTGGAAGTGCCGGAAGACATTGAATACCAGCCGGTGGTGAGCTACGACCCGATGCTGATCACGCCCATCGGCCACCCGCTGGCGAGGCAGTCGGCAATGGGCGAGGAAGTCACTCTGGAAGACGTCAGCCACTACGGCCTGATCCTGCCGCCCGCGCATCTGTCCACCTGGCGTATCGTCAAATACGTGTTCCAGCAGCACAACCTGACCTTCCAGGTCACCCTGGAAGCCGGCGGCTGGGAAGTCATCAAGAAATATGTGGAACTCGGCATGGGCATTTCCATCGTCACCGACATCTGCCTCACCGGCACGGAAAAACTGGTGAGCATTCCGCTCACCCAATACTTTCCGCAACGCAGCTACGGCCTGGTATTACGCCGTGGCCGCTTCCTGTCGCCGCAAGCGCGGCGCTTCATCGAGATCATGCAAGAGGTCTATCGGGTGTAGGCAAGGCGGCTAGCAGCCTGTTGGACTTTGGTCGTCGATAGCGAGAAACGGCCCCAGCGAGGCCAGTTTTTGCCAGATTTGCCGCCGCATAGCCCGGCTATGGGGCAAAAAGCCGGTGAAAAATGGGCCGCTGCGGTCATTTCGCAGCCGACGATTCCAAAATCCGACAGGCTGCTAGCCTCCCGCCAATCGCATTTCCGCCGCGGCCAGGGTTTCCGGCCCCCCCCGCAGAATAAGGATGTCGCCGGTTTCCAGGTAGGTTTCCGGCGTGAATTCAAAGCCGTGGGCGCCACGGCGGCGGAGGTTGACGACGGTCGCTCCAAGGCTTTCCAGATCGAGTTCGGCCAGTGTTTTGCCTTGATCGCCGAGGCGGGCGTCAACCAGGATGGAGCTCAGTCGCTCGCCGCCGGTTTCGTCGTCGAGTTCGTCGGTGAGGCCGCGAAAGTAGCCACGCATGGCGCCGTAACGCGCCTCGCGGGTCTGGCGGATGCGTTTGAGCACACGTGCGAGTGGGACTCCTGCCATGAGTAAAGTTTGCGAGCCGAGCATGAGCGCGCCTTCCATGACTTCCGGCACCACTTCGGCGGCGCCGGCATCGCGCAGGGCGTCGAGGTCACTGTCGTCGACGGTGCGCACGATCACTGGCGCATCCGGTTTCAGCCGCTGCACGGCGGCGAGCACCTTGTGCGCGGAGGGGGTGTGGGCGAAGCTGACCACCACCGCGCGGGCGCGGTGCACCCCCGCCGCCATCAACACTTCGACGCGCGAGGCATCTCCGAACACCACCCGGTCGCCGGCCTGGGCGGCGGCGCGCACCCGGCGCGGATCGTCGTCGAGGGCGATGAAGGGCACGTTTTCCGATTCCAGCAGGCGCGCCAGGCTCTGCCCGCTGCGGCCGTAGCCACACACGATGACATGCTTCTGGATGCCGAAGGCGCGCGCGGCGATTTCATGCACGCCACGCGCCTGCTCCACCCAGGCGCCGCCTTCCAGGCGCTTGGCCAGAAGGTTGCCGTACAGCACCAGGAGCGGCGCGATCAGCATGGAGAGCACCATCGCGGCGAGCACGGTCTGATGCAACTCGGCGCTGATCAGACCGTTGCCAAGGGTGAGCGTCAGCAGCACAAAACCGAATTCGCCAGCTTGCGCGAGACCCAGGCCAACTCGCAGCAGGACCGGCCAGGCGCGGACATAAAGCCCGGCTAATAAAGCCACCAGCAGCAGCTTGCCGACGACCAGCGCCAGCAGGATGCTGAGCACTTCGCCCCAGTGCCGCGCGACCACGCCGAGGTCGAGCATCAGGCCGATGGAAACGAAGAACAGCCCCATGAGTACATCGCGGAAAGGACGGATGTCGGCTTCCACCTGGTAGCGGTATTCGGTTTCCGCGATCAGCACCCCGGCGAGGAAGGCGCCCAGGGCCAGGGAGAGACCGGCGCGGTCGGTGACATAGGCCAGCCCGAGGGTGACCAGCAATACGTTGAGCATGAACAGTTCGGCGGACTTGTGGCTCGCCACCCACTGGAACCACGGGCGCATCAGGCGTTGCCCGATGACCAGGATGACTACCAGCACCAGGGCGGCTTTCAGGCTGGCGTGGAGCAGCGCGACAGCCAGGCTGGCGCTCTGCGCCAGGGCGGGGATGAAGATGATGAGCGGCGCCACGGCGAGATCCTGGAACAGCAATACGCCGAGAATCAGGCGACCGTGTTCGCTGCCCAGTTCGTCGCGCTCGGACAGCAGTTTGCTGACGATGGCGGTGGAAGACATGGCGAGCACGCCGCCCAGGGCCAGACCTTGCTCCCACGGCAAGGCGAACAGCAACCCCAGGGCCATGACGATGAACATGGTGATGATGACTTGCAGGCCACCCAGTCCGAACACCGCCTGGCGCATGGTGTTCAGGCGCGCGAGAGAGAATTCCAGGCCGATCGAGAACATCAGGAACACCACCCCGAACTCGGCCAGGTGGCTGGCCGGCGACGCGTGAGCCAGGCGCGGCAGAAAGGGCGCCATGCCAGCGCCGATCAGCACATACCCGAGCAGCGCCGGAAGCCCAAGGGCTTTCAGCCACGCGACGGCGATAACGCCGCTGGCGAGCAGAATCAGAGTGAGTTCGAGGGTGCTGGGCATGGAGCGGGCTAGGGGTACAAGGCTATACTCGCGGCCCATTATGACATCCCCCACCGCCAGCCCTTCCGACCTCCTCCAGCTTGCCCGCCGCACGCTGGAAATCGAGGCCACCGCCGTCAGCCACTTGCAGGATCGCCTGGATCAATCCTTCCTCGACGCGGTCACCCTGATCCTGCAATGCCAGGGTCGCGTGGTGGTGTCGGGCATGGGCAAATCCGGCCATATCGGCGGCAAGATCGCCGCCACGCTGGCCAGCACCGGCACCCCCGCCTTCTTCATGCACCCGGCCGAAGCCAGCCACGGCGACCTCGGCATGATCACCGGGCAAGATGTGGTCATCGTTTTGTCCAACTCCGGAGAGAGCGCGGAAATCGCCGCCATCGTGCCGCTGATCAAGCGACGCGGGGCCCGCTTGATCAGCATGACCGGCAATCCCGATTCCACCCTGGCGCGCGAGGCGGATATCCATCTCGACGCCAGCGTCGCGCAGGAAGCCTGCCCGCATAACCTGGCGCCCACCGCCAGTACCACGGCGGCGCTGGCGATGGGTGACGCGCTGGCGGTGGCGGTGCTGTTCGCGCGCGGTTTCACGGCGGAGGATTTCGCCCGCACCCACCCGGGCGGCGCCCTCGGCCGGCGCTTGCTGGTGCATGTGCGCGACCTCATGCACAAGGATGCCGACCTGCCGGTGGTGAAGGCGAACGCCAGTCTGAAGGAAGCCCTGCTGGAAATGACCCGCAAGAGCCTGGGCATGACGGCCGTCACCGATGACGCTGGCCGTTTGCTCGGCATCTTTACCGACGGCGACCTGCGCCGCCTGCTGGACAACGATGTGGATGTGCGCGGCGTGGTGATCACCGAGGTCATGAAACGCGACCCGCGCACCATTGCTGAAGATGCGCTGGCGGTGGAGGCGGTGCAAATGATGGAAACATTCAAGATCAACGGCCTTTTTGCCGTCAACGCGGCAGGACAACTTAGTGGCGCGCTCAACATGCATGACCTTCTCCGCGCGGGCGTGGTATGAGCCAGCAAGACATTGAAGAATGGGGAATTCAGGAACGAGCCCGTGCCGTGCGCATGATCGCCTTCGACGTGGACGGGGTACTCACCGATGGCAGCCTGATCTACGGCGACGACGGCCAGGAATACAAAGCGTTCAACTCGCGCGACGGCCACGGCATCAAGATGCTGCGAGCCAGCGGCGTCGAGACCGCCATCATCACCGGGCGCAGCTCTCAGGTGGTGCTGTTGCGAGCACGCAATCTGGGCATCGCGCATCTCTTCCAGGGTGCCGACGACAAGCTGGGCGCCTTTGAAAAACTGCTCGCCAGCATGAATCTTGCCCCCGAACAGATCGCCTACATGGGTGACGATCTGGTGGATCTGCCGGTATTGCGCCGTTGCGGCCTGGCCATCAGCGTGCCTGACGCGCCAGACGCGGTGAAGGCACGCTGCCATTACGTCACCCATACCGGCGCCGGACGCGGCGCCGCGCGCGAAGCCTGCGAACTGATCCTGCGCGCCCAGGGCACCTGGGCCGCGCAACTGGCGCTCTACGATCGATGACCAGCGGCCATCATGTGAACTGGCTGCCGCTCGCATTGGCGGCCTTGGTCGCGTTGCTGAGCCTTTGGTTGAATCAGTTGGCCGAACGCCCGCAAGCGCAGGACAACGCCGGCTTCGCCCATGATCCCGACTATCGCGTCGAGCATTTCAACGCACAGACCTTCGACATCGCGGGAAGGCCACGGTACCGCCTCACCGCCGAGCGCATGATTCACTACATGGACGACGACACCAGCGAACTGGTTCAGCCGCAATTTCATCTGACCACCGCCGGGCAGGCGCCGATCGCCATCAGCGCCCGCCGCGGCCTGATTTTCGGCGACCGCGACAGCGTGCACTTTCTCGGCAATGTCCAGGCCAATCGTGGCGCCATGCCGGGGCAGGCCGCTTTCAGCCTGACTGGCGAACACCTGCGCGTGGTGCCCGATGCGGGCATCCTGAATAGCGACAAACCGGTCACTCTACATTTGGGAAAGTCGGTCATCCACGCGGGTGGCCTATACGCGGATGAGCACAATAAGCGGCTGGAACTCACCGGCGGCGTTCGAGGCCTTTATGAAAAAACACGCTGAAACCCTTTTTCTCTTCCTGCTGCTCGCCACCAGCCTGCCCACTTGGGCGGAGAAGGCCGACAAGGACAAGCCGGTCAACCTGGAGTCGGACAACGCGCGCGTCGACGACGCCCAGAAACTCGCGATTTATGAAGGCCATGTGGTGCTCACCCAGGGCACGCTGCTGATCACCGCCGACCGCATCGACGTACGCCAGGACGAGCGGGGTTTCTCCAGCGGCACAGCGACGGGAAAGCCGGTGTATTTCCGCCAGAAAATGGATGGCAAAGAGGACTATGCCGAAGGCTGGGCCAGCCATCTGGAGTATGACGGACACGCCGAGAAACTGAAGCTGACCGGCCAGGCACGCCTGAAACGGGGCGAGGATGATCTGCGCGGCAACCTCATCACCTACGATGGCAAGACCGAGTTTTTCCAGGCCCAGGGCAGCATCAGCGGCAGCCCGGGACGGGTGCACGCGGTGATTCGCCCAAGGAACGGCAACCCGGCGGCGGCCGCTAAACCATGAGCCAGCCGGTGTCAAAATCGGTGCTCAAAGCGGAAAACCTCACCAAGCGCTACAAATCGCGCCGGGTGGTGAACGATGTTTCGATCCAGGTGGAGAGCGGCGAGGTGGTCGGGCTGCTCGGCCCCAACGGGGCCGGCAAGACCACCTGCTTTTACCTGTTGGTGGGATTGATCAGCGCGGATAGCGGCCGCATCAGCCTGGATGCGGCCGATCTCACCCGTCTTCCGGTCTATCGCCGCGCCCGCCTGGGGCTTTCCTATCTACCGCAGGAGCCCTCCATCTTCCGCCGCATGAGCGTGGCCGATAACATCGCCGCCATGCTGGAACTCAAGGGCTATGACGACGCCGAGGCTGATACCCGTATGGAAAGCCTGCTCGAAGACCTCCACCTGACCCGGCTGCGCGATGCCAACGCCGCCAGCCTGTCCGGCGGCGAGCGGCGGCGCCTGGAAATCGCGCGCGCATTGGCCACCTCGCCGCGCTTCATTCTGCTGGACGAACCGTTCGCCGGCATCGACCCGATTTCGGTGATGGACATCCAGAAAATCGTGCGTTTTCTCACCAATCGCGACATCGGGGTATTGATCACCGACCACAACGTGCGCGAGACGCTGGGCATCTGCGACCGCGCCTACATTCTCAATCAGGGCGAGGTTCTGGCGGCCGGAGTGCCCGATGAAATCATTTACAATGAAAGCGTTCGCCAGGTTTACCTGGGAGAGCACTTCCGGCTCTGACCCCTCCCTTCTCGATTTATCCCCACAGCCACCTCAATGCCGCTTCACGCATGAAGCAGAGCCTCCAGCTCAAGCTGCATCAGCAGCTTACCCTGACCCCCCAACTCCAGCAGTCGATCCGACTGTTGCAGCTTTCGACCTTGGAACTGGGCCAGGAAATCTCGCAGATGTTGCAGGACAACCCCCTGCTGGAACGCCTGGACGGCGAAGACAGCTTTGACGGCCCCTCAGGCGATACCCCCGCCGATGAAACGGCGCGCCAGGAACGCGACGATGTCTACGAAGAAATGGCCTGGGGTGACCGCGCGGTAGGGCCGGCCCCGGATGAGGACGAGGACGAACATGGCTTCCAGCAAGCCGAATCCACCAACCTGCGCCAGCATCTGGCTGAACAACTCGGCCTGACCGCGCTCACCCACCGCGACAGCCAGTTGGTCGCCTTCCTGATCGAAGCGCTCGGCGACGACGGCTACCTCACCGCCTCACTGGAAGAACTCGCCGAGCTATTGCCGGCGGAACTGGAAGTGGACCCGGTCGAGCTGCATACCGCGCTCGGCCTGCTGCAAAGCTTCGATCCCGTCGGCGTCGGTGCGCGTGATCTGGGTGAGTGCCTATGGCTGCAACTGAACGCCTTTCCGAAAAACACGCCCCACCTCGAAGCCGCGAAAACCCTGGTGCGCGAACATCTCACCCTGCTGGCCGACCGCGAATACGGCAAGCTGAAGAAGCTGCTCGAGCTCGACGACCACGACTTCATGCAGTTGCGCCAGCTCATCACTTCGCTGGAGCCGCGCCCGGGCGCCGTTTATACCCAGACGGATACACGCTATGTGGTGCCAGATGTGTTCGTGAAAAAAGTGAAGGGATTGTGGGTGGTCAACCTCAACCCGAGCGCCATGCCCAAACTGCGCATCAATGAAATGTATGCCGGCATACTGCGCAACAACCGCGAGGGCGGCGCCTCACTGTCCACCCAGTTGCAGGAAGCTCGCTGGCTGATCAAGAACGTGCAGCAGCGGTTCGAAACCATCCTGAAAGTCTCGCAGGCCATCGTCGACCGCCAGCGCATGTTCTTCGAACACGGCGCGGTGGCCATGCGCCCACTCACCCTCAAGGAAATTGCCGATACTGTGGAACTGCATGAATCCACCATCTCGCGCGTGACCACCCAGAAGTTCATGATGACCCCGCGCGGGCTCTTCGAATTCAAGTATTTCTTTGGCAGCTCGCTGGCCACCGAGGAAGGCGGCGCCGCCTCCAGCACCGCCATGCGCGCGCTGCTCAAACAGTTCATCGACGCGGAGAATCGCGCCAATCCACTCTCGGACAACGCCCTGTCCGAGCTGCTGGGCAAACAGGGCTTTGTTGTCGCCCGGCGTACCGTCGCCAAATATCGGGAGTTGCTTAACATTCCTCCCGCCAACCAGCGCAAGTCGATGTGACCTGCGCAAAATCACCCACAAACCAGAAAAGGAGCAGTCAATGAACCTCACCATCACCGGCCATCGCCTGGATGTGACCCCCGCCATTCGGGGTTATGTGGAAGACAAGATGGGCCGCGTCACCCGGCATTTCGACCAGGTGATCGACGTTTCCGTCATTCTTTCGGTGGATAAACTCCAGCACAAAGCGGAAGCCAACGTGCATGTGCCCGGCCGCGACATCTATGTGGAATCCATCGACGCCGACATGTATGCCGCCCTCGACGCGCTAACCGACAAGCTCGATCGTCAAATCGTCAAGCACAAGGAAAAAGCCGGCAACGTGCATCGCGAGTCCGGTGGCGTCAAAGGCCAGAGTAGCGAAGCAGAAGCCGAATAAACCTCCGACGGAATGAAAAATGGGAACCTCGCCGCAGGTCGGATTGCGGCTTTATCGCACCCTGGGCCCTCCAGGTTTCCGGTGGCCTTCGGCAACCTGGCCTAAGCCAGCCGCGATGTTCCGTGCGCCTATCGCAGTAACCGTTTTCATCCGTCGGCGCCTTTTCAAGGCCTAGAAATGAACTTGATAGCCCCCCTGCTCACGCTCGCCAATGTTCAGGCCGAGTGCGAAACGACCAGCAAAAAGCGCCTGTTCGAACAAGCCGCCCAGCTTGTTCAGGCCAGCCAGGGCGTTACCGCCAGCGAGGTATTCGAAAGCCTGTTCGCGCGCGAGAAACTCGGCTCCACGGCGCTCGGCTACGGCATCGCCATCCCTCATGGCCGCATCAAGCACCTGAAAGAAGCCGCCTGTGCTTTTCTCCGTCTGAAAACCTCCATCGATTTCGATGCGCCCGATGGCCAACCGGTCGATCTGGTGTTCGTGTTGCTCGCCCCCGCCGCCGCCGCCGATGTGCATTTGCAGATCCTTGGCGAGCTGGCCGCCATGTTCTCGGACGAAACTTTCCGCGCCCGTCTGCGTGCCGCCCCCGACGCCACCACCCTGCATCGCCTGATTACCGAATGGACACCCTGAACGAACCCATCACCCCGCACCCCATCACGGTCGCGGAGCTATTTCGCCAGGCCGGGGAGCGCTTGCAACTGTCCTGGGTCGCCGGCCGCAGTGGCGGCGCCAAGGTTCTCGACTCGGACACCATCCAGAAACCCACGCTGGCCCTGATGGGGCATCTGAATTACGTCCATCCCAACCGCGTTCAGGTCATGGGTTGTGCCGAAATGGACTACCTGCGCGGCCTCTCGCCCTCGGACCTGGCGCTCTCCATCACCAACCTGTTCTCCACTGAGCTGGCCGCCCTGGTGGTCGCCAATGGCGAGTCGGTGCCAGATGGCATGATCGCCGCCGCCGAGCGCAGCGCCACCCCTTTGTTCACCTCGACCGAGCAAAGCCCGGCCCTGATGCGCCTGTTGTCGCACATCATGGCCCAAGCGTTGGCGCCCTCCACGATCATGCATGGCGTGTTTCTGGAAGTCTCCGGGGTCGGCGTATTGATCACCGGCGACCCCGCCGTGGGCAAGAGCGAACTGGCGCTGGAATTGATCTCGCGCGGCCACCGCCTGGTGGCGGACGATGTCCTGGAAGTATTCGCCGTCTCGCCCGATACCCTGGAAGGCCGCTGCCCCGTGCTGTTGCAGGACTTCATGGAAGTCCGCGGCCTGGGCGTGCTCAACATCCGCCGCCTGTTTGGCGAAACCGCCGTCAAACACAAGAAAAACCTCAAACTCATCATTCATCTGAGTCCGGCCGACACCGGGAAAAACCCGTGGCAGGAAATCGACCGTCTCAACATGGCCGCCGGCAGCCGCGTCATCCTCGGCATCGAAGTCGCGGAAGTGCGAATCCCGGTCGCCGTCGGCCGCAACCTGGCGGTTCTGGTCGAAGTCGCGGTGCGCAACCACACCCTGAAAATGCGCGGCATCCAATCTTCGGAAGAGTTCGCTGATCGCCAGCGCATCGCCATCGCGGCGTCAGAGTAGAGAGCCGGATTGGCGCGGTAATCAGCCACAAAAAATGTAGCGCCCGATAGACCACTCAGAACAGCGCTGCCGCCCCGCAATTAGGATCATTATCAGCGGCGCGCCAGAGGCCGGTACTGGCGTCATAGCAGCGTTGTGCCGAGGGCGAACCGCCGCCACCGTCATAATTGCTGAAACGAAACTGACCGCTGTCGGCACGGCCGTCGTCGATCTTGCGGTCGATATCCGCCAGCACTTTGGCGGGTATCAGGTTGCCGGTTTTCAGATTGAGTCGAGGTGAGGCCCCGGCGTTGGCGAACTGGTTGTCATACTGGAGCTGCAGATTGGCGTTGTAAGGGTTGCGCGGCCATTCGCCGTTGCGGTCGGGCAAGCTGCCCTCGGCGCGGTAGTTGCCGGCGATCAGATTGGCGTGCGAGAGGTGTACCCATAACAATAGGCTTTCCCGCGCTTGCGGGGTGTCGCGGACCACGCCATCGCCATTACCGCCCACTTGGGGTGAAGTGATGCCGGAAAGATTGGCATACGCCAGGCTGCCCGGGTAATCGCCGGGGGCGGCGCGGTATTTGTCCTGAAAAGCGTAATAGGCGGCCTTGATGCTATCGAGTTGCGAAATAATGTTGCGCGCGCGGGCGCTCTCGATCAATTCCTGGCCTTTCAGCACGCCCCCCAGCAGCAGGCCGATCACCACCAGCACGATGGCGAGTTCAATCAGGGTAAAGCCGCGCGGTTCACGCATCATGGGCAGTGGGCGGGGAGAATGACGTGCCGCATCCTGGACCCAGGGGCGGCTGGCGTTTTCCGGATTAGCGGTGGTTTTCATGCCGGTACGCTTGCATGCAATAAACGGGCCTTGATGTGATGCGATTAAAATCAATCGATTGGAGTCATTCTTCGGGGAGACTCTGGCGAAGCTTCGACAGGCCTGTCAGTCTGAACCCGATGGCCCAGCGGGAATGGCCGGCAGTTTATCGCATTCATCCCCGCTCAACTTTGTTTGCAATTGGCCGATAACCTTCGCCATGTCCAGCGCGAACACGCCTTTCCTCAGCGAATCCCCGCAAGTCATCACCGATATGGCGCCATTGCGTTTGCAGCACTATGGCAACCGAATCCTGGCCCTGATGTTGCTGCTTCTACATGCCGCGTTTGTCTGGGGACAGGATGACTTGTGGGGGCAGGCCGTGGTGTTGGCGCATTACGGCGCATTCCTTCTCTGGCAACCGTTTTTCAGTGGCCAGCAACGCTTGCCCTGGCATCGCACCCTCGGGGTGTTGCTGGTGGGCGCCTCTCTGGCGGGGCTGCATAACGTCTGGGTGGCCGCGCTCTGGTGCGTGATGCTGGCCGGTCTGCTGGGTGCGGTGGCGGTCACGCTGCCGTCCGTGCGCGAACGGCTCGGCTTATGGTCGGCGGTGCTCTACCTGCTGCTGCTGCTGTTCGTCTGGTTGCTGCCGCAGTGTTATGGGCTGCCGGTGCGCCAAGTCAGCCAGGTTGTCTTTTGGCGTGACGGCCTGCTCCTGCTGCCGCTGGCGGCGGCGCTGTTTCCTTCCCCCCGTCTCAGCCGGGGCGGCTTGGCCGTGGATTTGCTATACGCCCTCATGTTCGTGCTAATCATCGGGGTGCTGGCTTTGGGCAGTTATGTCGCCATGCATCTCCGCCAGAGCGATTACGCCAGTAGCCTGCTCCTCAGTACGAGTACCCTCGCCGCGACCTTGCTGATATTCGCCTGGTTGTGGCAACCGCGTGGCGGATCATCCGGCCTGCGCAACCTGTTTTCCCGCTACGTGCTGTCTCTCGGGCTGCCGCTGGAAGAGTGGTTGAAGCAGCTATCCGATGCCGCCGAACAACAGCCCGAGCCGGATGTTTTCCTGCGTAGCGCAATGGCGGGGTTTACCCATCTACCCTGGTCCACCGGAGTCACCTGGCGGACACCGGATTGCAACGGTTCTTTGGGGCAAAAGAGCCGGTATGCCACTTCGTTCACCCACCTGGAAGTGGAGGTGACGTTCTATACGGAAACGCAGGTCAATCCCGCTTTTGCCCTGCATTTGCGCTTGTTGACCGAGATCATCGGCTACTTCTACGCGGCCAAGACGCGCGAGCGTGCCATGCGCGCCAATGCTTATACCCAGGCGATTTTCGAAACCGGATCGCGCCTGACCCATGACGTGAAGAACCTTCTGCAATCGCTGAAAACGCTCTGTTCCGCCGCCGAGCACAGCCTGCCCGAGCAGGCCATGTCGCTGCAAAGCCTGATGCAGCGGCAGTTGCCGCAAATGGCGAAACGCCTGGAAATCACCCTGGACAAGCTGAAAGCGCCAGAAAAGGCACTCGACACCAATCAGATTCAGGCGCGCGAATGGTGGCGGATATTGAAGGCGCGTTATGCGCGCGAAGAATTGCGTTTCAACATGGACGAGCCCAATGCCACGGTCTGGCTGCCACAGGAATTGTTCGACAGCGTCGCCGACAACCTGGTGCAGAACGCGCTGCGCAAGCGCGTGGGGCAGCCGGATGTGGCGGTCCGGGTCGAACTGGAAACGCAGCCCACGCCTTGCCTGACGGTGTGCGATTCCGGCGAAGCCGTGCCGCCTGAAGTCAAAGACAAGTTGTTCCACGCCCCGGTGTCGACCTATGACGGCCTCGGCATCGGCCTGTATCAGGCCACCAAGCAAGCCGCAAGCCTGGGTTACCGGCTGGAACTGAGCAGCAACCGGGAAGGCGAGGTTTGCTTCAGCCTGATGAAGGGGGAGGCGTAGGAGGCCCGCTCGCGGGCCGAACCACATCGCCCACGCTGGCGTTGATTGCTGCGGTTCGCTATCGCTCCGATGAAGCCCCTACCCTTCGGTAACCCCATCCTACGTCCTCGCCTCCAGCATCAATCGTTTCATCTCCCGCACTGCGTTTTCCCAGCCCACGAACAGCGCCTGGGCGACGATGGCCGTGGCCGATGTTGAGTTCTTGTTGATGGCGGCCAAAATCCGCGCAAATCTGGCGGCGAGGTTTCGCTTGCCCGAAAAGTGCTTGAGCGATGTGGCCAAGGCAA
>PFJX01000107.1 GCA_002784045.1 Hydrogenophilales bacterium CG_4_10_14_3_um_filter_63_21
ACGCGGCGCCTTCGTGATTTCGTTGGTTCCTTTGCAGCCTTTGCCGCCGCACGAAGGGGGTCAACCTGACGCGCAATGAACGCGCACCCTCGACCTGGGTCATGCTCAGGCACTCCCCAGACCCAACCCGGCCGCGTGCCGGGTTTTTTGTTGGCGCGAGGGGGCAGCCTTCACCCGGCAGGGGTAACTTATGGGGTAACTGTGAAACTGACGAAGAGACAAACCGCCTATTCATGCGGCTTCCCGGCTGTTATTCTGTAGTCGCCGCCGCAACGGTTGGCCTTTTTTATCGACTGCTTTGGACACCGCTAAACCCCTTTTCTCCTACCGCCCCTACTGGGCCAAACGCTTCGGTGTGGCACCGTTTCTGCCGATGTCACGCAAGGAAATGGAGGCGCTGGGCTGGGACAGTTGCGATGTCATTCTGGTGACCGGCGACGCTTACATCGATCATCCCAGTTTTGGTATGGCGCTGGTGGGGCGGCTGCTGGAGGCGCAGGGCTTCCGGGTCGGCCTTATCAGCCAGCCGGACTGGCGGTCGGCTGATGCATTCCGTGTTCTGGGGCGGCCGAATCTGTATTTCGGGGTGACGGCGGGAAACATGGATTCGATGGTTAACCGCTACACCTCGGAGCGAAAAATCCGTTCCGACGATGCTTACACCGCCAACGCCGAGCCCAACAAACGCCCGGATCGCGCGGTGGTGGCCTATTCGCAGCGCTGCCGCGAGGCCTATGCCGGGGTAAATGTGGTGATCGGCGGCATCGAAGCCAGCTTGCGCCGCATTGCGCATTACGACTACTGGTCGGACAAGGTGCGCCGCTCGGTGCTGACCGATTCCAAGGCCGATATGCTTTTGTTTGGCAATGCGGAACGGGCGCTGGTGGCGCTCACCCACCGCCTGGCTGCAGGCGAGATGATTTCCGAAATCCGTGATCTGCGCGGTACCGCGTTCATGGCGCCATTTGGCTGGAAGCCGGGGGAAGACTGGGCGGAAGTGGATTCCACGCAACTGGAAATCCTCGGCCGGGTCGATGCGCATCCGGACCCGTATGCCTTTTCCAGCGCTAGTCAGCCGGGCCAGCCCGCGGCAGTGGAAGGAGCTCATCCGATCCGCCTGGTCAGCCGCGAAGAACGCCTGACACAACTGCGTGCCGCCCGTTCCCACACCGTCCTGCGCATTCCCGCCTACGAGCAGGTAGCAAAGAATCCGGTGCTCTACGCGCATGCTTCGCGCATGTTTCATCTCGAATCGAACCCCGGCAATGCCCGCGCTATCGTCCAGGCGCATGGCGAACGGGATGTCTGGTTGAACCCACCACCGATTCCGCTTGCCACCGAGGAACTCGACCGCGTCTACGACCTGCCTTACGCGCGGGCGCCACATCCGTCATATAACGCAACTTCGGGCGACGCGAAGATTCCCGCCTGGGAGATGATCCGCTTCTCGGTGAACATCATGCGTGGTTGCTTTGGTGGCTGTACCTTCTGCTCCATCACGGAGCACGAGGGTCGCATCATCCAGAGCCGTTCCGAGGAATCCATCCTGCACGAGATCGAAGCCATCCGTGACAAGACACCGGGTTTCACCGGGGTGATTTCCGATCTCGGTGGCCCCACCGCCAACATGTATCGGTTGGCCTGCAAAGACCCGAAGATCGAATCCGCCTGCCGCCGTTTGAGCTGCGTGTTCCCAGACATCTGCGAGAACATGGGCACCGATCACGGCCCGTTGATCCAGCTTTACCGCAAGGCGCGCGCGCTTCCCGGCATCAAGAAGATTCTCATCGGTTCCGGCGTGCGTTACGACCTGGCACTGCGCTCGCCGGAATACGTGAAGGAACTAGTTACCCACCATGTTGGCGGCTATCTCAAGATCGCCCCGGAGCACACCGAGGAAGGCCCGCTCAACCACATGATGAAGCCGGGCATCGCTGCCTACGACCGCTTCAAGCAGCTATTCGAGCGCTTCTCGAAGGAAGCCGGCAAGGAGCAATATCTGATTCCCTACTTCATTGCCGCCCACCCCGGTACCACCGATGAAGATATGCTCAACCTGGCGCTCTGGCTGAAACGCAACCACTTCCGCCTGGACCAGGTTCAGACCTTTTTGCCGACGCCGATGGCGCTGGCCACCACCATGTATCACACGGAGCGCAATCCGCTGAAAAAGGTTCTGCGCGGAGGCCAGAGTGTGCCGGTGGTTCGCGCCGGGCGCACGCGCATGTTGCACAAGGCTTTTCTTCGTTATCACGACCCGGAAAACTGGCCGTTGCTACGCGATGCCTTGAAAGAAATGGGCCGCGTCGATCTGATCGGCAACGGTAAGCAGCACCTGATCCCGGATTTCCAGCCGGCCGGCACCGGGCGGCGTTACGAAAGTGCCGCACCCGCCGGAGCCCGGCGACCGCATCCGACGGGCAAGCCGGCGCCACGTCGCTCGGCGAATCCCCTCGTGCCGCGCGGTAAGCGCCCGCGTTAATCATTTACATCCGTTTGCCCGCGCGCATATTTGCCGCGAAAATAACCTCCAAATTAGTAGGGGAATGTCAATGCGATTCCAGAAAGCAATCTTGATATTCGGCCTGCTGCCGTTGGCGGTGGCCGCCGAACCCGTGGCGGGCCGCAATGGCGATGCCCTCCTGCAAATGTGCCAGGGCGCGGAGAAGGTCAAAGCCCTCTCGGTCATGTGCCACAACTATCTGAATGGCTTTATCGATGCCACCGCCTACGATGCCAAGCACGGCGGCAAGGGGAGCACACGGTTCTGTCTGGGCGAGGGCGACAAGGAGCGTATTCCCGCCACGCTGGTCACCTGGATGCGCGCCCATCCCGACGCTCTGAAGCAGAATGCTGGCGAGGCGCTGCACCGGATGCTGGAAGACCGCTTCCCCTGCAGGAAGAAGTAATTCAGCTCACCGTCAAATCGGCCCGCATTCCTTGCGGTATTTGCGCTGGTCGCTTTTCAGGGTGCTTTTCTGGTTCTTTCCCAGGCTTGCCTTGGCTTCCGTTTTTTCGATCTTGCCCAACAAATGCATGCAGTCGGTTTCCTGTTTGCGGGCCGCGGTGCGCTGTTTTTCCTGCGTCTTGGTGGTTCTTTCCACGTGTTTTCTGAGTACTTCGGCTGCGGCGATGTCGTTTTTCGCGCGGGCGCGGGCTTGTTCGACCTCGTAGGCACTGGGGGCGGGTTGCGCTTTGGGTGGCGCCAGGGACTGGCTGCCTGTGGGGCAGGGGAATTCCTGGTAAACCACCCGCTCTCCCTGGCGGCATTTGTGAATTTCCGCGTGTACTGGTGGGCTCGCCAGGAGCAGGGCCATAACAATAAGTGAGGCGCGAACGATCACGGTGGGCTCCAGCTACATGAAATAGGCAATTTATTCCGCCACACAGATGTCCCGCCGCGCCACGGCAATGCCGGTGCGGATGAACAGCGCCGCGATGACGACCGTGGTGATGGCCAGGAGGATGCCGGACAGGCGCAGGAACAGCGGGTTGCCGGTATGCTTGAACATGACCAGGCTGGAGATGGTGATGGCCGCCAGTGGAAACGAGTAGGCCCACCATGACAAGTAGAACTTGAGGCGGGCAAACCAGCGCACTTGGCCGATCAGCAGGATCGTGAAGAACAGGGCGGCGTAATACAGGATGCGGGCGAAGGCATCGACCTCGCCGGTCAGCTTCACATAAGACAGGAATCCCACCGCCGGCGGCGCGATCAGGATGAACAGGGTGGGCATGAGCCGCTCCGGCAGGCTGCCGTGGAAGATCACCCGGTTGAAGATGATTGCCAGCAATACCGGCCAGAAGACGATGCCGATGCTGAAGAAGAACCAGGAGATTTCCGCCGGCGCGTGCTGCACCCCGGCGATGGGAATCAGGATGTTGCCCACGACCGGGATGAACCAGGCCGGGTTGAGGTGGGCGATCTCGAACTGGGTGCGGTGCATCCACTGTGTGATGACATGCAGCGTGAGCACAAGATGCAGTGCCGTGCCAGACAGCCAGAGCAGCTTGGAGTAAGGCGCGGAGAACGGCAACCAGGCGATGGACAGGAGAATCAAGGCGATGCTTATGGTCGGCACGAAGTTCATCTTCACCGGATGCAGCCACTCCGCCGCCGCTTCCCCGCGGTATTTCACCACTTTGATCGAGTAGCCCACCATCAGCACGATAAACAAGCCCGTTGTCAGGCCCAGCAGCCAGGGACTGATGGAAAACGACAGGGCGAGGATTTCCTCAGTACGCAGCCAGGCGATGGTGAGGCCGCCCAGGCCCATGATCATGGCGAACCAGGCGACGGGAAAATGCTGCAGACGGGCGGGTGTGGCCATGGGACTCGAGAACAAGGAACAAGGGGCAAGCAAGATTGCCTTGCCCCTTGAACCTTGTCGCTGGATTACATCGCTTTTTTCATGGAAAGCACCCCGCGAATCATGCCGGCGCTGTAGCCGACCGCCTTGTCGTTGGGATACTCGGTAGCCAGTCTGGCTTTGACCTCGGGTGAAAGTCTGTCCGGGTCGCCGTGGCAGTTCAGGCAGACCGCCTGGGTCGGCAGCGCCTTGGCATAGCGGAACAACTTGCCTTCGGGCGTATCGACCACGGCGGACATATCCAGGGTTTCCGGCTTCTCGCCAGCCGCCAGGCGTTGCTCCAGGCTGGCCAGTGCCTCGCTCTCCCAGGCGTCCGGCACACCCTTGGGATTGCGGTTCTTTGGGCTTACCCGCTTGATCATGAAACCCGTTTTCTGGGCGGCTTCGGCGGCGATCTTCGGCGCCTTCTCCTTGCATACGCCGATGGCTGTGGCGGGACCGCCGGCCGTCATGGCGGCTTTCAGTTCGCCGCCCAGCGTCTTGATCAGGCCGCCCCCGGCCTGGCGCGCGGCTTCAGTCAGCGCCGCCTGTTTTTCCACTTGGGGATTGGCGGCGCAGCCAGCGAGCAGGGAAGTGAGCAGGGCGAGTTTCAGTGAGGGTTTCATGGGGTACTCCAAAGGGGGTTATTTGCTTAATGTGATCTTGTTTTTGTCGAGTTTGTAGCTCCAGGGCAGCCCGGCGTTTTTCCAGCCATTCACCACACGCTGCCCCTTGTTCGGACCATCCTTCGCGAGGTCGCCCTCGAAACCATCCACCACCGACCAGACGTTGGTATAGCCGTGGCGCGCCAGGAGATCGGCGGACAGGGCGCTGCGGTCGCCGGAGCGGCAGATGAGGACGATGGGATCACTCTTTTCGATGCCCTTGTCGAGGGTCCATAGCTCGAATTGCGAGAGAAAATCTGGGTTGGGATTGCGCGGGAAGGTGTCCTTTTTCTCGTCCCACTTGTCGTAATGCATGATGCCGAACGAGGCCTGGCCGTCGAGGCCATCAGGCACGCCGACGAACAACAGTTCCTCGATGGTGCGGACATCCACGAACAGCACGCGGGGTGCGTGGGCTTTCAGGAAGGCCGGCACGTCCCTGGCTTCCAGATAAAGCCCCAGCTTGCTGATCTTGATCTTGGGTACGCTGGCGGGGTCTACCGCCTGGGCGTTGAGCGCAAACAGGCCAACAGCCAGGGCAATCAGAAAGGCGCGCATATCTCTCTCCTTGAAATGGTGGGGTTATTCAGCGCGTAGTTTAGCGAGAACGCTGGTCAGGTGGTTTTGCGCGTCCGCCATCGCCGCGCTGATCTCTGGATGCTTGGCGGCGGTGGCAATCACGCCGGGGTCTTGCAGGGCGATGCGGGTGACGCCCGGCGCGGTTTCATACACGCAGCACCCGCACGGCAGCAAGGCGCCGGCATCGCGGTCAGCCTCCAGCACGCGCTTGGCGATGCCGGGCGCGCACACGCCAAGCAGGCGGTAGGGCGGCATTTCATGGCCCAGCTTGGCTTTCAGGATGGCCTGCACATCGACCTCGGAGACCACCCCCATCTTGGCTTCGGCCAGAATGGCCTTGAGTTTGTCGATGGCCTGGTCGATGGGCAGGGCGAGTTCAACGGGTTGGGCGTACATGGGAATTTCCTTGGTCAATGGGGAGGTTGGTTGCGCATGTGGCCGGCCACTTTCACGAAGGCCTGGTAAAGCTCGCTGCGCAGTTTGCCATCTTCCACAGCCTCGTCCAGTGCCAATTGCATGCAATGTAGCCACTGGTCGCGTTCCGAATCAGCGATGGGAAACGGCAGATGGCGGCGGCGCAGCATGGGGTTCCCATGTTTCTCGACATACCCTTGCGGGCCGCCCATCCAGCCGGTGAGGAAGTCGAGCAGTTTTTGCCGCGAGCCGGACAGGTCTTCCGGATGCAGCTTGCGGATGCCATAGGCTTCCGGCAGCTCGTCCATGTGGTCGTAGAAACGGTCCACCAGTTGGCGAACTTTGGCGGCTCCGCCGATACGTTGGTAATGGGTCTGGTGGGTCATGGGCGTGGATAGCGGCAGGTGGGTCGATTTAGCGATAGTAATTGATCTCAATATTCTGCCGCGCCGGCCGATAAAGCGGGAGCCCGAGTCTTTTCCAACATGGTATGAGTCTGAACGGTAGAGCGTATTTCCATCGA
>PFJX01000154.1 GCA_002784045.1 Hydrogenophilales bacterium CG_4_10_14_3_um_filter_63_21
TTCTCGCTATCGACGACCAAAGTCCGACAGGCTGCTAGCGCAGTCGTTGATCGGTATCGGTTCACGTTATAGTTCGCCCGTTTTGCAGTCATAACCCACACAACGTATGAAAAAGAACGCACGAATCTATCTCGCCGGCCACCGCGGCCTGGTTGGTAGCGCCCTTCAGCGCGCCCTGGCGCGCGCCGGCCATGGCGAACTGATTACGCGCAGCCACGCCGAACTGGATCTGACCGATCCGGTGGCGGTGCGCGCTTTCTTCACCGAGCAACGCCCGGAGTATGTGTTTCTGGCCGCGGCGAAGGTGGGGGGCATCCATGCCAACGACACCTATCCGGTGGATTTCCTGCAAGACAACTTGCTGATCGAAACCCACGTGATTCGCGAGGCCTGGCGCAGCGGGGTAAAGAAGCTGCTGTTCCTGGGGTCGTCCTGCATCTACCCCAAGCTTTGCCCGCAACCAATCAAGGAAGAATATCTGCTGACCGGCCCCCTGGAACCGACCAACGAGGCCTATGCGCTGGCCAAGATCGCGGGCATCAAGTTATGCCAGAGCTACAACCGGCAATACGGCACACATTTCATCAGCGCCATGCCCACCAATTTGTATGGCCCGCAGGACAACTTCCACCCCACCGACTCCCATGTGCTGCCGGCCCTGCTGCGCAGGTTTCATGAAGCCAAAACATCCGGCCAGGCGCGGGTGACGGTGTGGGGCAGTGGCACCGCCATGCGGGAGTTTCTGCACTGCGACGATCTCGCCGAGGCCTGCCTGCATCTCATGGATCACTACCAGGGCGACCTGCCGATCAATATCGGCTGGGGCAAAGATTGCAGCATCCGCGAACTGGCGGAGACGGTGGCCGGCGTGGTCGGTTTCGCGGGCGAGATCGTCTTCGACGCCAGCAAGCCGGACGGCACGCCACGCAAAGTGCTGGATACCCGCCGGCTGTCCGAACTCGGTTTCACGCCGACCATCCCGCTGCATGAAGGCATCGAGCAAACCTATCACTGGTACCTCGATGCGCTCGCGGCCGGACAGATCAAACTATGAGGAGCAGCATGAACAAAGTCGCACTGATCACCGGCGTCACCGGCCAAGACGGCGCTTATCTCGCCGAATTCCTGCTCAACAAAGGCTACACAGTGCACGGCATCAAACGCCGCAGCTCCCTGTTCAACACCGATCGCATCGACCACCTCTATCGGGATCCGCACGAGACTGGCCGCAAGTTCATCCTGCACCACGGCGACCTCACCGACAGCTCCAGCCTGATCCGCATCATCCAGCAAGTGCAGCCCGACGAAATCTACAACCTCGCGGCGCAATCGCATGTCGCGGTCAGCTTCGAAGAACCCGAATACACCGCCAACTCCGATGCCCTCGGCTCTCTGCGCATCCTCGAAGCCATCCGCATCCTCGGCCTCGACAAAAAAACCCGCTTTTACCAGGCCAGCACCAGCGAACTGTTCGGCCTGGTGCAAGAAATCCCACAAAAAGAAACCACCCCGTTCTACCCGCGCAGCCCCTATGCCTGCGCCAAGCTCTACGCCTACTGGATCACCGTCAACTACCGCGAGGCTTACGGCATGTATGCCTGCAACGGCATCCTGTTCAACCATGAATCCCCGATTCGCGGCGAAACCTTCGTCACCCGCAAGATCACGAGAGCCCTCGCCCGCATCAAACTCGGCCTGCAAGACTGCCTGTATCTGGGCAACCTGGACGCCAAACGCGACTGGGGCCACGCCAAAGACTATGTGGAAATGCAGTGGCTGATGCTGCAACAGGAACAGCCGGAAGACTTCGTCATCGCCACCGGCGTGCAATACAGCGTGCGTGACTTCGTCAACGCCGCCGCCAAAGAACTCGGCATGCAGATTCGCTGGGAAGGCGAAGGCGTAGAAGAAAAGGGTTACCTGACCAGCCCCTCACCGCACCGTGAAATGGGCGAACCCATCGTCTCCGTCGACCCGCGCTACTTCCGCCCCACCGAAGTCGAAACCCTGCTTGGCGACCCGGCCAAAGCCAAAGCCAAACTCGGCTGGACACCCAAAATCACCTTCGACGAACTCGTCGCCGAAATGGTGCGCGAAGACCTCAAAGCCGCCGAACGCGACGAACTGGTCAAGAAGCACGGCTACAAGACCATGGACCACCACGAGTGAACGGGTCGGCGCACGCACGCGCTCGCCGTCGCCGCCAGCAATCATTCCCCATAAAGGAGGCGTCGTGAGCATGTTGAAAAACCCGGCCAGGCTGTTTCCCGTGTTGCTGTTGTTACTTTTTCTGATCGCGGCAGGGGTTCGGGGGGCGGGCCTCAAACTGGGAATGCCCGAGTTCCAACCGGTGCGCCAGTACCATTCCGCATTGATCGCGCGTTATTTGCAGCATCTCGGGGATACCGAATTGCCGGTTTGGGAGCGGGAGATCATCGACCAGACGGTACAGCCCATCCATGAGCCTCCCGTCATGGAGACGCTGGCGATCGCCGGCTTCCACCTGCTTGGCCAGGAGCGGATGTGGCTGCCGCGCGCGATCGCCATGCTCGCCTGGCTGGCCGGGGCGGCCGTGCTCTACCGCTTGCTGGCCCGGGTTTTCACCCCTGCGGCGGCGCTGGCCGGCGTCGCTTTCTTTCTCTTCCTGCCTTATGGCATCGGCCAGAGCCTGAGCTTCCAGCCGGACTCCCTCGCGTTGGCGCTGGCACTGGCCGGGATTCTCGCCATTTACCGTTTTCACCTGGACCCCACGCGCAAGCGCCTGATCGCCGCGGCGATCTGGTGCGCCGTCGCGCTACTGGTCAAGGCCCAGATGGTGTTTCTGATCGCCGGCGTCTATGCCGCGCTCGGCTTGCGGCGCGGTTCGCTATGGCGCCTGCTGACGCATCGGGAAAACTGGTTGTTCGCCGTGATCGTCCTGTTGCCCAGCATCCTCTATGTCAGCGCCAACCTGGCGCTGGGTGGCATCAGCGCGCAGCGCGGCATCATTCCTGCCGCGCTGTTGCAGCCCGGCTTCTATGTTTCCTGGCTGTACAACCTGGATCGCGTCGTCGGTTATCCCGCATTGCTGTTGGCGCTGTTGGGTACCTTGCTGTTGCGCGACGACAAGCTGGCGCTGGCGCTGGGATTGTGGGTTGGCTACGCGTTGTTGGGGATGGTCTTCACTTTCCACTTTGCCACCCACTCCTACTATCACGTCGCGGCATTACCGGCGGTCGCCTTCGGCCTGGCCGGGCTGGCGGCCCCCGTATTGCAGGCGCTGGCCGGGCAGAATGCCCGCCTCGCCGTTCCCGGCATGGTCGGCCTGGTACTACTGACGCTGGCCCTGGTGCTGGCGCCCACGCTGCGCGGCTTCGGGAAGATCGGCGTCGATGGCCGGGCGGAGGCCTATGCCGAAATCGGCCGTCTGGTCGACCACAGCCGGCGCACGCTCATGCTGACCGAGCACGAAGGTTTTCCGCTCATGTATTACGCGAAGATCGCGGGCGAGTTCTGGCCGACCCAATGGTCGCTGGCGGTGGAAAAAGTGGGCCTGAAGAACATTGCCAGCCGCGAAAACGAAGGCAAGGTGTTCGAGGACGACGTAGGCCAACGTTTTGCGCGGTTCGCGGCCATGAGACCAGAGTATTTCGTTGTTACAAATATGGAAGAATTCGCGGCTTCCCATGCCCTGGAGCGGTTTCTCGCGGAGCGCTACCCTCTCCTCGCCGCCAGCGAGGTATACCGCATCTACGACCTGCGTTCGCCTCTCACATCCGAACGCCAGGCGCCCGCCCATCCCTGAAGAGACTCGATCCATGACTCAGATCCCCCCCGCCCGCGCCGGGAATGCCACGCCCCGCGGCCCGGCCGATCCCGCACAGGGTGGAATTTCGCTGGTTTTTCCCGTCTTCAATGAATCTTTCATCATCGAACAAACGCTGCGCAATTACATCGCCGAACTAGCGCCGCGCGTCGAAGACCTGGAAGTTATCGTCGCCGAGGACGGCAGCACCGACGACACCAAAGCCGTGCTGGAACGCCTCGCGCAGGAACTGCCCATCCGCCTGTTCACCAGCGATGAACGCAAGGGCTACCAGAAGGCGGTGATCGATGCCGTCAGCCATGCCACCAAGCCCTGGATCTTTCTGGTCGACTCGGACTACCAGTTCGCCGTGATCGACTTTTGGCGACTGGAGCCTTACCGCAAGAGCCACGACGTCATTCTGGGCATGAAGTCACCGCGCAAGGATCCCTTCTACCGGGTCTGGTTGTCGGGCGGATACAACTTCCTGCTGCGCCAGTACTTCAAGCTGCCCTACCACGACATGGACACGGGCTTCCGCCTGATCAAGCGCGAACTGATCGAGGCCATCGCCCCACAAGTCCGCCACATGTCGTTCTTCACCGCGGAATTCGTGGTGCGCGCCCATTATCAAGGGGCGCGCATCATTGAAGTGCCGGTGCCGCACTACGCGCGCAAGATCGGCAGCACCACCATCTTCTTCATTTCCAAGCTGTTCGGCCTCTGCTTCCAGCAATTTCTCGGCATCCTGAAGATGCGTGCGGAGTTCAGCGAGCGCGGTCTCTTAGCGCAGCACAAGTCTGGCGACTGAGTAACCATGCCCGCTTCTTCCCAGACCAGGCGCAGGCTCTGGAGCGACCCCAGGATCATCGCGGGCTTTGTCCTCAGCGGCCTGCTCACCTGGCTAGCCTTGCGCGGCACCGATACCGAGCAGATCGTCGCGGCGCTCGGTCGCCTCGGCATGCAACCGCTGTTCTGGTCCGTCGTTCTGACCTACCTGGTGCTCTGGTTACGTTCCGTGCGCTGGCAACTGCTGCTGGGCAGCGTCGGGCCAGTTCCCTTGCGTCAGGTGTTCGCGGCTTCCCTGCTCGGATATATGGTCAACTATGTCCTGCCGATTCGCGTGGGTGAGCTGGTCCGCGCCTATCTGGTTGGCACCCATGGTGGCTTCAGCCGCTCGGCGGCCCTGGCGACCGTGGTGGTGGAACGGGTCATCGACGTGCTCAGCATCCTGCTGATCTTTGCCTGCATCAGCCCCTTCATGGCTTTGCCGGAAGGCCATGGCCAACTGGTCGACATTTTGCGGGGCGGCGCGTTTCTTCTGGCGCTGGCCGGAATCGTCGCGCTGCTCATGATCATCGTGTTTCGCCGCCACACCGAATGGCTGGCCAACCTGCTGGTGCGCTGGTTTGGCGACATCGCCCCCGGCATTGCCCGCCAGGCTTGGCGTATTTCGGCCTTCGCGCAGGGGTTGCACTGGGGGCGCGGCTACCGCGGCTTGTTCTGGTTGAGCCTGCTCACGCTGCTGATATGGGCGCTCACGGTCGGGCAGATTCTGATTCTCGCCGAAGGCATGGGCTTGCGGATTCCGTGGATCGCGGGCTGGCTGGTGCTGGTAGCACTGGCGGTAGGCGTCAGCCTGCCCTCCGCGCCCGGAATGGTCGGTACCTTCCATTACGCGGCCCTGGTGGTGCTGCTGATTTACGCGGTACCGCGTCCAGAAGCGCTGAGTTACGCGATCCTGCTACACGCCGTGAGCGTGGTTCCCATTGTGGTGCTGGGCTTGCTGGTGGCCTGGTCCGGGGGCCTGTCCCTGCGCAAGTTGCTGGCCCTGGAACAGGCCGACACGCCACCACCGGCCAGCGCCGGAGAATAAGGCCATGCAGCCCAGCAAAACCTGTTCGGCCCTGGTGCTGACCGAGCTATTTCTGCCCACCAAGGGCGGCACCACCGTGTGGTACGACGCGGTGTATCGCCGACTGGGCGGAAAGGAACTGCATATCGTCACTGCCGCTGTGCCTGGCGCCGAAGCGGTCGATCGCAACCACCCCAACAGCATTCACCGCATCGGCCTGAAACGGGTCTGGTGGCTGAAGCCGGAATCGTTGGGCATGTACCTGAAAATGTTGGGCCAATCGCTGCGCCTGGCGCTGCGCCATCACTTCGACGTGGTGCACGCCGCGCGCGCTCTGCCGGAAGGGCTGGTGGCCTGGATCATGGCGCGCCTCCTGCGCAAACCGCTGGTGGTCTACTGCCACGGAGAAGAACTCACCACCTGGGGGCGCGGGCGCAAGTTCCGCACCATGCTCTGGGTTTATCGCCACGCCGACGCCAACATCGCCAACAGTGAATACACGCTGGAGGAAATGGTGCGCCTGGGGGTGCGGCGGGCGCGCATCACTCTGATCTATCCGGGGGTGGATACGGAACGCTTCCGCCCCGGCCTGCCCTGCGACGACCTCAAGCAGTCCATCGGCCTGCAACCTGGCCAGAAGCTGATCCTTTCAGTGGGCCGCCTGGTGCGGCGCAAGGGATTCGACCAGGTGATTCGCGCCCTGCCGGAACTGGTGAAACAGGGCATCGACGCCCAATACGCGCTCATCGGCATCGGTGACGACTGGGACTATCTGGCTGGCTTGGCCCGCGAACTGGGCGTGTCCGAGCGCCTGCATCTGCTCGGCCATGTCAGCCCGGAAGACCTGCCGCGCTGGTACAACGCCTGCGACGCCTTCATCATGGCCAACCGCGACATCAATGGCGACACCGAGGGCTTCGGCATGGTATTTCTGGAAGCGGCGGCGTGCGCCAAGCCGGCCATCGCCGGACAAGCCGGTGGCACCGGAGCTGCCGTGGTGGATGGGGTGACCGGGTATCGCGTCGATGGCACCCTTGTTGAGGCCGTAGCCACCGCCCTCCTCACCGTGCTTGGCGATGCCATGCTGGCGGCGCGGCTGGCCAGTGCGGGCCTGGCGCGCGCGCGCGCGGAGTTCAGTTGGGACGCAGTGGCCGATAAAACCCGTAATCTGGTTTGAGCTAGTGCCTAGCGCCCTCATTTATTGTGTGGAGACGACGATATGAAATCTTTTCTTTTTTCCCGAATTGCCCTGCCCCTGGCTCTGGCCGGGCTGCCTATCCTGGCCCAGGCCGGCACCCAGGCGGAATACCGGGCGCTGAATGCCTGGTGCATCGGCCAGTTGGCAAGCAAAGCCGGCGCGGGGAAAACACCCTATGCCAAGGTGACCGTGGCACCACGCGACAACGCCAATTTTGAGCACTATTGCGAGGCGTATGGGGGCGTGCAGATCATGTATGGAGTGCGTGACGCCGGGCGCAAGGGCACTATCCTGGCTGCTGTGCAAACTCACTTGCAGTTCCTTATCGACGCCCTAAGCGCCGATCATTACCTGCTTCCGGAGGTTTATGCGCTGCTCGGCAAAGCGTTGTACTTGAACAACCACCCTGCCGAAGCGGAAATAGCGCTGCACAGGGCGTTACAACTCGACCCCCAGCACGCGGCCGTCTATGCCACCCTCGCGGATATCTATGTCGATAGCAAACGCCGGGCCCTGGCGGAGGAAGCAATACGCACCGGGCTGGCGCTGGATCCAGGTTCGAAGAAACTGCGGCGGGTCGCACGCCGGCTCGGCATCCCCATCCCGCCAACGCCCAAGCCCCAGAAGGCCGATGGGGTTAAACCCATCAAGGAGGAAGCTGCACCGAGCAAGCCGGACACAGCGGCCGCCAAGGGTGAGGCAGTCACCGCGCCCAAGGCGCCGGATAGTGCGGAGATAGGCAGCCCCACCAACCCGTTTTGCCGCTTCTGCACGAGCATTCCTCCCTCCTACCCGGCTACCTCCCCATCCACGCCTGGAGTAGTCCCCAAAGCCGAGTAGTGACTTCGGGATAGGCGCCGGACTGATCCTGCCGGCAGCCCGGGTCGGCCTCCAGGTCGAACAGCCGCAATAACGGACCATCGACCAGGGGCTGATAGACCAGCTTCCAGCGGCCGAGGCGGATCATGCGGTCCTTGGCGGCGACCACCCGGCCCTGGTATTCCGGCTTGATCGCCAGCGTGCCGGAGGCCAGGTCCGGGACCTCCAGCAGTTCCAGAATGCCTGGGTAACTCAGATGGCCGGGTGGCGTGCCCGGCACAGTCGTCAGCCAGATACCGGTTTCATAAAACGCCGGCAGGTCAGCTAACGCGCTGCCTTGCATGGCGGAGGCCAGGGATACCCCTTCCATGGTCGGCGCGGGCGGCAGACCCAATAGGTCAAGCAGAGTAGGGGCCAAGTCGATGCTGCGGGTTACCCCATCCAAGCGGCAGCCGCCGGCCAGCGGTGGTCCGGCCAGTACCACCGGGATGCGTGCCGAGAAGTCGCCGATCGCGGAATTGCCCTGCCCCCAGGTATCGTGTTCGAAAAATTCCATGCCGTGGTCGCTGTAGACCATCACCAGGGTGTCGCGCGCCAGGTCGCTCGCCTCCAGGTAATCCAGGATGTGGCCCAGTTCGTCGTCGAAGCTTTTTACACAGCCGTCGTAGAGATCGAGGATTTGTTCGAGATCGAATTCCTCACGCGGTTCGCCCTGGCGCCGAATGATCTCGAACGGATCGGTCAGCTTGGCCATGGCGAACTTGGAAGGGCCGCGATAGGCGGGATCGGCATACATCGTGTAATAGGGATACTCGCTGGCGAACGGCGGATGGGTGCTGGCCATGAACACGTTGAGGAAGAACGGCCGTTCGTCGCCGCCCAGACGCTCCAGCATCTGGCGCGCACGCAGGCCCAATTGGCGGGTCAGGGGGACTCCGCCCAGGTAATAGATTTCTTCCAGGAAAAACTTGCCGATGCGATTGGCCAGGAACAGAGAGAGGAACAAGCGAATGTCCTTGGGCCCCTGGCGCATCAGGAAGTGGATATTCCACTGGTCGCCGGGCAGGTCCAGGGTCTCGAAGCCGAGGTCGAATTTGCCCAGATCGGAACCCGCCCAGTCACTTATCGCCGCCGTCTGGTAACCCGCTTCGACGAGTAAGTGGGACAACGCGGGGAGGGCGACGCGGGCCTCCTCGTCGGTCACGAAGTTGTCGCGCACCCCGTGGCTGTGCGGCCAGGTGCCGGTCAGCAGGGAGAGCAGGCTGGGCGCCGTGCGCGCGCACGGCACGTAGCATTGGCCAAGGCTGGCGCCGCGCTGCGCCAGGCGGTCCAGGTTAGGCGTGAGGTTGCGCCGGTAGCCGGCGGCGCCGAGCCGGTCCGCGCGCAGGGTATCGGAGCCGATCATCAGCAGATTGGTGCGCCGGCGTGCCGTGGTGGTGGGCAAGGGCAGCGGCTCGCTGTCCTCGATCCAGATTCGATAGAACAACAGCGCCAGGCCGTGCAGCATGACGATGCCCAGTGCCGAGTAAACGGCGCCCTGTTCCAGCAGGCGGGCGCATCCCAGCACCACCCAACCGGCATAGCTCCATTTCACCATGCGTGTGGCCCAATGTAGGCGACGCGGCGACAGCAGCGCCCAGAGCGGGTAGAGGCGCTGCGGCGCATAGTGTGAGGAGGCGACGATGACACCCGGCGACTGGTGCAGCACCCGGCAGAACTGGAGGAATGACAGCAACCCGAGTGACACGACTGCGGCTAGAACGGCTACTCCCGGTTGATATCCCAGCTCGAGGATCGACAGGCCCAACAAATAGGCCAGCACACCGGGTAGGGCGAGCAGGTTGGCAACGAGAAAAACGGCCAAGGTCAGGCGGCTCAGGCTGAGGACAAGGTAGGCGCGATGGTGCTCCAACACTTCGCGGCGCACTGGCCCGGTCTGACTGAAGTTGATCAGCGACTTGGCCAGCAACAGTAACGCGAAGACGAGCGAGACCAGCCCGGTCATGTTGCTGGCTCGGATCGCCAGGGACAGAAAATTCAGATCATCCATCGTGGCTATATCTTCTGTCGTGCGAGCATCGCCAGCATCAGGCTGATCAGCAGCCGGCCACGGCGCAGCGGCGCCAGCGCCAGCGCATGTGCGAGGTCGCCCAGCGCTTGTTTCGTGAGCCCCTTCCGATAGGCCCATTTGGCATAGTCGGACAGCATGCTGGCAAAGGCGGTTCGCCAGAAACGGCCACGCAACGGCCGTGGCAGGAGGACGCGATTCTTGCGCATGACGCGAATCGCGGCATTGCGCATGACATCGAGATTGCCGCTCATGCTGTCACCGCGTTTCTCGATCACGGTCAGGGGCTCGTCGATGCAGGCATATCCCCCGAGGGCGGCCAGGCGCATCCACATATCGATGTCTTCCAGGCTGCGCAGGGATTCGTCGAACCCGCCCGCGCGGGCAAAGGCCTCGCGTCGGACCATGGCCGCTGAGCCGCTGCCGGCCACATGGGCGTTGGCCTTGAAGATGCATTCCAGGGCGGAGCCAGCGGCCTCGCCGCAGCGCCAGTCCGGCAGGGGCACCCCTTCCGGGGTGCGCACGGCGGTAGTGGTGGAGCAGAACACGATGTCCGGCGCGGATTCCAGCAAGGCCACCTGGCGCGCAAGTTTGCTCGGCAGCCACCAATCATCGGCATCGAGAAACGCAACATAGTCGCCTCGCGCGGCGGCGATCCCCGCGTTGCGGGCGCTCGACAGACCGCCGTTGGGCTTGCTCACCACGCGCAGGACATCGCCATAACTGGCCACAACGGCGGCCGTCTCATCCTGGCTACCGTCATCCACCACAATCAATTCGAAATCCCGATAGTCCTGCGCCAGCACGCTATCCACCGCGCGACGCACACACCAGGCGGCGTTATAGGCAGGAATAATGACGGAGACGCGCAGCACGGGCCGAATTCCAGTGTCAGGCATCCGCGTCATAGCCCAATTCCGCCATCATCGGCCGGATCATGGGCAGGATGTGCTCGATGGCCTCGGGATTGTGGTCCTTCCACTTCTGCTTCTTGGGCGCGCCCTTGACGATGCTGGTGGGGGCGAGGTGGGCGCAGCGCGCGCGCAGGGCCGCGTCGAAAGGAATATCCAGGCGCTCGAACGCCTCGCGGAACATCTCCACCGGGCGCTCGAACAGGTCTTCGTAGCGCAGTTGAATCCAGCGTTCCTCGGGAATCAGGCGTTTGCCCTCCAGGGCCAGACGGTTCGCGGAAAGCCACTGAAAGGCACAGACATCCTCCAGGCTGGCCCGGTTGTACTCGCGCCAGCCGGGCGGCAGGAAGAAGTGCCACTCGTTGAACTCGCCGCCATTGATCGCCACCGGCTCCGGAAACGGGCCGAAGAACTGGCTGAGATGGAATGAACCATCGCTGCGCCCCAGGCGCCAGCCGTCGATCATGGAACTGATGTTGTCGCGCCCATCGCGCTGGATGAACACGTACTTCGCCTTGGGGAACAGGGCGTTCAGATAGGGCACCCGCAGGGTGTTGATGCAGGTCTTGTCCAGCACCTGGCCGCGCCCCAGACGCTGATAGAAATAGCGCAGGGCGGCGGCGCGGTGCGCCGGTCGCGCCTGCTCGGCGCCAGCCGCCTCGGAGTGCCAACCGTTGTTGAGCGGGCCATACAAGCCATTCCAGAATTCCGGGATTTCCACGCCCAAGCTGAGAAATTCCGGCGCGGCGGCGAGCGTCTCGTAAGTCACCGTGGTGCCGGAGCGGGAACAACCGAGCACGAAAACCGGGTCGGGCAGGGACGGATCGAGCCTGTCGAAAGCCAGGCCCCGCGCGGCGTACTTGAATGCGCGCAGGTTCTTGGCCCGGATTTCCGGATCGAGCAGTTTGACTAGCTTGGCGAACATGGGCGGTTCAGGGTTGGCGATGGCGGGCACGGTTGTTTTGCTGATAGCCGCGCGCCTCGCCCAGTGCCGCCGCGAGGCGAACCAGATAGAAGCGGCGCCGGTCCGTGCCAATGGCGGTCAAGGCCGAGAACAAGTAGCCAAACAGCTTTCGGTACATAAAGCGGGGCACCCCGCTGGCTGGCTTGCTGTCCAGGCGAACCGTGGAGGCGGAGCGCACAAAAGCCTTCTGCATCAGATACGGCAAGGTCAGGCGGGCAGCATCGACATAGTGGTGCTGGACGACACTGGGCACATAGTGCAGGCGCGCACCCAGGCGGAGTGCGCGCATGACCCATTCGAGGTCTTCGGCGCCGCCGAGGTTATGGCCGACCGGGCCGAAATCGGTGGCGAATCCGCCCACCTTGGCCAGCCACGGCTGCCGCAGAAACAGATTGCCCCCCCCGGGTATCGCGGTATCCAGATTCAGCGCGCGGGGCGCTTCGCCCAAGTCAAAGCGGGGGACCGGCAAGGGGTAGATGCGATAAGGCCCGCGGTCATGCACCCAGGCCGGTTCCGAACCATCCCAGTCCGGCAGGATGCGTCCGCAGAACAGATCGACATCTGGATAAGCTTCGGCGGCATGGCACATCTCCACCAGATAGGTCGGATCGACGCGATGGTCGTCGTCGACAAAGGCGACCATCGCGGCCGTGACCAGCGGCATCGCCAGGTTCAGCGCGTGCGATTTTCCGGGGGTGGGTTCCGCGCGCCAGCGTAGCGGCAGACGGCCGTCTGCCGCGCGCTGATATTCGTCGAGAAACCCCTGTGTTGCGTCGGTACAGGCATTGGCGATCACCAGAATCTCTACCCGCCAACCGAGCGGCCTCTCGGCGGCATTCAGCGACGCCAGCGTCTTGCCCAGCAGGTCGACGCGGTCGTGGGTGCAGATGAGGACGGTGAGATCATTCATGGCAGCAACAGGGGACGGGTGGCCATACACAAATTTGGCAGCCAGTGGCGGAAACGCCAGGGCAGACGATCGCGCAAGCACTGATGGCGGAAGCCACGCTGGCTGGCGGCGGGGGTCAATTCGCCGGCGAGTTCGCTCAGGGTTTGCACATGGACATCCGCTTGCGCGGCGACCCAGGCGAGCAGGGCATCGAACTCATCAAAGCTGGCAAACACAGCGCTTTCGCCGCCTGGAAAGTCATAGTGGTGCATCACCACCGTGACCACCGGCTCCAGACGGGCGAAGCGGCGTGCCTCCTCGATGGCGGCCTTGATCTCGGGGAGATGGCAGGTCAGGGGCAGCAGGCGCAGGGATGTAGGCCGCATCGGCGCAAGGCCCATGTTCGCGGAGAGATGGCTGAACCCCGCCTGCTCCAGCGCATCCAGGGTCGCCGTATCGAAACTGTTCCAGGGCGGCACGAAGCCGCGGATCGGCTGCTCGAATACCGCCTCCAGCAAGGCCTTGCCGGCCGCGATCAGCTCGCGCTGCCTCGCCGCTGGAATCCCCGCGAACTCGCTGGGATGGCCATCCGGGTTGGTGTCTCGGTGCGCATGGCCATGCAGCGCGACATCAAGCACGCCGGCCGCGAATGACTCGCGCATCACCCGCGCTCGCTCTCGGGTCAGGGGTAGCGGCGCTTCTGTCGTCCCGCGAAACGGGATGACCGCGAAGGTGGCGCGCAGGCGGTGGCGAGACAGGGATTCTAGGATGCGCCACTCGATATCCTGGTTGCTGGTGGCGGAAGGGTCGTCGAGGCGGAGCGCCAGTCGGATCACGGCGACTCCTTGCCGGGCCGGCCCGCGCATGCAGTTAGCGCGTCATTCACTGGTCTGTTTCCCGCAGGTGGTTGTCATAGAGCCCGCGCAGGGTACCCAGGAAATGAAACAAAATGATTTCCCGATGAAACGCTTCGTCCGCGGGCGCGGTGAATTTGGCCGTCAGCCAGTTCCAGGCCGCGCGCGCGGTTTGCCGGGCGAGATAGAGCGGAACCCCCAGTAAGCGGTGCTCACCGGGCATTCCGCGGGTATGGGCAAGGTTGCGGCTGGTCTGATAGCGCCAGCGCCGGAAGTAACGCTTTTCGACCCGGAATGCCTCCACCTTGTGATGCACCCGTGCGTTGGGCAGCCACATGACCTTGAATCCGGCCTTCAGAGTGCGTTCGAACAATTCCCCGTCTTCACCACTAGCCAGTTCAGCGCCCTTTCTGCCCCGGTTGGTATCGAATGCGCCGACCTTCTCGAAGACGTCGCGCCGGAACGCCATGTTGGCGCCGAAAGGGGCATCGGCCGCAGCGGTGATCGGGAAAGGCCCGCGCGTATCCATGCGGATCGCCAGAAAACCATAGAAACGTTCTGTCAGCCAGGCGGGTGGGGTCTTTTCCCAGATCGGTGCGATGTAGCCGCCACAGGCGTCACAGCGCAGCCGCTCCATCTCGGACAGCACGGTGGACACCCAATCGGGTTCCGGGCAGACGTCATCATCGGTAAACAAAAGGATTTCCCCCCGGGACACCTCGATGCCGTGGTTGCGGGCGTGGGACAGACCCTGCTTGGCCTCGAACTCATAACGGATAAGGGGGTTCGACGCGGTGGCCGCTTGCACGATCGAGCGGGTGTCGTCCGCGGAGTTGTTGTCCACCACAATCACTTCCCATGCCAGATCGGGGCGCACTTGCTGGGCAGCCAGGCACCGCAAAGTCTGTGCCAAAGAGGCCGAGCGGTTGAAGGTACAGACAATAACGCTGGCGTCCATCATCAACTCACGCCGAGCCGGGTCGCCAGGCGGCTGGCGAAGTAGCTGAATTGGCCGCCCAAAGAGCCGTCATTGCTGCCCAGGCGCACTTTGCGAAGCAACCTGGTCGGGGTGTCAGTCCCGTAAATATCCAGCCGGCGAATGCGGAAGCGGTTCACGTCGCGCCGGTTGAAGCCGGGTTGCGTGGCAAACGCGGCACGGTAGCCGGCGGTGTCGGTGGCCGCCTCGACCCGCGCGTCCAGATGGCCGAAGGGGTAAGCGATGTAGTTCACCTCTTGCCCCAGCAACTGGGACAAGGCCTGGCGCGATCCGGCGAGCTGGTCGGCGAGCCCGGCATCATCCAGCGCGGGTAGGCTGGCATGGCTGCGGGTGTGGGAGTGAAAGCTGCAACCGCGTCGCTGCATGTCGCGAATCTCCTCTGCATCCAGTAATGGATAGGTCTGGCCGCCAGGATTGGACTTGCGCGTCCAGACATCCTCGCTTCCGATCAGGTCACTCACCAGGAATACGGTGAACGGCCACCGTAACGACTCCAAAATGGGTAGCGCATATTCACGCACGCCGCGAAAACCATCATCGAACGTCAGGAGAAAGGCCCCCTCCGGCAGCTCGGGGCCCCCTTCCAGCCAGGCCACGAAGGCGTCGATGGTGACCGGGCGGTAGCCGGCGGTGGCCAGCGCCCGCATATGCGCGGCGAAGTTGGCGGCACTGATGGCATAGCGCGCTTCCCAGGTGTTATCGGCCTCACCGACACGGTGATACATCAGCACGGGCACACGGGTGGCATGGCTCATGGGTTACGCTCCTCGGTCGGTCAGCCGCACGATCCAGCGGTACAGCGTAAACGGCAGCAGGGCGACCACGATGTGGCGCACATCTTTCAGAGAAAAGCCGAGATGCGCGGCGGCATGGCGGAACAATTTCTGCGCCGACACCAGATCGCGTTTCCAGAAGGCCCGATAGGCCTGGCGCAATACCTGGCCTTCCGTGAGATCGCGCAAGTTTGCGGCGGGTAGATGTTGGATCAGCGCGGGGTTTGCGCGAATGAAGTCCTTCTGGGCCGTGAGCGCATCCAGCACTTGCCGCCACTTCACCGCGGAGACCTGCCCACCGCCATGCCAGCGGTAGAACGCCAGCACTTCCGGAACCCGCTTGATGCGGCGGGTAAGCGCGAGGGCGCGTAGCCAGAAATCGTAGTCCATCGAGGAAAAGCGCCGCTCCGAGAAACCGCCCAATCGATCGACCAGTTCTTTTGTCAGCAGGGCGGCATGAATCGGCCAGGGACAGGTGCGAACGAAGGCTGCCACCGGATCCGCCGCCTCATACTCGGGGGGCACATAGGGCTCCGATTTGACCCCCTCACCCACGTTCTGCCAGCCACAGTAGGCCAGGTCGACGGCGGGGTCGGAGAGCGCGGCGCGCAGTTTTTCCAGGGTGTCCGGTAACCACCAGTCATCCGCGTCGAGAAAGGCGATGAGTTCTCCATGGCAATGTCTGAGCCCGAGGTTGCGCGCGGGGTAGGGGCCCAGGCGGCTGGTGTGCAACCGGTGGATACGGCCAGGATGTTGTTCCACCATGCTTTGCACCAGGGCCTCCGAGCCGTCGCTGGAGCCATCATCGACGACGATCAGCTCGACATGGCCATAGGTTTGCCCCATGACCGAACCCACCGCCTCGGCTACATAGGGCGCCGCGTTATAGCAAGGCATGATGACCGAGACGAGTGGGCGGCCGTCGGCGGCTTGATCGGTCGGTTCAGCGTTCATCGGCACAGCTCCGGGGCGGGGTGGAATTGTGGCAGGTGGCAGGTGGAATGCGATGACGCGGGCGCGTGAAGACAGAGGGCTGCTCCTGCACGGGGCGCTGCAATGACCGTTTGTTCAACAATTAATAGTGGCATAGTCAAAAACAATGGGCTCATGGCGTTTCTCGCTCCCAGTCCGCCAGCAGGCTGATTTGGCCTTCGGCCTTGGCCTTTTCGTAATAGCGCCGGTCAGCGGTGATCAGCGTGGCGCCAGGGGTGTGCAGAGCCACAGCATGGTAGAGGGTGTCGAACAAGTGGTGCTGGTAACGGATGGCAAGGTCCAGTGCGGTGGCAAGAACGTCGGGTGTATCGAGGGTACGACACTCGATGTTGATCAAATCCAGCAGGTCGTCGTGGGCATTGCGCGGCTTTTCGCGCGCCAGCACGGCGGCGACTTCGGCGATGAAGTGGGCTGGCTGAATCATTTGGATGCGCGCGTTGTCGATGCCGAACAGTAGGGCCAATGCGCGGTCGACACCCTGTTCATTGTCGCGCAGCCGCAAGAACCATTTCATGGCAACGCTGGCATCCACCACGGCCAGGGTCATGGGCGCCCTGCTTCCCGCGCGGCCTGAATCTTTTCTTCCGTGACGATGGGTGCGTGCATGCGCCGTTCCAGGATACGCGCGATGGCTTCGTGGCCCCGTTGCCTGCGCTGTGCCCGTTCCACAGCCTCCAGCATCAGTTCGGCGATGATGGCGCTCTTGTTCTGGCCCAGGAAAGTCTCGTTGAACGCCTGCTTTACTTCCTCCGGGACGCTGAAATTGACGGTACTCATGGGAACCTCCATCGCTATTGTTGAGGATTTCAACATCCAAATTGTCATGGGGTAGATTGGCAGGTGTCAAACCAGGTTTATCTCAGGTTATTTCAGCAGGGGCTTAAAACTGGCGGTGCCTTGCCTGTAGCGCCGGCTTCCAGCGTGCTGTTTTAACCTGGAAACGGCAGTTGAACGAGCGGTCAACTGCCGTTTCCAGGTTTAAAAGACGCCGGCAAGGATGCAGGCGCTACATAAAGCTTCTGCCCCACCCGGCGTCGTTCTCGGGAGTGGTGAGGAACTGCGGCAAGTAAAAGGCGATAAGGCGGGCGCGTGGGGTCATCGGGCCGCGTTCGTAGGAGCGGCTTTAGCCGCGATGCGCGGCAGCGCAAAGATGCAACGCTCGGCCTTGGCGATACCGAAGGGGAGGGGCTTCATCAACGTCCTGCCTTTGCGCCGCGCTGATGAAGCCCCTCCCCTTCGATATTCCACGCGCCGAATTCGCGGCTAAAGCTGCTCCAACGAGGGCGCGGGCGTGCCCTGTATCGGCGATGTGGTTAAAAACAGGATGAATCCATGTCCACATCGGAAGCCTCTCGATAACGCTCACACAAGCGCGCCCGCCAAAGGCGTGTGAGCACCTCGAACATGCTGCCGCAAGATTACATAACACCATGATTTTACAAGAAGAATAATGCCGATATTTGGGGCTGCGCGGGGATTGCTTCGAGCGTAAACGCATAGCCGTTTCATTAACGCCCAGTACGTGATTACATTGCGCCCCATGAAAACACCGCTCGCCCCCCCTCTTCCCCACGCACTGGCGTCGTTCACGCCTTGGCTCGCTTGGCTGGCGTTGCTGGCCCTGTTGGGTTTTGCCGGCTACAAACTACATGACCTGTTCGAACCCATGGCATTCGGGCATCCACGCTGGTCGGACTCCTATATGTACTGGTTTGCCCGCGCTCACCTGGATCTCGGCCTTGCCACGACCGCCGGCCTCAATGTCGAAGGGGTGACCAGCTCCGGACAGCCCATTTTCTATCTATCCCACCCCCCCCTGGCCGGCTTGATGCAGGCTGTCATGGTCAACTGGCTGGGCGGCGAGTACTGGACGGTGCGGGTGCTGCCGCTGCTGTTCAATCTGGTCAATGCCGGTCTGCTCGCGCTGCTGGCCTGGCGGCTGGTCGGCGCGCTGGCGGCGCCGTTGGCCGTGCTCCTGCTGGTCGGCATGCCGTTCATTCTCGAATACGGCTCCAGCAATGAGAGCTACCAGGTGTTCGCGATGACCGGCGGCCTCGCCGGCTATCTGATCTACCTCCATTTCCTGGCAAACCGGCGCTGGCTCACGCTGTTGGCCGCGCTCGGCTGTTTCGCGCTGGGCATGGGTTTCACCTGGCTGTCCGGCTTCATGGCCCTGGCGATGCTGGGCCATCTGTGGCTGCAAGATCGGTCGCGGCGCGACAAACTGCTCGCCAGCCTGCTGGCCGGCCTCGTTCTCGGCACCGCCGCACTGCTGCTACTGGCGCAGCAGGGACTGGTCACCGGCGATTTTCTCTATCCATTCAAGCGCGCCATGGAGCGTAGCAACGCGCCGGCTGGCCTTGTGGTCACTTGGGCTGAGTTGCTGAAAGTGCAGTCGGCCCGTTATTTCGGCTATTTCGGCCCGATCGTGTCGGCGCTCACAGCCTACTGGTTGCTGCGCAGGCTGGCGCCGAAGCCGGACTGGCGGGCGGTGGATACCTGGGCGTTGCTGATCTGGCTGCCGGGCCTGGTCTATGGCTTTCTGCTGCGCGATGTGGCGCGCCAGCATGATTTCCTGATGTTGGGCTTTGCCCCCGGCGCCGCGCTGATGGCAACGCTGGGCCTGCTCGATCTGTTGCGTGATGGCGACCGCCTGCTATCTGGACGCCGGGCCGCTCTGGCGCTGTTGCTGGCCATCATCCTGGGCCTGCATGCGCTCGGTGCGGTGCGTTCTGCAACCAATTTCGAGGCACAGGAAGCGCTCGATCTGGCGCAGGGGGCGGCGCGTACCGCCTTCCATCTGCGCGACCTGCCCGTCACCACCTTGCTGGCGGCCGATCCGACCGCGCGTATGGCGGTGCGCAGGGATGCAGTGGATGGTGCCGACTATGTCTCGCTGCTGCCCTATCTGGATTATCTGGTGCGCCGTCCGGTACGCGCGGTCGATGACCTGGCGGCGCTGCGCGCGCTCGCCTGCGCCGCCACAAACAGCGGCCGACTGCTGGTGGTGCTGCAAAGCGGCGCGGAACGCATCCACAACCGGCTACCCATTCCGCCGGAGTGGGTGCAAATCACCCACCAGTTCGATCAGGTATCCGTGGTTCACATCAAGCCAATGCCGCCTAAGCAGTGCGCTGGCGTGGCGGGCAGGTAAGCACGATGTCCAGCGCCAACGTCCTGCCGCTGTTTGTCGATCTCGACCATACCCTGATCCATAGCGACACCCTGATCGAGAGCCTGTTCCTCCATCTCAAGCGCGAGCCTTTCCACCTTCTGCTATTGCCGTTCTGGCTGCTGCGTGGCCGCGCCTATCTGAAGGCGCGGCTGGCCGAGGGGATCGATATCGACGCCGCACATCTGCCTTATCACAAGGAGCTGTGTGATGACCTGCGGCGACAGGCCGAGGGCGGGCGCCCCATCTATCTGGCGACGGCCAGCCATAAGTGCATTGCCGATCAGGTCGCGGCGCATCTGGGCTTTTTCAGCGGGGTGCTGGCCACCGAGGGGACGCGCAATCTCAAGAGCCGGCAAAAACTGGCGGCGATCCGCGCGCTGGCGCCGGAGGGGTTCGATTACGCCGGCGACAGCCGTGCCGATCTGCCGATCTGGCAGGCGGCAAGCCAGGCCATCGTGGTCGGTGCCAGTCCCGCGCTGCTGGAGCAAGCGCGCCGGAAGGCCAGGGTGGCAAAAGTCTACCCGCGCCGGAGCGTGGGCTTGCTGACCTATGTGAAGGCGATCCGCGCCTATCAGTGGCTAAAGAACCTGCTGGTTTTCGTGCCGCTACTGACGGCGTTCCGCTTTACCGACAGTGACGCGGTAGCCGCCGCCGTAATGGCTTTTTTCGCCATCAGCCTGGCCGCTTCAGCGAATTATTTGATCAACGATCTGCTCGATCTCCAGTCGGACCGCCGGCACCCCCGCAAACGCAGGCGGCCGTTCGCCAGTGGCGCCGTGCCAGTCGCGCAAGGCCTGTTGCTGGCACCGCTACTGCTGGCTGGCGGGTTGGGCCTGGCCGCCCTGGTGAGCTGGCCGCTACTGGCCGCGGTGGCAATCTATGTGGCGGTGACGTCGGTCTACTCGTTCGCGCTCAAGGGCTATTTCCTGGTCGATACCCTGCTGCTGGCCGGGCTCTATACCATCCGCATCCTCATCGGTTCGGTCGCGATCGGCGTCGCCGCCTCGTTCTGGATACTGGCGTTTTCGATGTTCCTCTTTCTCAGCCTGGCGCTGGTCAAGCGCTGCTCAGAACTCAAGCTGCTCGCGCAGAATTCGGTGCTGCAGGCGAAAGGCCGGGATTACCGGGCGGCGGACCTCGATGTGCTCTATCCGATGGGCATTGCCAGCGGTTTCCTCGCCGTCCAGGTATTCGCCCTCTATATCAATGCCGCCGACGTGGCGGCCCGCTACCAGACGCCGGAGGCGCTCTGGGCCGTGTGCGTCGGCCTGCTCTACTGGGTCGGGCGGATGTGGTTCAAAACCGGTCGCGGCGAAATGCATGACGACCCGCTGGTTTTTGCGATCAAGGACCGGACCAGCCAGATCACCATCCTGTTGATGGTCGCCGCCAGCCTGTTCGCCTATTTCGTCGATATTGGATAAGCCCTCCCCATGCCCGTCTTCGCCATTGCCGTGATCAGCATCCTGTTCTCCGTCCTGGCGCAGATCGCGCTCAAGTCCGGCATGTCGCAACCCGGCATCCGCGCCGCCATGGCGCCCGCTATCAGCACCGACTCCTCGACCTTGCGGGTATTCCTCGCCGCCGCCCAGGAGCCGATGGTCTGGCTCGGCTTCGCGCTGTATGGCGCCGGCGCGCTGATCTGGCTTCTGGTTCTGGCGAAATGGGACCTCAGCAAGGCCTACCCGCTGGTCGGAATGGGGTTCTTGCTGACCATGGCGAGCAGTGCCCTGATGCTGGGCGAGCGGCTGGCCTGGGATCGGGTTCTGGGTACGCTACTGGTGCTCGCCGGGGTGTTGTTCGTGGTACGTAGCTAGCCGCTCATCGCCGACCACCCCGTAGGAGCGAACCGCGTCCGCGAAGTACCCCACGCATAAGATCGCGGATCAGCGCGCCAGCGCCACCCGGTACGCCGCGCAGGCAGTCGCCACCACGCCGGACCAGGTGAAGCGGCGCGCGAAAGCGCGACAGCGTTCGGAATCAAAGTGGATGCCAGCGGACAAGAAGCGCTCCAATGCCTCGGCAATGGCATGTTCGCTCGGCGCTTCCACGAAAAAGCCGGACTCGCCTTCGCCCACCGCTTCCGCCGCCCCCGCCAGCCGCGCCGCCAGGCTGGGCACACCGCTGGCGGCGGCCTCCAGGTAGACGATGCCGAAGCCTTCGTGGCTGCCCGGCACGATCGAGGCGGCGAGGACGAACAGGTCGGCGGCGCCATAGAGCGCCATCAGCTCGGCGTCGGACACTCGGCCGGTGAACCTGACCCGGCCACGCAAGCCTAGGTTCTCCGCCTGGCGCTCCAGTTCGCCGCGCAGATGGCCGTCGCCGGCGACCACATATTCGAACTCGAAGCGATCTTTCAGGCGCCCGAGAGCAGCCAGCACCAGGCCGATGTTCTTACGCGGCTCGGACAGGCGGCACACGCTCAACAAGCGGGTCGGGCCGCTGCCGGGCGCCGCGCGCGGCACGGAAAAAAAGCGCTCGCTTACACCCACGTAAGCCACTGAGGTTTTTCCATGGCAGGCCGGAAAACGCTCCAGAAACACCGCTTCCGTATAGCGGCTGTTGGCGAGGATGTGACGGGCGGCGGGCAGTGCGCGCGCCAGCAGTTTCTGGCCACGGCGCAACCAGAGTGGACGTAGCGCGGCGCGCAAGCGCACGGCATGGCGCCACAGGAGCGGCAGCCGTTCCAGGGAAAACGGGGCACAAGGAATGTAGGTGCGCAGGAAATCGTTACCGTGGATTGACACCACGGTGGGGCGCCCAGTGAGCGCGACCCATGCATAACCGGCGTTGAGCACATGCCAGATATCGGCCTGACAGGAACCGAATAAACGAAGGTCGTTGTCTTGCGAGAAATTCAATCCAGGGATGATTTCCAGGCCGGGTAGGCTGATCTCGCCCTCGGCGTGGCGCAACGTGAAAACGGTGACCGCATGGCCCTGGCGCACCAGCTCACGGCAGAACTCGAAGGCATAAGTTTCGACACCGCCGATGTCCGGAGGGAATTCCGGGCTGACGATGGCGATTTTCACCGCCGCCCCAGCAGACGCCGCAGCAGGCGCGTCAGCGGGTTGTCGAGTACCAGGTCCGCCGCGCGCTCGCAGCGCTTCATTTTCTCCTTGAGCGTCACCATCTCGCCGCCGAGGTGGCCCAGCTCTGCGGCGCAGCGCAGGAACAGGGCGGTCGCGATCGACCCGGGCGGCGGCGCCGGGCGCGCCAGCACCTCGTCGTAGACCGCCATCATGCTCGCCACACTGCGGTTGACATCGAACGCTTCGTGCACACGGGCACGGGCGGCGGCGGCAAGCGCCGCGCGGCGGGCCGGGTCGGCAAGCAGTTCGAGCACACTCCGCGCCATCGCCTCGGCGTCGTCCACCTCCACCAGCAGGCCAGTACGGCCGTCCTCGATCACCTCTGGCACTAATCCCCCGCAGCGCGTGGAGACAACGGCATTGCCGGTCAGCATCGCTTCGATCAGCACATAGGGGCCGCCCTCACGTTGCGAGGTGAGCAGGAAAATGTCGGCCGAAGCGAGCAGGTCTGGAATGTCTTTGCGATAGCCAAGGAAATGGAAGCGCGAGCCCAGGGGACGCGCGAGTTCACTGATCCGCGCGGCATAGTCGGCAAGATCATGCTGGCCAACATGGGCGAAATGGACGTCGGGATGCCGGCGGATGACGGCCGCCGCCGCTTTCACAAAGGCGTCGCAACCCTTGTCGGGCGCCAAACGTCCAATGCCCATGACCAGCGGGGTATGCCCGGGCAGGCCGAGTTCCTGGCGTAGTGTTCCCGGCCGATGCGCAAAGGCCGCATCGTAGACGTCGATCTCCACGCCATTGGGGATCACCGTGATGCGTTCCCGCGGAATTGGCGGGCTCAGTGTGTCGGCCAGCATGGCGGAGACCGCGACAGTCTGGCTCGACAGTTCACCCATCAGCGCCGCGAATGTGCGCGGGTCGAGCGGGAAGCGTTCGTACACCGGCATGTCGGCCTGGAATTCGATGTGACAGACGTAAACGCCATGTACGCCCGCCAACCGGGCCGCGAGCGCGCCTTCAAGTATCTTGTTGGTGTTGGTGTGGACAAGATCGATTGCCCGCTCGCGCAACAAATTGACCAGCTTGTCCACACGCGGCGGCAGTTGCGACAGACCGTCATACCAGCGCACGTCGGGACGGAACCAGCCGTAGTCGACCTCCTGAACCAGAACTTCCACACCAAGTTGCTCCAGCGGCGCACGCAGATTGCCTTCCTCGGGCATTAGCACAAGGGGTTCGAAGCGACTGCGATCCAGCCGGGACAGCAGGCGCAACAGATAAACCTCGCCACCGCCACCGGTATCCGCGCGGCTCAAAACATAGAGGATGCGCTGCATCAATGGCGCGTCCTTCTCAAGCGCCAGCGAATGTTGCGCTCCAGCCAGTCGTCCAGAAGGAGGGGAAGCCGGGATGCAAACGGGATGCGCTTGATCGGCAGACTCGG
>PFJX01000148.1 GCA_002784045.1 Hydrogenophilales bacterium CG_4_10_14_3_um_filter_63_21
CTGGCTCCTTGGGGGCTTGATCAGGCCGGGCGCCACCCAGGGTTTGCGCAGGACAGGCGCGTAGTAGAACTTCAACCCGTACAGGTCCAGCTTGACGGAACTCCACGAGTGCGAATCGACCCGCTCGCTGAACATTGTGCAAACCCCGGCGCGGCCGTTTCGCGGCCGACGATTCCAAAGTCCGACCGGCTCCTGGTCAAACCACGTAGAATCGCTGGGCCCGCCCCGAGGCAACCGCCCCGAGGCAACGACAGGCAATAACCCACTTGATAAGCGCTTGAATGCGGATTCTCCTGAGCAATGACGACGGCTACTTTGCCCCTGGGTTAGCCGTCCTCGCCGCCACGCTTACCCGTCATGGCCATGAAATCACGGTGGTTGCCCCCGAGCGCGACCGCAGCGGGGCGAGCAATTCCTTGACGCTGGATCGGCCGCTGCTGGTGCGCAAGACGCCAGGCGGCTTCCATTACGTCAACGGTACCCCCACGGATTGCGTTCATTTGGCGGTGACCGGCCTATTGCCGCGGTTGCCGGACATGGTCATTTCCGGCATCAATCACGGCGCCAACATGGGCGACGACACGGTTTATTCCGGCACCGTGGCGGCGGCCACCGAAGGGTTCCTGTTGGGTATTCCTTCCGTGGCGATCTCTTTGGCCAATATCCAGAATGAAAACTTTCAAACGGCGGCGGAGTACCTCGCCGGACTGGTGGCGCGCTTTGCCGAGAAGCCGTTTCCCGAGCACGTTCTCCTCAACATCAACGTGCCCGATGTGGCGACCGACCAGATTGCCGGAGTCGAAGTCACCCGCCTGGGCCGGCGCCACAAGGCGCAGGACACGGTGAAAACCATCAACCCGCGGAACCAGACCATGTATTGGGTGGGGGCGGCGGGCGCGGCCCAGGATGCCGGGCCAGGCACGGATTTCCACGCTTTGGCGCATGGCCGTATTTCCCTGACGCCGCTGCAATTGGACCTGACCCGTTATGCCCAGATGGGCATCGTCGAAGATTGGCTGGCGCGATGAACGCCGGCATTGGCATGACCTCGCAGCGCACCCGTGCGCGCATGCTGGAGCGGCTCCGCGAACAGGGCATCAAGGATGCGCTGGTGCTGGCCGCCATGAATGCCCTGCCGCGCCACCCATTCGTGGAAGAAGCGCTGCATTCGCGCGCCTATGAGGACACCCCCCTGCCCATCGGCCAGGGCCAGACGATCTCCAGCCCCTACACCGTGGCGCGCTCCTGCGAGTTGGCTTGCCAGGGCCACATTCTGGAACGGGTACTGGAAATCGGTGGCGGTTGTGGCTACCAGGCGGCGGTGTTGTCGAAACTGGCGAAAGAAGTCGTCAGCGTCGAGCGCATCGCCAAGCTGGTCGGACGCGCGCGCCTGACTTTGCGCGGCTTGCGCATCAACAATGTGCTGATGAAGAACGCCGATGGCAGCCACGGCTTCAAGGAAGCCGCGCCGTTCGATGCGATCGTCGTTGCCGCCGCCATGCCCTACCTCCCGGACGAACTCAAGCAGCAGCTCAAACCTGGCGGCCGGCTAGTGGCGCCCGTGGGGGCCGGGGAGTCGCAGTATCTGGTGGTGGTGGATGCGAACCGGGAAGGCGGATTCAGCGAACGCATCCTGGAAGCGGTGAAATTTGTGCCCTTGCTGGAGGGCGTGAGCTGATCCGGCTGTTGTTGTGGTGCGCGCTCGCCGTGCTCGCTGGCTGTACCAGCACACGCGGTTCCGCGCCGATTCGCGAGCGCGGCCCCGCGCCCGCGAGCGTGACCGCCAGCAAACCGCTGCCGCCGGTCGCGGCCGGGCGCTATCGCGTTCAGCCTGGCGACACCCTTTACAAGATTGCCTTCGAACATGGCCAGGACTTTTTTGATCTGGCGTCCTGGAACCATCTCGCCGATCCCGGCCGCATTCGCGCGGGTGACATTTTGCGTGTGCTGCCGCCCAGGCCGGTAGTCACCACCCGCGCGCTCCCCTCCACGCCGATGGTGGCGGTGAAGGTGATCGCCCAGCCTGTGCCCAGCCCGACCCTGAACAAGCCGGAGCCCACCGCATCCGCTCCCAACTCCGTGGTGGACGACGCCCCACCCGACACCTGGTCATGGCCTCTGCGCGGACCGCTCCTGGCGCGTTTTGGCGAGGGGCTGAACAAGGGCATCGACATCGCCGGTACGCGCGGCATGCGGGTACAGGCGGCGGCCCCCGGCCGTGTCGTCTATGCCGGTTCCGGGTTGCGGGGCTATGGAAAACTCATCATCATCCGCCACGGCAAAACGCTCCTTTCCGCCTATGCGCACAATGCGCGCATCCTGGTGGTGGAAGGGCAGCGCGTCACCCGAGGCCAGGTGGTTGGCGAGATTGGCGATAGCGACGCGGAGCGGGTCAAACTGCATTTTGAGATCCGCGAATTAGGCAAGCCCGTGGATCCCTTGAATTACCTTCCCAATGCCGGTTAGATTGCCCCCGAAAACGCCGTTTTAAGGCTTTCTCCCCCCGAGGGGGCCAAGAAACACTTGGGGCGGCCCGGCGTGTTTCAGTCTGTCGAGTGCACCGGCAGGTAAAACCCGACAGGAGTAAAGATGCAAGTTGAGCGTGATCCCGATGTGGAGCCCGATCTCCAGGAAAGCCTGGATGACAGTGCTGTGCCGTCGCCGGCTGAGGATCATTACGAGTACGACGAACTTCCCGACGTCACCCAGTACTATCTCAACGAAATCGGCCGCGAAGGATTGCTGACGCCGGAACAGGAACGCGCGCTTTCAACCCGTGCGCGGGCGGGCGACTTTGCGGCGCGGCAAAAGATGATCGAGCACAATCTGCGCATGGTGGTGAACATCGCCAAGCACTATCTCAATCGTGGCTTGTCGTTGCTCGACCTGATCGAAGAAGGCAATCTGGGGCTGATGCATGCCCTGGAGAAATTCGAGCCGGAACGTGGCTTCCGCTTGTCCACCTATGCCACCTGGTGGATACGCCAGAACATCGAGCGGGCGATCATGAACCAGTCGCGCACCATTCGGCTGCCGGTGCATGTCATCAAGGAACTCAACATCTACCTGCGCGCGAAGCGGCATCTGGAGATGCACGGCACCCCGGACGCCGGCCCGGAAGAGATCGCGCTGCTTACCGGCAAACCGGTGGAAGAAGTGCGCCGGGTGCTCGCGCTGAACGAGCACATGGCGTCGCTGGATGCGCCGCTGGACATCGATCCCACGCTGTCGATCGGCGAGTCCCTTGCCGACGAGCATTCGCAACAGCCGGAGGACATGCTGCAACTGTCCGAAGTCGAACACTACGTGCGCGACTGGATGGCCGAGCTCAGCGAAAAACAACGCTGGGTGATCGAATGCCGCTTCGGCCTCAACAACCAGGACGTTTCCACCCTGGAACAGTTGGCTGGACAACTCGGCGTCACTCGCGAGCGGGTGCGCCAGATTCAGGTTGAGGCGCTGCAAACCCTGCGCCGGATCCTGCGGCGCCACGGGGTATCGAGAGAGGGGCTGCTGTAGCAACCTCTTGAAACTGGCTGATCAGCCATGACAACCGCACTGTATTGACACAGTGCATCGCGCAACCACGGAATGACCGACCAAAACCAGACCATCGAAGGCGAACTGATCACACCGGGTGAGGAGGGCGGCGCCGAGGGGTTGCCTACCCCCGCCACGCCCAATCTGCCGGCGCAGACGCTGCCGGCGAGCCTCTACATCCTGCCGCTTACGGAAAAACCGTTCTATCCCGCGCAGACCCTGCCCTTGATCATGAACGAGGGGCCGTGGATGGAGACGGTGAAGAAAATCGGCGATGCCGGCCATCATCTGGTTGGCCTGGTGCTGGTGCATGGTGAGGTTTCCGACGATGCGCGGCCCGAGGATTTCTACGGCACCGGAACCCTGGTGCGCATGCATCACCCGATGCGCTCGGACGGCAAGATTCAGTTCATCGCCGAGGGTATTACCCGCTTTCGTGTCGTCGAGTGGTTGTCGGGCAAGGCGCCGTATTACGCCCGTGTGGAATACCCGCCGGAAGCGCGGCAGGGCGCCAATGGCGAGGAGATCAAGGCCTATGCCCTGGCGATCATCAATGCGATCAAAGAGTTGCTTCCGCTCAACCCCTTGTATTCGGAAGAGTTGAAGTTTTTTCTCAACCGCTTCTCGCCCAATGAACCTTCCCAGTTGGCCGACCTTGCCGCCAGCCTGACCACCGCGCCCAAGGAAAAGCTCCAGGAAGTGCTGGAAGCGCTGAATCTGCGCAAGCGGATGCAGAAGGTGCTTCTGCTGATCAAGAAAGAGCTGGAAGTCGCCAGGCTGCAAAGCAAGATTCAGGAGAAGGTCGAGGAAAAGATGACCCAGCAGCAGCGCGAATTCTTCCTGCGCGAACAGCTCAAGGCCATCCAGAAAGAACTCGGCATTGCCAAGGATGACCGCACCGTCGACCTCGACCTGTACCAGGGCCGCATCAAGAAACTGAAGCTCCCCGCCCACGCCGCAAAAAAAATCGGCGAGGAAATGGACAAACTCTCCGGCCTGGAGCATGGCTCGCCGGAGTACACCGTCACCCGCAATTACCTGGACTGGCTGACCAATCTGCCCTGGGGCAAGTACACCAAGGACAAGATCGACCTCACCCGCGCGCGCAAGATTCTCGATCAAGACCATGACGGCCTCGATGACGTCAAGGAACGCATCATCGAATTTCTTGCAGTGGGCGCGCTGAAGGGCGAAGTGGCGGGCTCCATCCTGCTGCTGGTTGGGCCGCCAGGAGTGGGCAAGACCTCCATCGGCCGTTCCGTGGCGCGCACCCTGGGGCGCAAGTTCTACCGCTTCTCGGTAGGCGGCATGCGAGACGAGGCCGAGATCAAGGGCCACCGCCGCACCTACATCGGCGCCATGCCGGGCAAGTTCGTCCAGGCGATCAAGGAAGTGGAATCGCAGAACCCGGTGATCATGCTCGACGAGGTCGACAAGATCGGCGCCTCCTATCAAGGCGACCCGGCTTCCGCGCTGCTGGAAGTGCTCGATCCCGAGCAGAACGTGGAATTCCTCGACCACTACCTGGACGTGCGCTTCGACCTTTCCAAGGTACTGTTCATCTGCACCGCCAATCAGATGGACACCATTCCGGCGCCGCTGCTCGACCGCATGGAAGTGATCCGCCTGTCCGGCTATCTGCTGGAGGAGAAGGTGGCCATCGCCCGCCACCACCTCTGGCCCAGGCAATTGAAGAAGACCGGCCTGAAACGCGGCCAGGTCACCCTGACCGAAGCCGCCATCCGCCATATCATTGAAGGCTATGCGCGGGAAGCCGGGGTGCGGCAACTGGAAATGAATCTGGGCAAGGTGGCGCGCAAGGGCGTGGTCAAGATCGTGCACGGCGAAGCGGAAAAGTTGCACGTCACCGCCGCCAACCTGGAAACCTTTCTCACCGACCCGCCCTATCTGCCGGAAAAACCCATGACCGGCATCGGCGTGGTCACCGGCCTGGCCTGGACCGCGCTGGGCGGCGCCACGCTGACCATCGAAGCGACCCGGGTGCACACCCTCAATCGCGGCTTCAAGCTCACCGGCAAGCTGGGCGAGGTGATGAAGGAATCCGCCGAGATCGCCTACAGCTATATCTCCAGCCATCTCAAGGGCTTCCAGGCCGATCCCAAATTCTTCGACGAAGCCTTCGTCCACCTGCATGTGCCGGAAGGCGCCACCCCGAAAGATGGCCCCAGCGCCGGCATCACCATGGCCACCGCGCTGTTGTCCCTGGCGAAGAACGAAAAGATCACCCGTCCCCTGGCCATGACCGGCGAATTGACGCTGACCGGCCAGGTGCTGCCGGTCGGCGGCATCCGCGAGAAAGTCATCGCCGCGAAGCGGGCAGGGCTCACCGAATTGCTCTTGCCGCACGCCAACCAGCCCGACTACGAGCGCCTGCCCGATTATGTGAAAGCCGGCTTGAGTGTGCATTTCGTCAAGCACTACAAAGATGTGGCGAAAAGGGTGTTTGGCGGGAAGTAGCGCCGGTTTTTTTCCCGGAAGCGCAACCACGGTCGTAACGGCGAACCCGGACGGGTTTATGGTTCCCGCGACCCCAACCTGCCGCCATCACGATCCCCGGCACCTAGCCCGCATGTTGCATAAATCTGCGGTTGTTCCGCCTCGTAACCAGATTGCCGAATTTTTCGATTTTCAGGCGAAAGCCCCCCTACC
>PFJX01000014.1 GCA_002784045.1 Hydrogenophilales bacterium CG_4_10_14_3_um_filter_63_21
TGTCGATGGCCTGCTTGATCGCGTGGAACAGGCGCTTCTCGCCGCGGCCCATGATCACGTCTTGCTCGGTCAGGTCGGTGGTCATACCGATCTTGTACAGGGCCGGCCCGGATGAGCGGGTGCCACGGTTGTCCCAGGAGGAACCGGAGCAGGCGATCGGGCCATGCACGATGTGGGCGACATCGGCGATGGGCAGCAGGGCGATCTGGGCGCCGTCGAAGGCGCAGCCGCCGGCTGTGGCGCCGGGCTTGGGCCGGGCGCAGCCGGATTTCGATTTGGCGTTGTGGGCGCAGGCCGGTTCGTTGAGTAGTTCGGCAATTTGTTTGGCTTGCATGGCGCGGCTTCCGGTTGGCGGTAATGCAGGCGTTGCAAGTGCTGTGCCAGCGTTAAGCGATTGTTTTTATTGGGCGCCATGACCGCCTTGTCGCAAATCTGACGGACGGATGTCGTATCCGCGATGAACCGAGATTGTTCATTAGGCGGTAGGGTGCGCCGTGCGCACCGATTTACGAATAAGGGTGCGCACGGCGCACCCTACGAATCAAATCGCGAGTAGATGATTTCGATTGAAGCTGATGTTTGGCGTAGGGGCGTTCAGACCAAATAGGGGTTCCGCCGCCAGCCATACAACAGCGCGGTTTCCACGTCACCCAGGTAGCTGTAGCCAAATTCGATGTCCTGCAACACCGCGAAAGCCATCTCGCGCGGGGTCAGCCCGCCGGCGACCAGGTGGAAGTACCAAGCGCCGGGATATCCTGCGGCACGGTCGAAGGCCTGCAATTGGCGGGCGGCGTCGAGACCGCGCAACGCGGTGTCCCAGTGGAACGATTTGAGTTCGCGCGCATGCCGGGAAACCGGTGTCGCGGACAGCACCACGTTGTTGTAGCGGTCGCGATGCTCACGCAGGGCGACGATCCAGTGCTCGCTGAAATGCGTACCCGACCGGCTGGCGGCCCACTCCCGCATGAAGCGGATGAGCGCTGGCACGCTACTGGTTGAGCTGTGCGGGCGGTCTGTCACCTGGAGCATGTCGGTGAGGCGGCGGAAATGGTAATAGGGCGCGCCCACCGCTTGTGCTGGCACACAGGCGGGTTTAGAGGGCTCGGCCAGTTCCTGTGCGTCGTTTGGGGGCGCGGCAAAATTCCAGAGGCGGCGGTCGAGCACTTCCTGCATTTCTTCCACTTCCATTTGCAGGAACTGTGCCGGGGCGGCGCCGTAGGCAGCGACGAAGTAGTGGGTACGGCCGTTATGGCGGGTGGCGGTGAGGTCGGCATGGCGATTCATGAATTCACCCAAGTCGTCGCCGCATGCGGCCAGCTCCCGCGCTACCCAGTCTTCCAGCTTGTCGGCCACCCGTTCACCGTCATCGCGGATAAGGCCGCCGCTGCGATACCAGCCGCCGCGGGTCAGCGCGAAACGGCATGGGCATTCCGGGATCAGACGGGCGGTGATGGCCAGCAGGCTAGCGTGGTGTGGGCGCGGCGTGCTGGCCTCGATCTCGGCGATCAGCCGTTGCACGGTGGATTCGTCGGGGACACAGCTATTCATGGCGATTCCTCTTGTTTCAAAAATTCTTCCAGGCGACCACGCACCAGCGCCTGCACATCCGCTTCAGGGTCATCCACCAGATCCGCGATGGCTTCCAGCGGCGCGCGGCGCGCCGCTTCCAGGCGCACCAGCCAGTCCGGATCAGTTAGCAGCACGGCGGCATCCTCCGGAAACAGACGCGAGGCGACGATGCGCCGCACCTCGGCTTCTGCGTCGGTGGCCATCCGTTTCAGCGCGAAGGCCGGCAGGCGGCGCGCCACCGCTTTGCGCACTTCACGGTCGGGATCCTCGACCATGCGCGGCAGGCGGCCGTGCGGCAGACGTTCCGCAACATGCTGGCGAACCCGGTAATCCGGGTCGCCCATCATTTTTTCGAGTTGCTCGACGGGCAGGCGCGCAGCGACGGTGATACGCACTTCGCGGTCCGGGTCATGGCGCAGCACGGCAAGGCCGTCGGCTGGCAGGCGAATCGCCACCGCGCGCCGCACTACTTCGTCGGGGTCATGCGCCAGCGCGGAGACGCGCTCCAGCGGTACATAACGAACCGCGATCGCGCGCCGCTCCCAGAAGGCATCACTCAGGCAGGCCCCTGCGTACTCGGGATTGCGCCGCAGGAAGCGGTCGATCTGGCGTCCGCTATGTGCGGCCAGACAAGTATTGCCCGGCACGCAACGCGCCGCCGCCAGCACGGTGTCGCGGTGCGGGCAGGTGCTGCAATCGGGCGGCGCGGCGTCGAGTTCGACCAGATGCAGATTGAGGCGGCGGCCCTGCTCAGGCATGACTCGACACCTCGTCTATGTTGGGCAAACCGGGATTGACGTTTCCCGGATTCCACTTCTTTTCCCCGGCAAGGGGGACGCCGGATTCGTAAGCGCTACGCGCCAACGACTCCGTTGCATCCGGGCTACCCATCAAGGTTCGGCGTGGGATCAAGTTCTGCATGGCTCCTGTTCCGTGTGGCCGGGGGAGGCCCGGCGTGATCCTGCTTCGATACAGCAACCGCCGTGCCACCCATGAACGGCGATAACGCATTGATTTGTTGGAAGCTAACGGAAGTCGATGAGAGGTTCTTACAAGGCGGCGCGGGTTTTTGTCGCAATCACGACAAACGCATCAGCCGATCAACGCTACCGCCTTGATCTGGGCATAGATGATCGAGCCCGGCGTCAGGCCCAGGTCATGCGCCGAACGCCGGGTCAGGCGGGCCACCAGCGCCGCGCCGCCGACATTGATTCGTACCAGCGCCAGCGCCGGATGCGTGTCGTCGGCCAGTTCCGCCACGACGCCGGGCAGGATGTTCTGAATGCTGGTGCCGCTGTGGCGGGTCAGCGCCAGGCTGACGTCGCGCGCGAGGATACGCACGCGGACGCGATGGCCGATTGCGTGACCGCCATCGCGCACCCAGACGCTGGCATCGGCATTGCTGGCAAACGCCGCCCGCGCCAACTGCCATTGCGTATCTCGTTCCTCTACGACTGCATCGAGCACCACACCGGCATCCTCCCCCAGCCGGATCGGCAGATCGAGCCGCGCCAGGGTTTCGACCAGCGGCCCGCTGGCGACGGAGCGGCCCGCTTGCATGACCACGATATGGTCGGCCAGTCGCGCTACTTCGTCCGGGCTGTGGCTGACGTAGAGGATGGGGATTTCCAGCTCGTCGTGCAGACGTTCCAGATAGGGCAGGATTTCCTGCTTACGCGCCAGGTCGAGCGCGGCCAGCGGTTCGTCCATCAGCAACAGGCGGGGCTTGACCGCCAGGGCGCGGGCGATGGCGACGCGCTGACGCTCGCCGCCTGAGAGTTGATCCGGGCGGCGCTCCAGCAGCGCGCCGATGCCGAGCAGTTCGATGACATGGTCGAGGGCGGCGCGGCCCATCACCCCTTTGGCGCGTTTTCTACCGTATTCCAGATTGCCGCGCGCGGAGAGATGCTGGAACAAGCTGGCTTCCTGGAACACATAACCGAGCGGCCGTTGATGCGTCGGCAGGAAACGGTCGGCGTCCTGCCAGACCTCGCCGTCGATGGCCACATACCCGCCGGGCGCACGTTCCAACCCTGCGATGCAGCGCAACAGCGTGGTCTTGCCGGAACCGGAGTGGCCGAACAACGCGGTGACGCCGCGAGCTGGCAGGTCGAGATCGACATCAAGCGAAAAGCCGGGCCAGTCGAGTTTGAAACGGGCGTGGATGTGGCTCATTTCCGCCTCCCGGTCGGGTTCAGCGTGTACAGCGCCAGCAGTACCAGGAAGGAGAAGATCACCATCGCTGCCGCGAGCCAGTGGGCCTCGGCGTATTCCAACGCTTCGACGTGGTCGTAGATCTGCACCGAAACGACGCGGGTAACGCCGGGGATGTTGCCGCCGATCATCAACACCACGCCGAACTCGCCGACGGTATGGGCGAAGCCAAGAATGCCGGCTGTGAGAAAACCAGGCCGGGCCTGCGGCAAGACCACGCTCCAGAAGCAGTCCCAAGGACTGGCGCGTAATGTGGCGGCGACCTCCAACGGGCGCTCGCCCAAGGCTTCGATGGCATTCTGGATGGGCTGTACCACGAACGGCATGGAATAGAACACCGACGCCACTACCAGGCCCCAGAAGGTAAACGGCAGCGTGCCCAGCCCAAGCGATTGGGTGAGCTGCCCGACCGGCCCGTGCGGGCCCATCGCCAGCAGCAGGTAAAAACCAATGACCGTCGGCGGCAGCACGATGGGCAAGGCAACCACCGCGCCAACCGGCCCCTTCCACCCCGACCGGGTGCGCGCCAGCCACCAGGCGATCGGGGTACCGGTCAGCAGCAAAAGTGCCGTGGTGACGCCCGCAAGGCGCAGGGTCAGCCAGATGGCGGCGAGGTCGGCGTCGGCAAAACCCATGAATACTTCCAGTTCAGATGTCGTAACCGTAGGACTTGACGATGGCTCGTGCCTTGTCGCCCTGCAAATACTTCATCAGCGCTTCGGCTGCGGCGTTGCCCTTGCCGGCGGCAAGAATCACCGCGTCCTGGCGGATCGGCGAGTGTAATTTGCTCGGCACGATCCAGGCTGAACCGCTGGCGATCTTGCCGTTTTTCATCACCTGCGACAGCGCCACGAAGCCCAGTTCGGCGTTACCGGTGCTGGCGAACTGGAAGGTCTGGGAGATGTTCTCTCCCTGCACGAACTTGGGCGCAACGGCATTGATCAGGCCCATGCCGGACAGCACTTCGACCGCCGCTTTGCCGTAGGGGGCGAGCTTGGAATTAGCCAGAGCGATTTTATTGAACCGGCCCTTTTTCAGCACCTCGCCCTTGGCATCGACGTAGCCGGGCTGTGCCGACCACAGCACCAGCGTGCCGATGGCGTAGGTGTAGCGGCTGTCTGCCACGGCCATTCCCTCTTGTATCAACTTGGCCGGCGTTTCGTCGTCGGCTGAAAGCAGCATCTGGAACGGCGCGCCGTTCTTGATTTGGGCGTAGAACTTGCCGGTGGCGCCGAAGGCCAGCTTGGCCTGATGGCCGGTGTCCTTGGCGAATTCGGCGGCGATGGCCTTCATCGGCGCAGTGAAGTTGGCGGCCACGGCGACGCTGACTTCAGCGGCGCGGACGGAAAACGCGCACAGCAGGGCGAACAGCGGAACGAACAGACGGGTCGGTTGCATTTCAAGACTCCTTGCGTGATGGGAAAGCGTGCAGGCAGTTTTCAGGCAGAAACGGCCAGGATGATGTGCGAGGCCTTGATCAGCGCACAGGCGCGCACACCGACTTTGAGACCGAGCGATTCGATGCTGGAGTGGGTGATGATGGCGGTGACGGTCTTACCGCCAGGCAGTTCGAGGATGACCTCGCCATTCACCGCGCCTTCCTGGCAGCGCACGACGGTGCCGCAGAGGCGATTGCGGGCGCTGGTTTTCAGGCTGTCGTCGGTGGTCAGGATGACCCACGGCGCTTTCACCAGCGCGTAGGCCTCCATGCCGGGTTCGAGCGCGAGGTGTTCGACGCTGTCATTGGTGATGATGGTGGCGAGCGAGTCGCCGCCGCCGATGTCGAGGATGACCTCGGCGTTGACGGCGCCGAGCTTGACGCTTTTGACTTTGCCGAGGAACTGGTTGCGGGCGCTGGTTTGCATATCAAATCTCCTGATCATGCGGTAGTACTGGTCGAAGTCGTCCATGATCCGGCCCAGGTTGGCGAGCACGCGTTCCCGTTCCTTCTCCAGACGGCGGTAGGCGGCCACCACGCGGCGGCCATATTGGGTCAGGGTGGTGCCGCCGCCGTGCTTGCCGCCTGGCTGGCGTTCCGCCAAGGGTTCTTCGGACAGGTTGTTCATCGCCTCCACCGCCTGCCAGGCGGCCTTGTAGCTCATGCCCATGCCATTGGCGGCGGCCGAGATCGAGCCGGAGGCGTCGATGCGTTCGAGCAATTCCAGGTGGTCCCAGCGGCGGCCGCGCGAAGTGGGGGATTGCGCCAGTTTTAAGGGATCAAGGGTCAAGTTCATCGTGGGCTCCGGGCAGTCGGTGGCGGCGAATTTAATCCGTTATGACCCATTGCGACATAACGGTAGCCAAAAAAATGGGCCATGTGTCGAGTCTCTCCTCAGTCTTCCGAAACCGTCGCCAGCACGATGCCGGTGGCGATTTCAAGATCGCTGGTGAAGGCGACGCAGTGATCCGCGTTGTTGACCAGATAGAGGTTGAAGCGCTGTCCCACGCGGAAGGGGTTCAGGCGGGCGGGGACGTCGTCCTCGCCGCAGAAGGTGAAGTGGACGCCGGGCCATTCCTGGCGCAGATGCGTGATGCTGGCCTCACTGAGTTCCAGCTCGGCGGCGCGGGTGGCGACAGCGGCCAGGAGGTCGGCATCGATGGCAACAGCGGGCATGGCGTTCAGGCCTCTTCCGCTTCTTCGCTGTACTCGAACTGCGCCAGTGATTTGGCCTTGACACCCATAATCCGCGCCAGCCAGGGCGGCGGCGTTTGTAGCGTGGTTTGCAGGCGAGCGAGGGCGACCCTTGCCGGGGCGGGGATCGGGAACTTGATCGGATGCACGTTGGCGCGCACCACCTTGGCGGCGGCCGGGCCGCCGATGGATTGCACGTAGACGAGCTGGCAGTCGTTGATCAATTCAGAGCGGGCGACGTTCTTGTCTTCGGCGTCGTCGGCCAGCAGCGTCGGGCGCACGTCGATCAGCTTGATGCTGTCTTTGCCGACCTGATAGACCAGGAAACGCGGCGCGGAGCCGAAATGGCCATCGAGATTGTCGGCGGTGTTTGAGGCGACGGCGACGCGCAGGCTGCCGGGCATTTCGCCGTCGACGTAGGGCTCGGGTTTCGGGACGGAGGAGTGATCTCCGTTCTCCCCCCAGAGGAAGCGCACGGCTATTTTCAGGCTGGCGCCATCGATATCCGACTCCACGCTTTCCTCGCCGCCCAGGATCAGTTTCAGATCGGCCACGGTGAGGCTGGCAAGCTTTTCCTCGGTGACCGGCAGACCAAGCTTCTCGGCCAGCTTAACGGTGAACGCCGACAAATTGACCTCGGCCAACGCCTTGGCGGCAAGGGTGATGCGGAACGCGGCGGCTTTGGTGATGGTGGTCATGGTGGCTCCTTGGTTTTCTCCCTCTCCCTCTCCCAAGGGAGAGGGAGAGGGAGAGACGGTCAATCAGCGCGATGCCCTTTCCCCCGCTTGCGGGAAAGGAGAGTCATGCCGCCAGCGGGATGATGCAGTTGTCGATCGGACACAGCGACACGCATTTGGGCTTGTCGTAATCGCCCTCGCATTCGGTGCAGGTGTCCGGGTTGATGATGTAGACGCCTTTCTTTCTCCGGATGGAGGCTGTCGGGCAGTCCGCTTCGCAATCCGCGCAAGCGGTGCAGAGTTCGGCAATGATTTGAAGTGCCATGATGGTTTCCTTTCGTGTATTCCGCTGCTTATTCCGCCGCGTCGAGGCGCTTGGCGCGCACCGAGTAGGGCAGTCGTTCGGGGGCGGTCTGGGGCTCGATGAAATAGGCGCCGCCGTTGTTCAGCCTGATCTCGCCGCCCCACTTTTCCGGGGTGTCGAACTGCATCGAGACGATGCTGTCTTCGAGGTCGCGCTTGGGCAGATAGAACACGTAATCGCCCTTGTCGCTGCGCCGAATCATGATGTTGGCCATAACTACTTCCTTTCCCCTCACCCCGGCCCTCTCCCAGAGGGAGAGGGAGAAGGGCGTCAACGAACCAGGTCGTGGTTGTAGTCCGTCGTCCCCATGCCGCGGGTCTCTTCGTCCAGACGTTCCAGCACCGCGTTCACCAGGGTGGTGAGCATGTACATGGCGCCCTCGTAACCCAGGGTGGTCATGCGGTGCAGGTGGTGGCGGTCGAAGATCGGGAAGCCCAGCCGGATCAGCGGCACCTCAAACTGCTTGCCCAGGTGCAGGGTGTCGCGCTGGATGTACTTGCCGTAGCTGTTGCCGATCAGGAAATCCGGTTTCTCGGTGAAGCACAGGCTGCGCAGGTGCCACAG
>PFJX01000159.1 GCA_002784045.1 Hydrogenophilales bacterium CG_4_10_14_3_um_filter_63_21
GCGACGTCAGAGCCCCGACCTATGCTGAGCTCTACGCCGCAAAGCCATGGACCACTACATCTAGTGGGTGTCTGTGACAACCGGATAAGCACGGTTTGTTTTACCGTGGGCCAGGTTGCGGCATCATCGCTCCCTGGCACAACGACTTCTCGGCGACACTCAAACCATGAACTGGCTAACCCGTTTTTTCCGCTCCGGACCCAAGCTCGATCCACCGTTGGCGGGTCGCCGTGATGCCTGGATACAAGGTGTCGGCAGCGATCTCGGCATCGGTTTCGGCAGCGCGCGTTATGTCGTGGTGGACGTGGAAACCACCGGCCTGGACCTGGTGCGCGACCGCCTCATTGCCATCGGCGCCTGCGTGGTGGAGGGCGGCCGTGTGACCCTGGCCGAGAGCTTCGAAATCGTGCTGCGCCAGAACAAGGCCAGCAGCAAGGACAACATCCTGATTCACGGCATCGGTGGCGAAGCGCAGCGTGATGGCGTGGAACCGGTGGAGGCGCTGTTGCGTTTCCTGGACTTCCTGGGCAAATCGCCCCTGGTGGCATTCCATGTCACCTTCGACCAGACCATGATCAAGCGGGCGATGCGGGAATACCTGGGCTTCGAGTTCAAACATCCCTGGCTCGACCTGGCTTACGTGATGCCTGGCCTGATGCCCGAATACGCCCGCCGCTACCGCGCCCTGGACGACTGGTCCGGCCACTTCAGGATCGGCAATTTCGCCCGCCACAGCGCCCTGGCTGATGCCCTGGCCACGGCCCAGTTGCTGCTCTGCGCCCTGCCCCTGGCGGAGGGCAAACGCTCCGCCAGCTACCGCGATCTGCAAGACCTGGAAAAGGCACAGCGTTGGGTGAGCTGGTCGGGCTGACCGCGCCCCTATTTTGTGCGCTGCACAATAAGCACTTTCTAATCAACTGGTTATTCAGATCACCGTGTTCTGAATCCCCTAACTTTCGTTCTATACTCCGGCGGCCTGGCGTGGCTGTCTGCGCGGGGTTCTGGGGGAGGAGGGTGTGCTTCGGCACGCTTCCCAGACAGTGCAACCCACTTCAACTTTTTGTTATGGAGAGCACTATGCAACTGACGGACAAGCACCGTGAGTACTGGCGCAGGAACTTGCGGTTGACCGCAATCCTGCTCGGCATCTGGTTCGTGGTGACCTTTGTGGTCATCTGGTTCGCCCGCGAACTCAACGACATCGTCATCATGGGCTTCCCCTTCGCCTTCTACATGGGCGCCCAGGGTTCTTTGATCATCTACGTACTCGTCATCTGGTACTACGCCCGGCGGATGAACCAGCTCGATCTGGAGTATGGCGTCCACGAAGGGGAGAACTGAAATGGCAACCGCTTTATCTTCCAATGCCGCCTTCTTCCAGCAACTGAAGAAGTACTACCTGTTCTACACCGGTGGCTTCGTCTCCTTTGTCATCATCCTGGCCATCCTGGAGCAGATGGGACTGCCGCCGAGGATCATCGGCTACGTCTTCCTGGCCGCCACCATCGCCCTCTATGCCGGCATCGGCATCATGTCGAAAACCGCCGACGTGTCGGAGTACTACGTCGCCGGCCGCAGGGTACCCGCCCTGTTCAACGGCATGGCCACCGGTGCCGACTGGATGTCGGCCGCGTCGTTCATCGGGATGGCCGGCACGCTGTACCTGACCGGCTATGACGGGCTGGCGTTCGTGATGGGTTGGACCGGCGGCTATGTGCTGGTGGCGCTGTTCCTGGCGCCCTACTTGCGCAAGTTCGGCCAGTTCACCATTCCCGATTTCCTCGGCGCCCGCTATGGCGGCAACCTACCCCGAACGATTGGCGTGGTCGCGGCCATCATCTGTTCCTTCACCTATGTGATCGCGCAGATCTACGGGGTCGGCATCATCACCAGCCGCTTCACCGGTCTGTCGTTCGGCGTCGGGGTTTATGCCGGCCTCGCCGGTATCCTGGTCTGCTCGTTCCTGGGTGGCATGCGCGCGGTGACCTGGACCCAGGTGGCGCAGTACATCATCTTGATCTTTGCCTACATGATCCCGGTGGTCTGGCTGTCAGTGAACATCACCGGCAACCCGATCCCGCAGATCGCCTATGGCCAGGCCCTGCAAGGTGTCACCGCCAAGGAGAAGGAGCTGAACGACCCGACCACGGTGCTGGGCGCCGCCGAAGCCTCCGTGCGCGCCCTCCACAAGGAGAAGGCCGCCGAGTGGGGCGGCAAGCTCAAGGCCTTGAACGAAGCGGTCACCTCCGGTAATGGCGCCGCCTTTCTCGCGGAACAGAAGGCCCTTGTGCAGGCCAAGCTCGATGAACTGAAGGCCGCGCCGGAACCCGATGCCAAGAAGATCACCACCGCCGAGGAGGACTTGAAGGCGTTCCCCGCCAATGTGGCGGCGCTCAAGGCCAAATGGGTCAAGGCCGAAAAGGGCGCCAAGGCCAAGTCCGGTCCGATTGCCGCCCACGCCGAGCCATTCTCCGGCAAGGGTGCCGAGAAGAAGCTGTTGAAGGAAAACCCGGCGGCCACGCCGGAGGAAATCGCCAAGGCGAAAGCCGAGGACGAGAAAGCCTCCAACAGCAAGCGCAACAACTTCATCGCCCTGGTGCTGTGCCTGATGGTGGGTACCGCCTCGCTGCCGCACATCCTGATGCGCTACTACACCACCCCCTCGGTGCGTGACGCGCGCAAATCGGTGTTCTGGTCGCTGTTCTTCATCTTCCTGCTGTATTTCACCGCCCCCGCCCTGGCGGTGCTGGCCAAGTACGAGGTCTACCATCACCTGGTCGGCTCCTCATTCGCGGCGCTGCCCGCGTGGGTCAGCAACTGGCAGGCGGTGGACGCGACGCTGATGAAGATCGTCGATATGAACAAGGATGGGCTGATCCAGCTTGCCGAAATCACGATCGGCGGCGACCTGATCGTGTTGGCGACGCCGGAAATCGCCGGCCTGCCCTATGTGATCTCGGGTCTGGTGGCGGCCGGCGGCCTGGCCGCGGCGCTGTCCACGGCGGACGGCTTGCTGCTCACCATCGCCAACGCGCTGTCGCACGACGTCTACTACAAGATGATCGACCCCAGCGCCTCCACCCTGCGTCGCCTCTCGGTTTCCAAGGCGTTGCTCCTGGTGGTCGCGGTGCTGGCCGCCTACGTGACCTCGCTGAAACCGGGCGACATCCTGTTCCTGGTGGGCGCCGCGTTCTCCCTGGCGGCCTCGGCCTTCTTCCCGGCGCTGGTGCTCGGCGTGTTCTGGAAGCGGGCCAACCACCTGGGCGCGGTCATCGGCATGCTGGCCGGTCTCGGCTTGTGCATGTACTACATGTACATGACCTACGACTTCTTCGGCGTCAACGCGCCGCTGTGGTTCGACATCAAGCCCATCTCCGCCGGCATCTTCGGCATGTCCGCCGGCTTCCTCGGCGTGATCGTCGGCTCCCTGGTTTCCCCGGCGCCAAGCAAGGAAGTGCAGGCGCTGGTCGACCATGTGCGCTACCCCAGCCTGACCGGGGACATCAACACCAACGCGGCGTAAGCCCCGCGTCCACGCTGCCCCCTGCTTGGGGCGGCACAAATGAAAAGGCCCGTGGAAACGGGCCTTTTCATTTGTGCCTGGATTAGCCGACAGCCGTTACGGCATCTCCACCAGATCCGCCAGATCGGCGCGTTCCGCATCCAGAATCAAGCGGCGCGCGGTTTGCGGTTCGTTCAATGCGAGGTGGCGGATAACGGTTTCCACGGCTTCAGGTTGGTGGTTGTGATGGCGCGCCATACCCAGCGCATACCAGGCGATGCCGTTCATGGGCTGAAGTTCGGCGGCGTGTTGCAACGCCTCGGCGGCGGCCGCGTGCTCGCCTTGCTGGGCGTAGGCCAGCCCTAAGCCATACCAGGCGCGATCGTGTTTCGGATTGAGTTCGCTGGCGCGCCGGAAGGCGTCCCGCGCGGCCGCCAGATTGCCACTCTGCTCGCGCACGTAAGCCAGGTTGAACCAGGTGTCGGCATGGCCAGGCTGCAACGCCAGCGCCTTGTCGAACCATTCCGCCGCGGCGGGCCAGCGCTGCTTCTGGGCATGGATCCAGGCGATGCCACGGGCGGCGCGGACGTCCATCGGGTTGGCGCGGAAAGCGTCGGCATAGGCATTCAGGGCGCGTTCAGGTTGACGCAGCCAGTCGAAGATCACGGCACGGAGGGTGAAGCGGAATAGGTCGAAGTTCATGTCGGTTTGGGCAATGAGGGCGGCCCGGATTTTCGCGATGCCAGCGCCAAGGGGCAAGCTAGAATCCCCCTCGTTACCTGCTCTTTGATGAATTTCATGCAACTCGATCTTCTCTTGGCCAGCGCGGCACGCGCGCTGGTAGAAGTGGCCGGATTTGCCCTGATCGGCCAGGGTGTGCTGGCTTTACTGGCGGGGAAGCAACGCCACGCCAATCTGTTCTACAAGATTCTGGAAATCATCACCGGGCCCGTGATCAAAGTGGTGCGTTTTATCACGCCACGCTTCATCCTCGACGCCCATGTACCGATGCTGACTTTCTTCCTGTTGTTCTGGCTGTGGATTGCACTGGCGCTGGTGAAGCGCTATCTGTGCGGGCTACATGGGCTGGCCTGCTGAGGCGTCCATCCCCCTCGAACTAGCACCCGATAACCTGCGGAACTATCCCTTGGTCGCGGGGTTTTCGAGGAGCCTGTCGGACTTGAAAAATCGAAGCGAAAATTCGGCTGGGCGAGGACAGTTTTTGACGCTTTCGCCGGGCAATAGTCGAACTATTGCCCAAGAAAGCGGCGAAAAATGGACCGTCCAGACGGATTTGCAGTCGATTTCCCTTCAATTCCGACAGGCTCCAAGGGATGCGAAATGGCGCTGAGGCCTGCCCAGGCGAAATGGTTCGAGACGTATGTGCCACGCGATCAGACCGTGCGCGCCACCAGCGTGCTGGCAGATACCGGGGTGGTGCAACTGGAACTGGACCCGCGCCAGGAGGAAATGCCAGACCTGGAGCGGCTGCGCTTCTTCCTGGATCGCTTCACGGCGCTGGCGGCGGAACACGAGGTGGACCTGCCCGCCGGGATAGCCCATCCCACCGCGCTGTTCGGTGATTCCGCGCATATCGCCAACCAGGCTCTGCACCGGCTTCGTATCTGGAGCGCGCAGGTCGATTTCGTGCGCGAGCATCTGGCGCAACTGCGCGCCGAACATGCGCATCTGTTGCTACTGGCGGAATGTCTGGAGGCGATGCGCCCGGCGGGGTTTGATCTGGAAGGGGTGTTCCGGGAAACCCGCTTTCTCTGCAAATGCCTGTTCGCCTGCCCACATGGCCGCACCCTGGCGCCGGAACTGCAAGGGGTGGTGGAGCGGATCGCGCATGGCGCGGAACATGAGTTCCTCTATTTCATCGGCGCTCCCGAACAACGCGAACTAATCAGCCGCCTGGTGCTGGCAGCGGATTGCGAGCAGGTAGGGATTCCGGTCTGGCTCAGCGGCGGCCCGATGCGGCAAAAATGGCTGTTGCTGGCGCAACTGGCGAAGGGGGCGCGCGCGATCGCGCAACAGGAAGCAAAACTGCAAGCGCTGAAAAAGGATGCCGAGATGGCCGCCGCGCGCGCCAATGCGGAAACCCTGCGCTGGTATCTAGAGCATGCGGCACGCACGCTGGGCGAACGCAAGCTTTGCCACGTCACCGGTTGGACCACCAGCGTCGACCCACAAGGTCTGAGCCAGGCTTTGCATGCGGCCGGCATCGAGGCGATGGTGCGGTTTCCCAACCCGCCCGCTGCGGCCGTCGCGCCGGTGGCCCTGCTGAATGCCTGGTGGGCACGCCCGTTCCAGCCGCTGTTGCGCATGTGGGGCATCCCCGGCGGCGCCGAGGTAGACCCGAGCGGCCTGCTGGCGGTGCTGGTGCCGCTGCTGTTCGGCTACATGTTTCCGGATGTCGGCCACGGACTGATGCTGGCACTGTTCGCGGCGATCTTCTGGCAGCGCTGGCCGCAGTTCCGTTTTCTCATTCCCTGCGGCATTTCGGCCATGGTCTTCGGGCTGTTGTTCGGAGAGGTCTTTGGCTTCGACGAGCTGATCCCGGCCCTCTGGCTGAAGCCGCTGGATAACCCATTGGTGGTGTTGGCCGTTCCCGTGCTATTCGGCGTGCTGCTGATGTTGCTGGGCCTGGTCTTCTCCGGCCTGGCGGCGGCCTGGCGAGGCGAACTGCGCACCTGGGTCTGGCTGGATGGCGCGCTGCTGCTGCTGTATGCCGCCCTGCTCCTGGGGCTGTTCGCGCCGGCGGCGTTCTGGCTGGCGGGGCTGGCCTTGCTTCAGTATTTCGTGGGAACGCTGGTGATCGAACGCAACCCGCGAGCCCTGCCTGGCGCCTTGGGACAGTTGCTTCTTTCTTCCTTCGAACTGGCGATGAATACCTTGTCGTTCGTGCGCGTCGGCGCCTTCGCCCTCGGCCATGCGGCCCTGTCGCTGGCGATCATGGCGCTGGCAAGCGGGGTCGAACATCCCCTGGCGGTGGCGCTGGTGCTGCTGGTGGGTAATCTGTTCAGCCTGGTGCTGGAAGGCCTGGTGGTCTACGTGCAGACCACGCGATTGGTGTTGTTCGAGTTTTTCACCCGCTTTCTGCATGAGGATGGACGGCTGTTCCGGCCTTTGCGGCGACCCAGTTCGTAGCCTACAAATCCTTGCGCGGGTCTTTTGCGGCGGTACGGCGCGCTTGTACCCGGCGGACGGCCTGGTCATCGCTATAGCGGATCATCGATTTGTCGACGCGACCGGCATAACGTTGCGCCCGCACGCTGCCATCCGGACGTTGCCAGTGGTAAGTACGGTCTTCGAACTCTTTGCCGTTGAGATTCTTGACCTTCTCGACGCTCAGTTTTCCGGGACCATATTTGCCGCCCAAGGCATCCACCACACGCTGAAAGTCCTTGGCCGCGAGGGTGATCTGGATGCCGGTCAAAACCCCGCTGTCGTAGTAGTAGAACAGCGAGGCGACGGGCGCGCCGGCGATGGTTTCCACCTCGCGCGGGCGCAGGCTGCAAATGGTGTCGCCGATCGGCGTGTTGACCGCGCGGCAGTCATGGCGCGGGTCACTGGCGACGCGAGCGAGGGGAGAGCCGAGTTCGACGCCTTTGAAGCTGAGGCGGTCGGCGGCATCGCTGGCGAAGGACGGCAAAGCACAGGCCAGGGCAAGCAACAAGGTTTTCAATCTATTTCCTCGATCCACGCCATTTGAATGGCTTCCAGAATCTTCTCCCCGGAACGATTGGGGTCGTCCGAAAAGTCTTCCAGTTCCATGACCCAGCGATGCAGGTCGGTAAAGCGCACGTAGCGCGGGTCCACGTCCGGGTGATGTTCGGCCAGGGCGATGGCGACGTCCAGGGTGTCAGTCCATTTCATTTGCGTAGCCTCATTTCAATGCCCTTCTTTCACCATGTTGATGGTGTATTTCGGGATTTCCACCACCACGTCCTCCTTGCCCATCAGCGCCTGGCAAGACAGGCGTGAGGTAGGCTCCAGACCCCAGGCGCGGTCGAGCAGATCCTCTTCCATCTCCGTGGCTTCGGAAAGGCTGGCGAAGCCTTCACGCACAATGACATGGCAGGTGGTGCAGGCGCAGGATTTCTCGCAGGCATGTTCGATCTCAATGCCGTTTTCCAGCAGGGTATCGCAGAGGGAGACGCCTTTCTGGGCGGAAAGGACGGCGCCGTCCGGGCAGAGTTCGACGTGGGGAAGGACAATCAATTGAGGCATGGCGGGGCTCGGTTCAGATTTCCAGCGCATCCAGGCGCTGCCCGGTGAGCGCGTGTTTGACGCTTGAATCCATGCGCCGGGCGGCGAATTCTACCGTGCCCTGGTTGAGCGCTTCGGTGGCGCGTTTAACGGCGGCGAGATCTTCTCCGTCCAGGGCAAGTTTGAGGGCGGCCAGCAATTTTCCAACCCGAGCACGTTCATCATCATTGAGCAGCACAGCGCCGTTTTCCCTGAGGGCGGCCTCGGTCGCATCGATCAGGCGGTGGCCGTCCACCTGGGCTTCTGCCAGGTTGCGCGCGGCCATGTCGTCGTGGGCGTGGGCGTAGGAGTCTTGCAGCATGCGCGCAACTTCGTCGTCGGTCAGACCGTAAGAGGGCTTCACGGCGATATGGGCCTCTACCCCGGTGCCCAATTCCCGCGCGCTGGCCGAGAGCAGGCCATCGGCATCGACCTGGAAAGTCACGCGGATACGCGCCGCCCCGGCCACCATGGGGGGGATGCCGCGCAATTCGAAGCGCGCCAGCGAGCGGCAGTCGGCGACCAGTTCACGCTCGCCCTGCACCACATGGATGCTCATGGCGGTCTGGCCGTCCTTGTAAGTGGTGAACTCCTGGGCGCGGGCGGTGGGCAGGGTGGCGTTGCGCGGGATGATTTTTTCCGTGAGGCCGCCCATGGTCTCCAGGCCGAGCGACAGCGGCACCACGTCGAGCAGCAGCCAATCGTCGCCACCCTTGTTGCCGGCCAGAACGTTGGCCTGGATCGCCGCGCCCAGGGCCACGACCTTGTCCGGATCAAGGTTGGTGAGCGGCGAGCATTTGCCACCCTCGCCGAAGAATTCGCCCACCGCAGCCAAGACGCGCGGAATGCGGGTGGAGCCGCCAACCATCACCACGCCCTTCACTTCTTCCACGGTCAGCCCGGCGTCGCGCAATGCCTTGCGGCAAGGCAGCAGGGTCTTGTTGACCAGGCTGGCGGTCATTTCGTTGAAGGTCTCTTCACTCAGGTTGAGGTTGACCACTTCGCCGGTGGAAAGCACCACGGTGATGTGCGCCGAGGGATGCTCGGAGAGGGTTTCCTTGGCCTCGCGGGCACGGGCCATCAGCAAGGTCTTGTCACGGTCGTCAAGGGTGTGGACCTTGGCCTGTTCGAGGATCCAGCAGTAGATGCGGCGGTCAAAGTCATCGCCGCCGAGGGCGGAATCGCCGTTGGTGGCGAGCACTTCGAAGACGCCACGGGTGAGTTTGAGAATGGAAATATCGAAGGTGCCGCCACCCAGGTCGTACACCGCGTAAAGGCCTTCGGCGGCATTGTCGAGGCCGTAGGCGATGGCGGCGGCGGTGGGTTCGTTGAGCAAGCGCAGCACGTTGAGCCCGGCCAGGCGCGCGGCATCCTTGGTGGCCTGGCGCTGCGCGTCGTCGAAATAGGCCGGCACGGTGATGACCGCGCCGACCAGTTCGCCACCCAGGCTGGCCTCGGCGCGCGCCCTCAACACTTTGAGGATTTCGGCGGAGATTTCGACCGGGCTTTTCACCCCGGCGACCGTTTTGATCTGCACCATGCCCGGCGCATTGATGAACTGATAGGGCATGGTAGCCAGGTCCGGGATGTCCTTGATGCCGCGCCCCATGAAACGCTTGGCCGAGATGATCGTGTTGTAGGGGTCTTCCGCGGCTTGGCGCTGGGCGCCATGGCCAACCTGGGTCACCCCATTCTTCAGATAACGCACCACCGAGGGCAACAGGCCGTGGCCGTGGGCATCGTTGAGCACCACGGCGACGCCGTTGCGCACCGTGGCAACCAGGGAATTGGTGGTGCCCAGATCGATACCCACCGCCAGCCGGTGCTGGTGTGGCGCGGTGGAAAGGCCTGGTTCGGAGATTTGCAGGAGAGCCATGTTTCGTGAGGCGTAAGAAGTGAGGCGTAAGGGGTAAGACGACGCGCCCCCTTATGCCTCACCCCTCACCCCAATTCCTCGTAGGCGGCGCCGACATCGGCCAGCAACTTGTCGGTGAAGCGCAGTTTGCGCAGGGTATCGGCGGCCAGGGGGTAATTCCGCTGCTGGTCGATTTCTTCCGCCAACAACGCCTGGAATTCGCGCACTTCGGTATTCAAGGTCTTCTCCAGGCGATCCAGCGCCGCGGCGTCTTGCGCGGCTTTCGCGGCTTCCAGTTGCTCGCGCCATGCCATCTGCCGCACCAGAAAATCCATCGGCATGGACGTGTTATTCGCATCCATCGCGTGGATGCCCTGTAATTGCAGCAGATAGTTGGCGCGATCGAAGGGGTGGCGCAGCGTCTGATAAGCCTCGTTCACCCGGGTTGCCCACTGCATGGACAGCCGCTGCTCGGCATCGAAGGCATGGGCGAACTTGTCCGGATGAACTTCCGCCTGGAGGTCGCGATAGGCCTGATCCAGGCGCGCGGAATCCAGCGCGTAGGAGACGGGCAGGCCGAGCAGTTCGAAATGGTTGCGGGAGAAGTCGAGCATGAAATGCCGGCGCGGCGCCGGCGCTACACGTTGAACGATTCGCCACAGCCGCACTGCGACTTGACGTTGGGGTTGTTGAACTTGAAGCCTTCATTCAGCCCTTCGCGCACGAAATCCAGTTCCGTGCCTTCCAGGTAGGACAAGCTCTTGGGGTCGACATAAAGGGTGACGCCGTGGCACTCGAACTTGCTGTCTTCCGGGTCTTCGCTATCGACGAATTCCAGCTTGTAGGCCATGCCGGAGCAACCGGAGGTACGCACGCCAAGCTTGAGGCCCAGCCCGGAGCCGCGTTTGGCCAGAAAATTCTTGATGTGGGTGGCGGCGCGTTCAGAGAGGGTGACAGCCATGGTCAACTCCTCAGGAGGCAACCGGCGGATTGCAGGCGGTGTACTCCTCGCTGCCGGCCATGTTGCCATGCTTCTGTTTGTAATCCGCCACCGCCGCCTTGATGGCGTCTTCCGCCAGAATGGAGCAGTGGATCTTCACTGGCGGCAAGGCCAGTTCCTCGGCGATCTGGGTATTCCTGAGGTTCATCGCCTCGTCCAGGGTCTTGCCCTTGACCCATTCGGTCACCAGGGACGAGGAGGCGATCGCCGAGCCGCAGCCATAGGTCTTGAACTTGGCATCCTCGATGATGCCCTGATCGTTCACCTTGATCTGCAACTTCATCACGTCGCCGCAGGCTGGCGCGCCCACCATGCCGGTGCCGACCCCCCCCTCATTCTTGTCGAAGCCGCCGACGTTGCGGGGGTTTTCGTAGTGGTCGAGAACTTGTTCGCTGTATGCCATTTTTTTCTCCTTACCTGTCTATCTTCAGTGGGCAGCCCATTGCACCGTATTGAGGTCGATACCGTCTTTGTACATCTCCCACAGCGGCGACATTTCGCGCAGCTTGCCGATCTTTTCGTGCAACAGCTTGATGGTGTAGTCGATCTCCGCTTCGGTGGTGAAGCGGCCGATGGTAAAGCGGATGGAACTGTGCGCCAGTTCGTCGTTGCGCCCCAGCGCCTTGAGCACATAGGACGGTTCCAGGCTGGCCGAGGTGCAGGCGGAACCGCTCGATACGGCCAGATCCTTGATCGCCATGATCAGGCTCTCGCCCTCGACGAAGTTGAAGCTGACGTTGAGGTTGCCGGCGATGCGGCGTTCGAAATCGCCGTTCAGGTGGACCTCCTCGAGGTCCTGCAAGCCTTTCCAGAGCTTGTCGCGCAAGAACCGGATGCGCTCGGTTTCCGCGCCCATTTCCAACCGGGCGAGGCGGAAGGCTTCGCCCATGCCGACGATCTGGTGGGTGGCCAGGGTGCCAGAACGCATGCCCCGCTCATGGCCCCCACCGTGCATCTGCGCTTCCAGGCGCACGCGCGGTTTGCGCCGCACATACAGCGCCCCGATCCCTTTCGGTCCGTAGGTCTTGTGCGCGGAAAAGGACATGAGGTCGACCTTCAGTTTGGACAGGTCGATTTCCACCTTGCCAGTCGCCTGTGCCGCATCGACATGGAACAGGATGCCCCTGGCACGGCACAGCTCAGCGATGGCCGGAATGTCCTGGATGACGCCGATCTCGTTGTTCACGAACATCACCGAAACCAGGATGGTATCGGGGCGGATCGCGGCCTTGAGTTCTTCCAGGTCGATCAGGCCATTGGGCCGCACTCCCAGGTAGGTGACTTCATAGCCTTCGCGTTCCAGCTCACGACAGGTATCCAGCACCGCCTTGTGCTCGGTCCTCACCGTGATCAGATGGCGGCCCTTGCCCTGGTAGAAATGCGCCGCGCCCTTGATGGCGAGGTTGTCGGACTCGGTGGCGCCAGAAGTCCAGACGATTTCCTTGGGGTCGGCGTTCACCAGTGCCGCAACGTGGCCGCGCGCCTCTTCCACCGCATCGCCGGCATCCCAGCCGAACACGTGGGAGCGTGAGGCCGGGTTGCCGAACACCTCGGTGAGGTAGGGCATCATCTTCGCGGCCACGCGCGGGTCCACCGGCGTGGTCGCCGAGTAGTCGAGGTAAATGGGGGTTTTGACCATATCAATCATGCTCCGTCTAGCGTGTGTCGCCGGTCGTCAAAATGCGGCCTTGATTTCCGCCGAGCCGATCACCCGGCGGGTTTCCTTGCGCGGGGCCGCATCTTCTTCCGCCTGTTTTGCCAATTGCTTGGTGACCAGATCTCCCAGCGATACCGAGTCCAGGTAGTCGTAGATACGCGTGTTCAAGCTCGTCCACAACTCGTGGGTCATGCATTCGCGGTCATCGTGGCAATTGCCCAGGCCACCGCACTGGGTGGCGTCGATCGGCTCATCCACGGCACGGATGATCGCCGCCACCGAGATTTCACCCATCGGCCTGGCCAGGGTATAGCCGCCACCGGGGCCACGCACACTGTCGACAATACCCTGGCGGCGCAGGCGCCCGAACAACTGTTCCAGGTATGACAGGGAAATGCGCTGGCGCTCGCTGATACCCGCCAGGGTAATGGGGCCACGCTGGTGCCGCAGCCCCAGGTCAATCATCGCGGTTACCGCGAAACGTCCTTTGGTGGTCAAGCGCATGGTGAACCTCGATGTTTGATGGAAGACGCCAACACTCTACTAATCCCGATTATTTTGGTCAAGTATTATATAGAGAGTTAATCGACAATTTTGTTCAGGTAGGCTGGATCGAAATGATCATCGGTTTTACCGCCTTCTTTTTCATCCTCGGCGCCTCCCCCCAGGCGTTTCAATTCGGCGATGATCCACTCGATGCGCTGGTCGGTCAGCGCGGAGTGGCCCACCAGGCCGTGGATGGCCTTCACCACCGGGTCGTTCATGTCGCTGGATACCGCATAGGCGGAGAAGCCCAGCTTCTTGGCGGCTTCCTCGCGCATCTTGTCCTGTTCGGAATCGAGGATGCGCGCCGGAATGCCAATCGCCGTAGCCCCGGCCGGCACATCCTTGACCACCACCGCGTTCGAACCCACCTTGGCGCCCGCGCCCAGGGTGATGGGACCGAGAATCTTGGCGCCGGCGCCGACAATGACCCCGGCTTCAAGCGTGGGGTGGCGCTTGCCCTTGTTCCACGAGGTGCCGCCCAGGGTGACGCCGTGATACAGCGTGCAGTCATCGCCGACGATGGCAGTCTCGCCCACCACTACGCCCATGCCGTGGTCAATGAACACGCGGCGGCCGATGCAAGCGCCCGGATGAATCTCGATCCCGGTGAAGCAGCGCGCCAGATGGCTGGACACGCGCGCCAGCCACTTGAATCCGGCGTTCCACAGCCGATGCGACAGGCGGTGCCAGAGAATCGCGTGCAGGCCAGGATAAGTGGTGAGCACCTCGAAAAAGGTGCGTGCCGCCGGATCCCGGTCGAATACGACGCGTATGTCTTCCCGCAGATGATTGAACATGAAGCGATTCAGGACGAATAAGTCTTGAAAGTATGCAATACCCGAGTAATCGGGTCAAACTTGAATCCCCCCCTACCCGCCCGGATAGCGAAAGGTAGGGGCTTTATCAGCGGCTCCGAGGGTGAGCAAACAACGCCAGCACTCGCGCTTTCGCCGGCGCCTCAGAGCTTCACCTAGCAGCCTGTCGGACTTTGGTCGTCGAAAAACGAGAAACGGCCCGAGCGAGGCCAGTTTTTGCCGGATTTGCCGCCGCATAGCCCAGCCATGGGGCAAAAAGCCGGTGAAAAATGGACCGCCGCGGTCGGTTTGCAGCCGACGATTCCAAAGTCCGACAGGCTGCTAAGGCACATGACGGCGCGCGGCCTGTTCGTCGGTCACGCGTTGGTCGCGTTTTTCCTCGCGCTGGCGTTCCTGGTCGCGGTGGCGTTCGGCCAGAGCTTCGTAGGCTTTCACCTTCTGGCGCAGGGCCAGCCAGTTGTCATGCGCGCCTTGCCAACGCGCGGTCGCCTGGGCGACTTCGTCTTCCTGGTGGCGGATGGCAACTTCGAGTTTGCCAAGGAAGGTGTGGTAATCGCGCAGGAGGTGGATTGCCATGCCGCGCGAACCGGCTTCCCCGGTGAGGCGCTGTTCATAGTCGCGTTTGTAGCCTTGCAGTTCATCCCGCCGCTGGCGCGCGGCTTCTTCCTTGCGCTTAAGCATAAGCAACAGGCGCTCCGCCGCGTGCCAGCGGTGCCGGGAATGATCCAGCAAGGATTGCAGGGGAAAGCGCGTGGCCATTGGAACTCAGGTGATTTCTTCAGTCGCGGCCAGGCGCCGCGCTTCTTCTTCCAACATAACCGGGATGCCGTCGCGGATAGGAAAGGCGAGGCGATCCGCCTTGCAAATCAATTCGTTTTCGTTCCGGTCCTTCTGGTAAACCAGCGGGCCTTTGCACAGGGGGCAGACGAGGATTTCAAGCAGTTTGGGGTCCATGGCGGGCCTTCAGAGTGTGGTCGATGAGGGTTTTTAGTCCTGGCGGAAGGATGGCGTCAACCGCCAGGAACCAGGCATCCGGAGGGGCGAAGGCGGCACATTTGACGGCGTCTTTCTCAGTCATGAGCAAGGTGCCGGCGGGCAGATCGTTCGCCGTGTAGACATAGTGATCCGGGAAGGCGTGTGGGATGGCGTTCACCCCGAGGCCCGCCAGGTGATCGAAGAAACGGGGTGGATGGCCGATGCCCGCCAGTGCGTGAACCCGCCGTTTGGCGAAATCCGCGGCGACGGTGGTCTGCGTGGGGTCGCGCAGGTTGCGGAAGGTTGCCCCGGAAAGACGCATGGCGAAGCGGGGTGGCGGCAGGTTGAAATCGGCGGGATTGCCGCCGTTGACCACCACCCCATCCACCGTGGCGAGGCGCTTGATCGGCTCGCGTAGCGGACCGGCCGGCAGCAACCAACCATTGCCAAAACCGCGCAGGCCATCCACCACGACAATTTCCATATCGCGATCGAGCGCGTAATGCTGCAAACCGTCGTCGGCGACGAGGACATCCACTTCCGGGTGGCAAGCCAGCAATTGCCGTCCCGCCTCCACCCGCTTGCGGCCGATCCACACCGGACAGGCGGCGCGCCGCGCCAGGAGCACCGGCTCATCGCCGACCCGCGCGGGATCGCTGTCCGCCCGCACGGGCATGGCCGCGCGGGCACGTCCGCCATAACCGCGGCTGATGATGCCGGGGTGGTAACCGAGTTCGGCCAGCCATTGCGCGATGCGCAAGGTGAGCGGGGTCTTGCCACTGCCGCCGACGCCGAGATTGCCCACCACGATGACCGGCACGGGCAGGCGCCGCACTCGGAACAGGCCAACGCGATAGGCCAGGCGGCGGCAAGCGACCAACAGGAAGAAGATCAGGCTCAGAGGAACCAGCAGGAAGCGGATGCGACAGTGGCTGTACCAGCAGCTTTCCAGCAGCTTGTTCACTCCTGGGTGGGGCTTTGCGTCACGAAGGTCACCCGCGGGTAACCCGCGCGCCGCGCCGCATCCATCACGCGGATCACCGATTGATGGGTGGCCTGGGCATCTGCGGAAATGACGATGACTGGGTCGGGCTGCCGCCCCGCCGCCGTTTTCAGCGCCCGCACCAGCGAGTCGACTCCGGCATAGGCCACACCGGTGCTGTTGACCGAATAACTGCCGCGGTCATCGACATTCACCGTGATCTGCGCGGGCATTTCCTTGGCGCTGTCGCCCTTGGCTTGTGGCAGGTTGATCTGCAACTCGGAAAAACGCGCATAGGTGGTGGTCACCATGAGGAAGATCAGGATCACCAGCAGCACGTCAATCAACGGAATCAGGTTGATCTCCGGCGCGTCGCGGCGGCGGTCGGGCGAGAAGTTCATTTGCGCTCGCCGTGAACGATCTCCACCAGCTTGATCGCCTGCTGCTCCATGTCCACCAGCAGGGCATCCACCCGGCTGCGGAAAAAGCGGTAGAAGATCATGCTGGGGATGGCGACGATCAGGCCGAGGGCGGTGTTGTAGAGCGCCACCGAGATGCCGTGCGCGAGGACCGCGGGGTTGCCTCCCGTGGGCGATTGCGAGCCGAAGATTTCGATCATGCCAACCACGGTGCCGAACAACCCCATGAGCGGCGCCACCGAGGCGATGGTGCCGAGGGTGGAAAGATAGTGTTCCAGATCATGGCCGACGGCGCGCCCGGCTTCTTCCAGGGATTCCTTCATCACCTCGCGGGTAGCGCCGATGTTGCGTACCCCGGCGGCCAGAATGCGTCCCATGGCGGAGCCTTCGGCCAGCGCGCGCAGCAGATCGGGATTGGCGCCGTGGCGGCGCAGATTGTCGATCGTTTGGTCGAGCAAGCCCGGGGGGATCACCGTGACACGGCGCAGGGTATAGAAACGCTCGAAAATGATGGCCAGGGACAGAATGGAGGCGATGATAAGCGGCCAGATGGGCCAGCCAGCAGCTTCGATGAGAGCTAACACAGGATTCCTTGAACACCCGAAAACGCGCGGTAATGTAGCCTGCAAGCCCCTCTCGGGCAAGCCAGCATATAATCTCCAATTCCTCAGTTGACCGCTCCTCAGCCCTCGAACCGCTTCATGAATGCAGGCCGTGCGGCCTTTGCCAGGCCTCGCCATTTGGGTGAACCCGCTACGCACCCGATTGCACGGCTGGCGTGCCGTCTGCCTGCGTTGCGCCTGATGAAACTACTAAGCGAAGGACTAAGCCGCCAAAAGACGGCGGCCAAGTCCCTGCTTATCCTTGCAGGGAACGGCCATGCGCGTCGTTGCGCCTTGCCAGCCGGCACGCCAGCCGCACACACGGGCGCGTTCAACTGAGGAATCAAGGATAATTCGCCGCTTTCTGTAACCGACCATTCTGAAAGGAACCCGGCGCCGATGATCCGCCGCCTGATCAACAAGGTATTAGGAAAGAAAACTGCCACCGGGCCACGCATTCTGCCGCTCGACAAACATGGCATCCGACGCGAGCAAATCCACAGTTGCGCGCTCAAGGTCACCGATACCCTGGCGCGCGAAGGCTATGCCGCCTTCGTGGTGGGTGGCGCGGTGCGCGATCTTCTGCTGGGCGGCACGCCTAAAGACTATGACGTCGCCACCAATGCCACCCCTGATGAAATCCGCCGCCTGTTCCGCCGCTCGCGGGTCATCGGCCGCCGGTTCCAGATCGTGCACGTCTATTGCGGCCCGGACCTGATCGAAGTCACCACCTTCCGCGCCGCAACCCCACTGGCGGAAGACGAGGAAGACGATGCCCGGGTCACCTCCGCCGACGGAATGCTGCTGCGCGACAACGTCTTTGGCTCACAGGAAGAAGACGCCGCTCGCCGTGATTTCACGATCAACGCCCTGTATTACGACCCGGAAAAACAGGAAGTCTGGGAATGGCATGGCGGCGTCGCCGACGCGCGGAAAAAGGTGCTACGCATGATCGGCGACCCGGCCCAGCGTTACCGCGAAGACCCGGTGCGCATGCTGCGGGCGGCTCGCTTCGCGGCCAAGCTGGAATTCCACATCGACCCGGCCACCCGCGCGCCGATCGCCGAACTGGCCGCCATGCTGGCGCGCATCCCGCCTTCGCGCCTGTTCGACGAAATGATGAAGCTGCTGCTTTCCGGCCACGCCGAGCGGGGGGTGAAGCAATTGCGCGCGGAAGGCCTGCACCACGGCGTGTTGCCCATGCTGGACGCCCTCCTGGATGACCCGGCGCGGCAAAAATTCCTGCACTGCGCCCTGCACGACACCGACTTGCGTATTCGCCAGGGCCATTCCGCTTCGCCCGCCTTCATGTTGGCCAGCCTGCTGTGGTTCGACATGCGCGAGGAATTGCGGAAGAACCGCACGCGCGGCTTGCCCGAGCAATCCGCGCTGTTCGAGGCGATGGACACCGCCTTGGAACGGCAGCGCCGCGCGCTGGCCTTCCCGCGCCGCCTCGACGGCATGATCAAGGAAATCTGGTCATTGCAAAGCCGCTTCGAGCAGCGCGCCGGGGCCCGCCCGTTTCGCCTGCTCAGCCACCCGCGTCTATCCGCCGCCTACGATTTCCTTATGATCCGCGCCGAAAGTGGCGATGCCAGCCAGGAACTGGCGGACTGGTGGGGCCGCTTCCAGGATGCCGGCGAAGCCGAACGCGCGGAAATGCTGCTGCCGGCGCAGAGCACAGACACCCAGCGCCGGCGCCGCAAACGGCGCAAACCGTCCAATGCCAGCCCCGCGGAAGGCGACTGAAATGCGGGCATTCATCGCCCTGGGCGCCAATCTGGGCAACCCGGCGGCGCAGGTCGAGCAGGCCTTGGACGAACTGGCGCGCCTGCCAAATACTCGCCTCACCGCGCGTTCCGCGCTGTATCTCTCGGCAGCGGAGGGTTATGCCGCGCAGCCCGATTTCGTCAACGCGGTCGCACTGATCACCACCCGCCTTGCGCCACGCGCGCTGCTCGAAGCCCTGCTGGAAATCGAAGCGCGCCACGGCCGCCGCCGCGACTTCAAAAATGCGCCGCGCACCCTCGACCTCGACTTGTTGCTCTACGACGGCCTGGTGCTGCACGAACCCGGCCTCAGCCTGCCGCATCCGCGCATGTACGAACGCGCCTTCGTGCTCCAGCCGATGCACGACATCGCCCCGGGGCAGCTCATTCCCGGCAAGGGCAGTGTTGCCGACTGCCTGGCCGTGATAGTGGCCAACTCAGTGGCCAACTCAACCGGCGCGATGCCGCGCCGGCTGCCCCGTGATGATCTGAACGCCGCCTGAAGCTGGCAGTCGGACCGAAACGGCGCGCGCCTACGGCGAATTCTTCAATAAGGGAATGTGATCATGTTTCTGCCGCAACTGATGGCCCGGGTCGAGAAAGGCGAGAAGCTCGCCGCCCTCACCTGCTACGACGCCAGCTTTGCCCGCCTGCTCACCGACAACGGCGTCGATATCCTGCTGGTGGGCGATTCCCTCGGCATGACCGTGCAGGGCCACGGCACCACCCTGGCCGTCACCCTGGAGCAGATGGCCTATCACACCGAAGCGGTGGCGCGCGGCGCCAACGGGCGCGCCTTCATCGTCGCCGATCTGCCGTTCGGCGCCTATCAGCAAAGCCCGCAACAAGCCTTCGCGGCTGCCGCCAGACTGCTCACGGTGGGCGCCAACATGGTCAAGCTGGAAGGCGGCGCGGTGATGGTCGAGAGCGTGCGCTTCCTGGTCCAACGCGGCATCCCGGTATGCGGCCACCTCGGGCTGCTGCCGCAATCGGTCAACACCACCGGCTACCGCAGCCAGGCGCGCGAGGGTAGCGCCGCCGCTCGCCTGATCGAGGATGCGGAAGACCTGGAAAACGCCGGCGCGCAAATGCTGGTGCTGGAATCCATTCCCGCCGTGCTCGCCGGGGAAGCCACCCAGCGTCTCGGCATCCCCAGCATCGGCATCGGCGCCGGCCCCGACTGCAATGGCCAGGTATTGGTGCTCAACGATCTGCTTGGCCTCACTGAAAAACCGCCGCGCTTCGCCAAGGACTTCATGGAAGGTGCCTGGAATATCGCCAACGCGGTAAGCGGCTATGTCGCCGCGGTGAAGGGGGGCGAGTTTCCCGGGCGGGAACACAGCTTCTGATGACCATGCTGGACGCCCCGCAAGCTTCCCTGTTCGACCTGCCGCTCCCACCGCCACTCAACGACGCCCGAAGAATAATGGCGAGCCAGACCATGTGGGCTGAACAAGACCTGATTGCGATGTGTTTGGCCTTGATGGGCTGGCAAGCCGGTTTGTCTGCCGCTGAATGCAAGTTGGCTAGCACAAGCCCGGCGGTATCGCTCAACTTGCGCGATGTGGATGGCGTGCGCAGCCAAATCCTTGCGGGGGGCGATCCGCTTGGCGATGCCTTCTCGACGATTCGTTCAGCCCAGGATCGACGCGCCGCCGGGGCGGTCTATACGCCGCATCCCATCGTGCGCTCAATGATGGCCTGGCTCGCCAGCCAAGGCACTCCGACCCGTGTCGTCGATCCAGGCGCCGGCTCTGGCCGCTTCATTCTGGCAGCGGGAGAGATGTTTCCAGATGCCCATCTTGAGGCCGTTGAAATGGATCCACTTGCCGCGCTGATGCTGCGCGCCAACTTGAGCGTGCGCGGTTGGGCAGGACGCGTAACGGTGATGGTCGATGACTATCGCAAGATCAATTTGCCGCCCCACGTCGGCGTGACAGCCTTCATCGGCAACCCACCCTATGTGCGCCACCATGAAATCGCCCTGGCCTGGAAAGACTGGTACGCATCGCGGTTCGCTCACTTTGGCATCAAGGCCAGCGCCCTGGCGGGCCTGCATCTGCATTTTTTCCTGCAAACCTGCCTCCTTGCCAAGAAGGGCGATGTGGGTGCGTTCATTACTTCGGCAGAGTGGATGGACGTGAATTACGGCTCCGCCTTGCGCGGACTCCTGCTCAAAGAACTTGGCGGCATCGCACTGCATGTGCTGGAGCCAACAGTCGCGGCGTTTCCTGGAATAGCGGCCACAGCAGCAATTACTTGCTTCCGCGTGGGAGAAATCGCCGAGCCGCGTTGGTCGATCATCGTTCGTCCGAATGCTCCCAACACGGATGGCGTTATCGAACTTGGGGAGCTTTTCCGTGTACATCGTGGCCAGGTTACTGGAGCAAACGGCATCTGGCATGGTGGTCGGTGGGGCTCAAGGCGCCGGCACCCATCCTCTGCACCTATATGGCGCGCCGGCCACCTCAATTCACGCTCAACACCTGCGATGCGCGGCATATCAACGTAGCACATGGCCTGTACCCGCATGAACCTCTTGCGAAGGGTCTGATGGAGCGACTGGTCGGCTGGCTGAATGGAAACATCAACACAGGCAGTGGCAGGACCTACGCGGGGACTCGCCAAAATCTGGTCTCATGGCCTGAGCAGGCTCGGCACCTTCATCGAATCAAACCTGTTGAATATGCCTGAGTGCGTTTGCCACAATATGCCGCGCATTAGGCGCCACGCGGCCCCTATGCCACCCGGATCACAGCAACGAGTTTTTTGACACCCATGCACCTCCTCCACACACTCCCAGAACTGCGCGCCGCCCTGGCCGGGCAGCGGGAAACGGCGTTCGTGCCGACGATGGGCAACCTCCATGCCGGGCATATCGCGCTGGTGGAGCAGATCAAGGTGCTGGGCCGGCCGGTGGTCGCCAGCATTTTCGTGAACCCGCTCCAGTTCGGCGTGGGCGAGGATTTTCAGCGCTACCCGCGCACCCTGGCGGCCGATTGCGAGCAACTCGACGCCGCCGGCTGCGACCTCGTGTTCGCCCCGGATGGGCACGAGATGTATCCGGAACCGCAAACCTTTCAGGTGCAGCCCCCCATTGCCTCCGAGTTGTGCGGCGCCTTCCGGCCCGGCCATTTCTCCGGGGTCGCCACCGTGGTGCTGAAGCTGTTCAACATGGTGCAGCCGGCAGTGGCGATCTTCGGCAAGAAGGATTACCAGCAACTGTTCATCCTGAAAGGCCTGGTGCGCCAATTCAACCTGCCGATCCGCGTTCTTGAAGCGGAAACCACGCGCGCGGCGGATGGCCTGGCGCTGTCCTCGCGCAATGGCTACCTCTCGGCGGCGGAACGGGAAGAAGCGCCGCGCCTGGTTCGGCTGCTACGCGAAGTGGCGGCGCGTATCGCCGCGGGTGAACGCGATTACGCCGGCATCGAACAGGTGGCAAGCAACGATCTTGCGGCGCATGGTTGGCGGGTGGATTACTTCTCGGTGCGTGCCCAGGCCAACCTGCTGGCCCCCGCGCCCGAGACCCGCGATCTGGTCATCCTCGCCGCCGCCCGCCTGGGCGCCACGCGGCTGATCGACAACATCGAAGTTCGCGTGGCCTGAAACCCGGCAGGGTGGGTTTTTTGTTGCAACGCAATAGGGAATATAATCGCGCCCCGATCCGACATCGCCTTGTCAGCCATGCAACGCACACTGCTCAAATCCAAGCTGCACCGCGCGCGCGTTACCGCCTCCGAGCTGGAATACGAGGGCTCCTGCGCGATCGACGACAATCTGCTGGAAGCCGCTGACATCCGTGAGTACGAACGGATCGAGATCTACAACGTCAACAACGGCGAACGCTTCGCCACCTATGCCATCCGCGGCCAACGCGGCTCCGGCATGATTTCGGTAAACGGCGCCGCCGCCCGCAAGGCCGCCGTCGGCGACGTGCTGATCATCGCCACTTACGCCATCCTCAATGAAATCGAACTGGCCAGCTTCGAGCCGAAGCTGGTCTATGTCGACGATAACAACCGCATCAAGCGGATCGGCGCGCACATTCACGCGCAAGCGGCCTGAGCGTCATTCCCGCGCGCACCTGTAGCGCCGGCAAGGATGCCGGCGTCTTTAATACAGCCGGCGGGCCCTAACGGGCATGGATTGAGGCCACCCCGGATGATGAAACCGGCGCTACAGTGAAGGCGCGAGCTTGTTTCACGTTAAACCTAGATTCCTCAGTTGAACGCGCCCGAGTGTGCGGTTTCCGAGCCATCTGGCAAGGCGCGACGACGCAGCGGGCCGGGGCCCGCAAGGAGGA
>PFJX01000042.1 GCA_002784045.1 Hydrogenophilales bacterium CG_4_10_14_3_um_filter_63_21
CACAAGCCCCACAGGCGCCAGCCGTTTTGATTCGAAATTCGAAGGTCAAAACCGGAAGCTCAGACTCATACCTCTATTGGAATTGACTCCTTGTAGGTACCGGTGAGTTTGAACGTCAGCAGCCTGGCCTTGATATCGGGCGTGTCGCCGCAGCTCAGTACAGTTGGGTCGGTACAGGCGGGACTGGACAGGTAGGGAACCTGGGTCGAATAGTGTGACTTATCCAGCGAGTAGGACAGATCGCCCAGCAATTCAAACTTGCCGCCCATAAACCCGGTATGCTTGGTGGTCAAACCGATGGCATTGCTGTCTTCCTTGAGCTGGTTGGTCCAGATACTGGTTGCTGCAAGCACAGCGGTTCCATTGAGCCCGTTACGTAGATCGCGCTGTGAATTCTGCCAGCTTGCATATGCGGAGACGGTGCTGTTGGCATTGTAGGCATAGGTGGCATCGAAATTGACGCTCGACGTATCACCTCCTTGGACACCCAGTGCCGCATCGTACTTGTCGTTTGAATAGCGGCCATTCAGCCCAATATCCAGTTTCTCACTTGCCTGCCAATTGACACCAGCTTTCAGAATGTCCTGTTTGCGTGAGGCGTACGGATAGGCAAGATAACCCAGTTGATCTCCAGCATTAACTGTTGCCGGCGCATTTACTGCGTTCCGTGCAGCAGTATTGTGAGGATCGCCAATGTTGGCAAAGAAACCATGGTCGAAATCCGCGCGGCGATTCTCGTAAATGTAGCCCGCATTGAGTTTGACGTTTTCACTTGCTTTTACGCGGTAGGTAAGCCCTAGCTTGTCTTCACTACTTGAAGGGCTGGCGACGCATTGAGCGCCACCCACCACATTGTTGCACCAGCGCTTGATGTTTTCACGCTCGTAGGCCAGACGGAGACTTTGTCCCTTGGCCAAGCGATAGTCGCCCGCCAGCTCGAGCTGCGTTTTCTTGTTGCTGTAAGGCGTATTTACTGCATCGTACGAATGGGTTGCAGGGGAACCACCAAGGTGAATGTACTCGTAGACATTCGAGGCGGTACGGTTGTCTCGTTCGTTGAACTTGTACGCGGCACTCAGCACCAGATCCTTGGTCGTCTGGTTGGTCAGCTTCAAGTCCGCGTGGGTGGTTTTCACTAGACCATCCAGTGACGGCTGCGGCAAAACGCCAATCCCCGCCTGCATCACGGCACCAGGAGCGTAACTATCGTCCTGGGTATTCCTACCATAGGACAATCCACCGGCCAACCTCGTGCTCGGCGAAAAGGCATAGCCACCAGATAGATTCAGTTGGTGAAACTGGTTGTCCGGCGCCGTGCTGGCCATGTTCGTTTGGTAGGTACAGGCACCCCCAGAAGGGCAGCCTACGAAGCCAGTAGTTTGTAACATCGCGTTCTCCCATGACAGGCTGTCATATCCATCACGGAAGATTGAGCCATAGTAGCCGCCCGTCAGGTGCCCTTTATCGCCGACCCAGTTGAGGGCCAGGTTAAAGGTGTCCGTCTTATAGTTGGTTGGGCTCATCAGGATTGCCACTGCCTCGGCACGCCCAATACCCGAAGCAATAGTCACGCCCCCTTGGTTTCCGAACGCCTGAAGCTTGGCACCTGACTGATCCAGATGGTTGTAGTCAAACTTCATGCTCAGTTGCGGATTGAAGTTGAAGCCTGCGCCAAAAGACGTGTTCTTGCGCGTCGTACCTACGTCTTCGGTATGGAAAGCGCCTAGCTGATTCGCATCAAGTGTCCTTGCGCTTGGATTGGCTTGTGCGTTGAAGGTGCCAAACGTCGCCGGGAAAGTGAAATTATTTCCCCCCATGCTGCCCTGCTGCGGCGTTTGATAGGTATCCGATATGCTGTGGCGCAATTCGTCATAGCCGATGCTGATGTCCCACAAGCCCTGGTTGCTGATCGAGCCGCCGAGGGCGCGGGATGTTGTGCCCAGGTCCGTACCGATGATGCCCCAGCGTTGCGTGCCACCGTTGTAGGCGTCGCCGCCACTGACGCTGAAATTGCCGATCAATTCACCGCCGGACTTTCTCAGGCCGGTGTATTCGCCGAACTTGGCGGATGTCCGCGACACATTCTCCACACCGATTTCGATCGTGTTGGTGGGTTGCGTCAGGGCGGTGACCTCATCGTCGGCCGCCTGAGCCATCGCCGACAGGACACACATCGCCGCCAGGGCGCCTTGCACTGCGAGGTTCATCGCGCTGAGGTTCATTTTTTCGCTACGAGTTTTCATGGTGTTCATCCTCGATTCTTCAGATTAGCGATGCAGGAGCGCGCCGGCCGGATGGTTCGAACCATGAACCATGCTGTGGCAATTCAGGCAAGCCCGACCGGTATAGTTTTCGCTTGGTATCGCCGTTAGGCCGCCCTGCGTACCGGCAACGCTCCCGGCTGCCGGATCCTTGCTGTGGTGCGGACCGTCATGGCACTCGGAGCACAGGAAAGGCGTGCGCGACTTCAGCAGCGGCGTGATGTTCGAACCGTGCGGTGTATGGCAATTGGTGCAATCTTCCGTCACCGGCTGATGTTCCCAGAGGAAGGGGCCGCGCTTTTCGGCATGGCAGGTGAAACAGGTTTCCGTCACCGTGTTTTTCGCCAGCAGCTTGGGACCAGCCGAACCATGCGGGTTGTGGCAATCGGAACAAACGACCTTGCCTTCGCCGATTGGGTGATGCGAAATCTTGCGGCTATCCCTGCGCTGGTCCTTGTGGCAGGTGAAGCAGACTTCCGCCTGCGTCTTCTTGCTGCGCACCTTGTCGTGCGCCCTATGAACCTGGTGGCACGAGGTACAAGCCACATCACCGACCTGGTGAGCGCCGCCGTCCCAGCGAGTACGGTTGACGTCCTTACCGTGGCAGGAGAGGCAGGCCGCGCTCTGCACTTTAGATTCACTCGATGCAAAAGCCCCTTTTCTGAAAACAACATCAGGCGCCTTTTGATTCGTAAGGTGTTCTTTGCTCTCGCCGTGGCACGACTGGCAGCTCGGCGTACGGCGATCCCCCTTGACGCCATGTTTGGTCTGATAAATCGCCAGCACCGGGGTGGGGCTGGATTCGTTATGGCAGGCGGTGCATACGGCATCGCCCGTCAACGCCTGGGTTACTTTGCTTGGTGACGCGGGCGCGTCGGCGGCTTCCGCCGCGCCGCCCCAGATCAGGCCGCCAGCAACCGCACAAGCCGCCAGGAATTTTTGCATCGATACCATTTTCAATGATCCTCTAGTCTGGATAGTCATTCGATTACCGCGAAAAACCCACTCTCGTTCTACCCCATGCCCATTGGCGTCGGGCTTGCCACGCGTGCACGGCCTGGCCCAGGTTATGCGAATTTGCTGTTCCGCATCGCTGCTCTGACAGTGAATCAGCCGTTGCATCAGCTCATTTCTATGCAAACATCGTGCCATCCAGATATTTTTGTTATTTATGTATATAAAACAGTAAGTTGATTAATTTCTTGGCTAGCCTCACCGAGTTAGCCTGTCATTGCCAGATGACAGGTGTCAGGGTTCTGTTACAACACCAAGCCGGTTCAGATTGGAATAAAGACTCTGGCGGGAGATCCCCGCCAGACGGGCCGCCTCGGAAAGGTTTCCGGGAGCGGTTTTGAGCAGCGCGGTGAAATAGCCACGCTCGAACTGTTCCCGCGCATCCCGCAAAGGCAAGCACGCGCGGGGCGCGAGGAGGCTCGTGGCGGTAGTGCGGTTGTGCAGGCCAAGGTCTTCCGGGGTGATCGCCTTGCCGCCCACATTGACGACCACGGCGCGCTCCACGGCGTGCTTCAATTCCCGCACATTGCCGTGCCAGGGGGCCATTTCCAGCGCCGCGATGGCTTGCGGCGAAAAGGCGCTTGCCTGCTTCCCGAACTTGCGAATGAAGTGATCGAGAAAGAACAGCGCCAGCGGCATGATGTCATCCGGGCGCTGGCGTAACGGCGGCACCTGCAGCTTCACAACATTGATGCGGTAGTAGAGGTCGGCGCGGAAATGACCGGCCTGGACCTCGTCTTGCAGCGGTTTGTTGGTGGCGCAGATCAAACGGAAATCGCTCGGCCGCTGCACCGTGCTGCCGAGGCGGGCGAAGGTGTGTTCTTGCAACACCCGCAACAGGCTGGCTTGCAGCTTCGGGCTCATGTCAGTGACTTCATCCAGCAACAGGGTGCCGCCATTGGCTTCCTCGAAATACCCGGCGGTGGTCTTTCCCGCGCCGGTGAAGGCGCCCTTTTCATAGCCGAACAAGGTAGTTTCCAGGAGCGATTCGGACAGCGCGCCACAGTTGAGTTCCAGCATCGGCCCCTGGGCACGGCGGCTTAGCGCATGAATCTGTTGGGCGAACAATTCCTTGCCGGTACCACTCTCGCCCTCGATGAGAATGGTGGTATCCAGTGGCGCAGCTTGCCGCAACGTTTGCAGCAACTTTTCGATGACGGCGGAGCGGCCAATCAGGGCCGGGATATCCGCGCGCGCTTTCAGCGTTTCCTGCAGCGTAGCGATCTCGCGGTAGGCACGATCCATCTCCAAGGCCTTGTCGATCACCGCCTCCAGTTCTTCCAGGTTCGCGAACGGCTTGGTCAGATAGTCGAACAGCCCCGCGCGCACCGCGCGCACCGCATCGCGCACCTCGGCGTAGCCGGTGATGAGAATGGCCATCTGGTGCGGGCGCTCGCGGCGCATGTCAGCGAACAGATCAAAGCCATTACCGTCCGGCAGGCGTTGATCGACGATCGCCAGGTTGAAGTCGCTGGCGCGAAACAACTGCCGCGCCTGGGCTACATTCAGTGCGCATTGCAGTTCGCGGCAGCCGCCGCGCAACAAGCCCGCGACCAGGTTTTGGGTGTACGGGTCGTCGTCAATGAGAAGAATCTTAGTCACCACAAGGTGCTCCTATGCGCCGGTAGCCAGAGCACGAAGCGTGCCCCACCGCCAGGCTGGTTTTCGGCGCGTAACGTGCCGCCGTGCTGAAGCGCGACATGCTGGGCGACCGCCAGACCGAGGCCGGTGCCATCGAGTTTGGTGCTGAAAAACGGGGTGAACAGCTTGTCCACGATCTCGGCCTTGATGCCGGGCCCGCGATCCGACACCGCCAGCCGCCAGCCTGGTATTTTCCCATGCGCTTCGGCTTCTATCGAGACAGTTACCACCCCGCCAGGATCGGCCTGGGCCGCGTTATGGATCAGGTTGAACAAGGCGTGGCGCATCAGCACCGGGTCGATTTCAAGCACCACATCACATTCCGGCGCTGCCAGCGCCACTTCGTGCTGCCTGCCCGCGCTCTGGTGAAAGAACGCGATGGTTTCGCGTAACAGCGCCTTCAGCTCGGTTGGGCGGGGTTGCGAGTGGCTGATCTTGGCAAATCCCAGCATGCGCTGCACGTAGCCGCGGCAATGGACGCCCGCCTTGCGAACTTCGCCCAGCAATTCGCGCACCCGTTGTGGGTCGTCGGCCTCACGCTCGGCCAGTTGCGCCAGATTGACCACCCCGACCAGCGGGTTGTTGAGCTGGTGCGCGATTTCACTCACCAACTGGCCCATGGCCGAGAGTTTTTCGATCTGCAGGATGCGCCCTTGATCGGCGCTCAACTTCGCGAATTGGGATTCGGCTTCGCGTTGGCGGAAGTACACCGTGCGAAACAGTTTGTAGAGCGAGAAAAACAGGATCAAGCCACTCAACCCGGTCACCAGCCACAGAAGAAATAGGCCATTCAAGATCGTGTTATTCAACTCCCGGGGATAAAGGTAGATCGATAAAACACCGCTGGCCGGAGGGTTCGTGGCAGCCGGCTGGGACAAAGAAAACGGCACGTAGAACTCGATCAATGGCACCCGAGGCAGCCTCTCGGCGTGAAGGAAGTCGCGATGCTCCGGGGTGATGTAGGCGGCGTGCGCTTGTTCCGACAGTGTCGCCGCCAGTTCCTTTTTTTCAGCGGCGATGGTCATGCCAATTAACTCAGGTGCGTCGGACCAGATGATCACCCCATCGTGGTTGAACACCTTGATTCGCATCGCGCCGGTGAGATGCTTCAACCTAGAAAGCTCAGTTGACCGCTCCTTGGCCCTCGTGAGGCCGCATGGGTGCTGGCGTTTGC
>PFJX01000171.1 GCA_002784045.1 Hydrogenophilales bacterium CG_4_10_14_3_um_filter_63_21
CCGGCCTCAACCCCGCGTCCCTGCTGGCTTCAGCCGTCCGTATCTGAGGGCATCCTCACTTAACGCGAACTGAGCCTAAAAATCCCCGCCAGGTCAGAGACCGGGCGGGGTCGGAGTTCGTGTTACAAGGGCGCTGAGCAGCAAAGTCGCGTGATGGTTTTCGGGACCATGACCGTCTCCGTGACCACCATGCAGCCATCGATGAGGTTGATGAAGTTTTGCCGCATCTCATCGCATGCGCGGTCGAACCGGCAAACCAGGTCTACCCTGTCACGAAGTTGAGACATCGACCACACCGAGAGGTCGTTGGCATCCAGGTCACCATCGATGCCGCTACCAGTGGTGCGATGCCAGCGGAACGGATGCGCCAGGTTGACACGCTCCATCTTCGCGCAAAGGCCGCACTGGCCAACGTCATTGCTGATGTGCTGGTAATTCAGTTGCCCGCAGGCTCGGCACCGGCTCTTGTAGCCAGGGTCGTAATACTCACCCCGGTACAGCACCAGATACCCGCCAGATCGCCCGTTGCTACCGATGGTGTAGCGCCCATCCATCGCCGACGTGAAGTCGTCAATGACATAGTGAAGCTCATCCCAGTAGTCGGTGTTCAGGACGTCATACGCCTTGCTGTCCTGTTCGTGGGTCAGGCCAAGATGCCGTATCTTGACCCTGTTCGCGTAACTGCTCCCACGGATCCACGAGTTCATCGTGTTGTAGCGGTAGTGGCCAGCCAAAAATTCCACCATCAGTTCGCGACTGCGACGGTCTACTTTCTGTTCATAGAACATGACTACTCTCCTTCTGGAAGCCGCCCCCACGGGCGGCTGCTTGGGTGAAGCCGGCGCGGGGGACAAGGCCCATGCCGGCGCTTCGGTTTCAGAAGGGAGTAGCGAGAACAGCAGGCGATAAAAACCCCGCCAGGTCAGAGACCGGGCGGGGTCGGGTGTTGCTTTACGGCAGCCTTTGGAGGGACATGCCCGGTGCGCACAGTGCGTTGGTGTGTTCCCGGCGCCTTCGGATTTCGCGTAGCAATCCACGGATGGGAACCGCAAACTTCTTGCGGTTCTCGGTGGGTGATCGCCCTGGCCAGAGATGCACCAGATCGTAGATCAAGGAGAACGGATCGCGCTTCTCCTTGATAAAGGCCCATTCTCTCTGAAGCCACCGAAGGCGGCGGCGGGCCTCGTAGTCGCCGTACTGCGCGACCAAGCTGCGCCAGGTGGTGAACTTGATTTTCATGACGGCCCTCCTTTCGAATTGGCCGCGAGTTCCTGCTCCCATATGCTCGGTGATCAGCCGGTCTATGCCGGCCTTGTAGGCATTGCGCCCCTCTCGGGTGTTCAGGCTGTCATGCGATTGAAGGCTATCGTGCGCTTGGAGGGTCATGTCCAGCAGGCGCATGCAGAGATCGGCATCGACACCTGCCTCCTTCGCGCATTGCTCGATCGCGTCGTGGTCAATCAACGAGTGTTTCATTTCCAGCTCTCCTTGGTCGATCTATGACAACGCTGACCGTTGAACAGGAACGCCCGCGGGCTGCGCCAGATCCACGAAGTGCGCTGGGACATGCATCTCCGCGCGCCCTTCGGCTGTCTCGGCCCGGTAGTTATCCCAGTCGAACAGTTCCACTTCCACACCCTCGTCATGGACATAATCGGCTACCCCACCCGAGACGATCACCAAACAGCGGTTCATCGCGGTAGCACTCAGCGGCACGCCTTGGTCGCTGTCGCCGTCTTCCGGATGGACCGGACAGGCGACGATGCTCGTGATGTCGAGCGATGCAGCCATTTCAGCCCCGGCCACATCTCCCTCCTCACCCTCGATGACCTGTTGGGCGTCTTCCATCCCAACATTGATCAGCCGATACACCAGCTCACCCACCTGCCTGGCGGACAGGTTGAACGCGGTGCCAAGGTTGATTACCACCTGCACTTTCTTGGTCATGTTGCTACTCCTTTCGATGAGCGCCCCAGGGCGCGGTTGGTTTCGGAAGGGAGCAGCAAGTGCAGTGAGCGATAAAAAACCCCGCCGGCCAGAGGCCAGGCGGGGTGGGTGGTTACCAGGCGTAGGGTCGCCCTGTGGACGCGGAGACACCTTTGAGGATCTCGTCCTTGCCCATGACTCGTGCCGGAGGAACGGAAGTGGTGGCCTGCGAGAGGCCGCCATCCGATACCAGAACACCAGGAGTGGTTCTGAACAGCGCGACTTGCAAGTGGCGGTCGGGAACAACGTTATCCCCCTCCCGCCCCAACTGGTAGCCCTCGAAGCTCAGGAAAGGCTTGCCATCGCGGTATGCCGCAACAAGTTGCTGGGCTTCGAACCACTGAGGCTGGCCCGATATTTCCCGGTAGCCCTTTACGCGTTTTGCCGGAATCACATCAGCCACCATTTCGTTCCAAGACGATTCGCGTCCTTGCAGGCTGCCACGTTTCAAGCTGCCCCAGACCCGGTAGGCCTGCGGTTGCCTGGCCGTGCTGGCCACGGCAATCCAGACTTTCGGGACGCCGTTGTTGGGATGGATCAACACCCGGCAGACAGCCGCCGTATCAAGGTTGGACAGCATCGAGTTCATGGCCGCCCCCCATTCAGCCAGTTGTCGAACAACTCCAGCACCGTTGACCGATCGTCAGACGGCGCGCCGTTGAGCAACGTGTCGTGCAGCGCTTCCCGGATGGGATCGACACCGGAGAAGTGGGCGTACTCCTCGGTCAGCCGAGCCCAGGCGATCAAGGATCGCGTGGACAGCGTGACCTGAAGCCCCCCGCCGTTGCTCACGAACGCCTTGCGAATGTCGCGTGCCAGACGAACCATGCCCAGCACGATGTCCTCGCGCAACGAGGGCGCATAGCGCATGACCAGCCCCACCTCATCGACCTCCTCCAACGCAGGAAGCGCGAGTTTGATGAAGCGGTCGAAGAACGCCAGCGAACCCCGGCGCTCACCCGCATAGGCCCCCGTGTCATCGCCGAAACCACCGCTATTGCCGGTAACGGCCACGCGGAAGTTCGGATGTGGGATGACCACTTCCCCCGTTTCCGGGATGGTGAGCCGGGCACGACCGTCCAGCACATCCACCAGGCGCATCTGCTCGCCGGCTTCCATCCGGGTGATCTCGTTGGCGAGGAACACCCCACCGGAGCGCGCGGCGGCCGCGAGCGGTCCATCGACGAAACGGGTTGCCCCGGATTCGGCGATGGTGAGCGTACCCACCAGATCGTTGAAGCGCGTCTTGCCGGAGCAGGACATCGACCAGACCTCGATCCCCAGCCTGGCGGCGACTTCGAGGATCAGGGAGGTTTTGCCGGTACCGGCATCGCCCAGGATGAAGAGGTTCTTCACCGGGGCGTTTTCCGAGAGCCACATCATCACCTTCTTCAGCACCAGAAGATTGAACTGGTAATGCGGATCGGCGGCAGGAGTACACAGCCCAGGCTCGCGTGTTTCCACGACAGCCTGTTCCGGTGCGGCAACATTGAACAGATTTGCGATTTTGGCGGTAGCCATGACAACTCTCCTTCTGGACGCCACCCCCACGGGTGGCTAGTTGGGTGAAGCCGGCGAAGAGAACAAATCCCATGCCGGCGCTTCGGTTTCAGAAGGGAGTAGCGAGAACAGCGGACGATAAAAACCCCGCCCAGTCAGAGACCGGGCGGGGTTGGGGTGAAGCTCAGTGCGTCAAAGCATGATCCTGGACAAGACAGGCGGCCTTGTAGGCAGCCAGCTCGTCATAAGACGACAGCCATACCTGGAACCAGGCATAGCTGGCGGCCACCTCCTGTGACGGCGCCAACCAGAACCAGCGGAACGAGAGCGGGAAAACCGTCTGCTCGACCTCCTGCCGGTAGTCCCTGGCCCGCTGCCGCAGCAGTGAATCGAACTCCAGCTCCAGGCGATCGGCATCCAGAACGGACGCCCTGCCCTGTTCGATACGGTCCAGCGTTTCACGATAACGACCAGCATCGGTGCCCAACGACCAATGCAGGATGCACGCGGCATCCCAAGTCCCTCCGGTTTCACGAACGCACTCCAAGGCCAGGACCAAATCACCCAGTTCAGGCACATGGCACATGGTCAGGCCCTCCCAAGGGATTTGACCGTGATGGCCTGCGAGGACTTCTTGCGAAGACCATCCAGCCGCTCAGGAGGGATGCCGTACTCACGTAGAAGCGGCTCGTAGTCCACCGCACCCAGACGGGTTGAGCGGTACACCAGCACACCCGCGCCATCGCGCTTCTCGGATTCACCGAGCAGTTCGACCAAGCGCAGCTTGGCACGCTCTTCGGCGGCCTTGGCCGCTTCGAGCGCCGCATGAGCCGACAACCAGATGGCGGAGGCCCCCTGCCAGACATCCCCGCACGGGAGCACATCCAGGCGCACGAACTCCCAGAAGCGTGACTCCGCCTCCAGCAGGCCATGGGCGATGTCCGCCAGACGCAGGATGCTTGCATCAAGGCGAACAAGCTCACCGGTCTCCGGGACGTAGGCCACGAAATGGCAGGTGTTGCCTTGCCACGACGGGCCAGGTTCCCCCCAGGCGACGACAGCCTGGTGGGCAAGTTGGGGCAGGTAATACTCCGGGATGTTGCCTTCCCGCACCATTTGCATGGTCCGGTCTCCGGGAACCTTGATCTCGACGATCAGGTTGCCATCGAACGACAGGCCATCAAAGCTCGCACGCACGTAGGGCAACTTGTCGTTCTCGCCAAACGCGGAGTTCACCAGATTCCGGGTGGACTTCTCGTAGGCGATGCGAGCGGCTTCCTCGTACTTGCGGCCCCGCATCATGGCTGGGTTGGCCGGCTTGGGGCCGCGCTTGCCAGTCTTCATCTCCCAGAGCGCCTGGATGGAGTCCATCCATTTCGCTTTCTGGACGATGCCGGCATCGCCCGCCAGCACCGGGGCATCGCTGCCCCCGATTCCTTGCTGACGCCAGGCGTGCCATTCCGGACAATCCGGGGAGCCGGTTTCACCTTCGAAGATGATGGTTTTCATAACTACTCTCCTTTCGATGTGCGCCCCCACGGGCGCGGTTGATTTCGAAAGGGAGTAGCGAGTGCAGCGGGCGATAAAGACCCCACTAGATCAGAGAAGGCTGTCGAGATAGGGCTTGTGTTAATACCATTTCTGGTATGATATTTGTATGATCACGCTTGGAAAACCGCTCATCTGGATCGGGGGCAGCAAGAAGGACTTGATGGCCCTTCCTACCGATGTGCGGAAGTTTTTCGGTCACGCCTTGGACTTCGCGCAACGCGGCGGTCAGCACGGCGCGGCGAAGGTGCTGAAAGGTTTCGGCGGTGCCGGCGTCCTGGAAGTGGTCGAAGACCATATCAGCGGCACGTACCGCGCTGTCTACACCGTGAAGTTCGAGGATGCCGTGTTCGTCCTGCACTGCTTCCAGAAAAAGAGCAAGAGCGGCATCTCCACGCCAAAAGAGGATATGGACATCATCCGCGCCAGGCTGAAGGTAGCTGAGGCGCTTGCGAAGGAGCTACAAAATGGAAAAGCGAATCATTGATGGAATTGAGGTCGAAATCGGGTCCGGCAATGTCTTTGCTGATCTCGGCCTACCTGACGCAGACAAACTCAAGATCAAGTCCGGCTTAGTGATTGAGATTACCAAGGCTGTACGCAAGCTCGGCCTTACCCAAGATGAGGCAGCCCGCCGCATGGGCATCTCACAACCGAAGGTGTCGGGTATGCTGCGTGGCGACTTCGCCAACCTATCCGAACGCAAGTTGATGGACTGCTTGAATCGACTCGGCTACGACATCGAAATCAAGGTGATGCCCACTGCTGAACCACTCGGACATTTGATGCTCGCTGTCGCCTGACGATTATCAGGTTGGCGAATGAGGCCTTCTCCCCTGCGATGGCCACGATTTCCAGATCAAACTGCCGGACGCATCGAAGCCAGCCTTGGTGTTACTGAACGACGGCTATCAGCCGGGTTGCAGTCGCAAGCGCATGCGGAAGGCGGCGTTTTTGTAGGTCGCCTGTCGGCCAGCTTCAGACGGTCGAGAAGGCCTGACCAACGGTCAGGAAAAAGACTGATGGCGGGCATTCGGAGACAG
>PFJX01000070.1 GCA_002784045.1 Hydrogenophilales bacterium CG_4_10_14_3_um_filter_63_21
CACAAGCCCCACAGGCGCCAGCCGTTTTGATTCGAAATTCGAAGGTCAAAACCGGAAGCTCAGACTCATACCTCTATTGGAATTGACTGCCGCGCCCGCCTGTTGGTAGAGGCGTACCGCCCGCCGCAGATTCCAGCCCAGCCAGGCGGCGGAAGCCGACAGCAGAAGGCCGCCGGGGAGGGCGAGCGGGGGCAAGAAGGGCGCGGCCAGCAGGCAGAGGAGAGCGGCCAGGTGCAAGCGGAACTGGCCGCGCGCGCGCGCTTCCGGCAGGTAATCGCGCATGTTGGGCTGGCCCGGTTTGAAACCCGCCCGCGCCTGGAGGTGGAACCAGGCGAGAAAGGGCACGATCTTGTAGAGCATGCCGGTGACCACCGACACCGCGAAGCCGATCAGAAACAGCAGTCCGGCAAGCAAGATCCCGGCCTCTGGCAGCGCCTGCAGCGAGTGCCCAATCGCGAGTAGCGCGGCGGCGATCAGGCAAACCATGCCGACACGCCAGAAATCCAGGGTCACGTCGGCCAGTTTGCGTTTTCTCTGGCCTTGCAGGCGTAGCGTGGTGACGGCAAAGGCGATCAGCGCCAGGGCTGCCAGCCATTGTCCCGCGCGGTTCCAGGGGCCCGGTGGCAGCGTGGCCAGCGGCAGGGCGAGCAGCATGGCCCGCCACAGCCAGCGGGTCAGCCGGGGCGGGTAGGGGGGCGTGAGTTGCAGCATCGGCACCACTTGCCAGGCCGAGCCCATCACCAATATCCCGACCCAGCCGCCCAGGCCCCACAGCACATGGCTGGCTAGCCAGTCCAGCGGCGTTTCCGGCATCCAAAAGCCAATCAGCCAACTCGCCATGCCCAATCCCAGGAACAGCGTTACCACCAGGGTAAAGGCTGCCAGGCGCATGGCTTGCGTGGTGTCGCTGGCTTGTGCGCGCATCAGGGCTAACCCGACCGCGCCAAGAAACACCAGCAGGCCCAGGCCGAGCAGAATGGATCCGACCGCGAGCCATACCGTCTGGCCACCATACAGGCCCAGCGCCAGGAGCGGCGTCCCCAGCAACAAACCGAGATGGCTCACCCACGCGACCCCGCGCACGCCAGGCAGCGGCGCGCCGGCCACCACCGGCAGCATCTGGCTCATCGCCCCCAACATGGCCATGCCGAGAAAGCCCAGGGTCAGCAGATGAGTGAGTGCCAGGGTGGCGGGGATCAGAGGCGCGGCGGTCCAGTCCGGAAACAGCGCGGCACCCAGCCCGGCCGCGATGAGAAACAGGGGCGCGGTGAGGAAAAAACGCAGGGGAACGGAGAAGGGCGGCGCCTGTTCCAGGGAAAGACCGGGGCCAAGCATCAGCGGCTTATCACGCGAGGTTTGATCAAAATTTCGTAGTCACCTTCCGGGAGGAGGTGGGCGTGGTGGGTGTAGCCCCTATTTTCCAGGATGCCATAAAGCGGATACGGCTCGCGGTGCAGCAGAAAACGGACGTGCTGGCCCGGCCGCAGTAGATCCAACGCCATCAGCACCCTCTCCATCGGCTCCGGCGGTAATAGCCCACGGCCATCGACCAGCACCTCCCGGTTCATTTGCCCGCGCTCAGGGTGCGGTCGCCTCCATGCGTGCCAGCAAGGCATCCCGCTCATCCGCCAGCGCCTGATCCGCCATCGGATAAAGCATGTTCTCCTCCTTCATGTTGTGCTGGCGCATGAGCATGAGCAGGGTTTCCGAGAGGCCAAGATAGCCGTTGCCATCCTGGCGTGCCAGGGCGTCCCGCAGGGCGGCGAAAACCTCATTCATTTGCCGATGTTCTCCGCGCATCACTTGCGTGGGGCCCCCACTCATGCCGGTATGGGCCTCGAAAGCCGGGAAAAGCACATCTTCTTCCATGGCGAAGTGGTGCTTCATGCCATCCAGGAAATGCTGGAGCGCACTCTGGGCGCGCGCCCAGTCTTTTGCCGCCACGGCGTTTTCCGACTCGGCGAAGCGATCGTCACAGTGGGCATGGTCGGAGGAGAGAAAGCGGGAGATCGAAGTCATGGTTCAGGTCTAAAAAAATAAACGTTTTAATACTGGTCCGCTAACGGCATCGTCTCCTTGACCTTGGGCAAGGACGTTGCCGCCACGCTGTGAGGCCGCTATAACGCGTCATGGCAAAAATCAATACGACTTATGTCTGTTCCCAGTGCGGCGGCCAGACCGGCAAATGGCAGGGGCAATGTCCGCATTGCCTGGCCTGGAACACCCTCGCCGAATCCCTCCAGGAAAGCAAACCCAGCCGCTTTCAGGCGCTTGCCGCCAGCAGCCAGGTCGTGCGCCTGTCCGCCGTTCAGGCGGTGGAAACCCCGCGCCTGGCGACGGGGTTGCCCGAGTTCGACCGCGTCCTTGGTGGCGGCCTGGTCGGTGGCGGCGTGGTGCTGATCGGCGGCGACCCCGGCATTGGCAAATCCACTCTGTTGTTGCAGGCTCTGGCGGCAATCAGCACGCGCGCGAAAACGCTCTATGTCAGCGGCGAGGAATCCGCCGCCCAGATCGCCCTGCGTAGCCGCCGCCTGGGGTTGGCCGCCGATATTCCGCTGCTCACCGAAATCCGCCTGGAATCCATCTTCGCCACGCTGAAGGAAGAAAAGCCGCAGATCGCGGTGATCGACTCGATCCAGACCGTCTACACCGAGCAACTGCAATCCGCCCCCGGCAGCGTCGCCCAGGTGCGCGAATGCGCGCAGGAGCTCACGCGCCACGCCAAGCAGGCCGGCATTACCCTCTTCCTGGTCGGCCATGTCACCAAGGAAGGCACCCTGGCCGGCCCGCGCGTGCTGGAACATATCGTCGATACCGTGCTGTATTTCGAGGGAGACACCGGCTCCAGCTTCCGCCTCATCCGCGCCTTCAAAAACCGTTACGGCGCGGTCAACGAGTTGGGCGTGTTCGCCATGACCGACAAGGGCCTCAAGGGGGTGAACAATCCTTCCGCCCTGTTCCTCAACCGTGACAAACGCGAGGCGCCCGGCTCCTGCGTGGTGGTGGCGCTGGAAGGCACCCGTCCCTTGCTGGTGGAAATCCAGGCCCTGCTCGACGCTACTCACAGCCCCAGCCCGCGCCGCCTGACGGTGGGCCTGGACGGCAACCGCCTGGCCATGCTCCTGGCGGTCTTGCACCGCCACGGTGGCATTGCCTGCTACGACCAGGATGTGTTCGTCAACGCCGTGGGCGGGGTCAAGATCACGGAACCGGCGGTGGACCTGGCGGTGGCGATGGCCGTGGTCTCCTCGCTGAAAAACAAATCGATTCCGTACCATCTCGCGGTGTTCGGTGAAATCGGCCTGGCCGGCGAAATCCGTCCGGTGCAGCGTGGCCAGGAACGCCTGAAAGAAGCCGCCAAACTTGGCTTCACCGAGGCACTGTGCCCGAAAGCCAACCTGCCCCGTGGCAAGATCGCGGGGATGCGGGTGAGCGGCGTGGGGAGCCTGGCCGAGGCGCTGGAATACTTCCGAAACCTGTAGAGAATGGCGTTGTAGTCAAGCCGGTTCCACCAATCCCCGGTAGGCCTGCCAAGTGGCGTGCCCGAGCAGCGGGAAGAGGACGATCAGGCCGATGAAGGCGGTGAGGTAGCCCACACTCACCAGCAGGGCGATGACGGCGGCCCAGAGCAGCATCGGCAGGGGGTTGCGGCGCGCGGCGGACAAACTGGTGAGCAGCGCCGTGACCGGGTCCACCTGGCGGTCCACGATCATCGGCAGGGCGACGGCGGTCAACGCGAAGGCGGCCAGGGCGAACAGGGCGCCCACCGCGAAGAAGGCGATCACCACCGGCAGGTGGTTGGGGTCATTCAGGATGCTGGCCGTGTAGGAAAAGACCTGTTTGTGGCCGTAGGCATACACGTCGGCCTTGAGCGTCATGGCCACGGCGATGGCGGTAACCCGCTCCCACAGGCTGAACAGCATGGCCAGCATGACCACGAACAGGCCCAAAGACCAGGCGTTGTCGCGCAGTAGGTAAAATGGCCGGGACAGCGAAACCAGGGGCTCACCTTTCTCTCGCGACCGCGAGAGGGCATAAAAACAGGTGGCCAGCACGGGCGCCACGATGAGAAAGCCCGAGGTGAAGGCCAGTGTCCAATGGAAGTCGCCCCAGCCGTGCGTCACCAACAGCCAGCCCAGGCCGGCGAACAACACGCCGTGGGCCAGGGAAACCGCCCAGGCCGCGCGTAAATCGGCCCACCCTGAGCGCAGCCAGGCCAGGCAGGCCAGCAGAGGAACCTGGCGGATCGTGGGCAGGCGGGTAGGCAAGGGTTCGACATGGGGTGCGGTGGACTGAGGCATGGTGGTCTCCGTGCGTGGGCGGGTTCTTCTCGGGTGGGCGCGCTAATGCCGTGCAAAAGCGGGCGTCCAGCCCGCCCCCGGCTTATTTGAGTGCTTTGGCGATATCGGCGGATTGCGGTTCCTTGAACGTGCCGCCGCCGGCATTGGCCATGTGCACCACGGCGCGGGCGACTTCCAGATCGGACAGGTCGGGGTGGCCGCCCTTGGCCGGCATGATCTTCTTACCTTTGATGGCGGACTTGATCAGGACCGCGAGGCCCTGTTCGTTGCGCTTGCCCCAGGCCGTTTTGTCGCCGAACTTCGGCGCGCCGGCGGCGCCGGTGGTGTGACAGGCGGCGCAAACGGAATTGAAAACGTCGACACCCATCTTGTCGGCGGCCTGGGCCGTGGCGGACAGCGACAAGCCGGCGATCAGGGAAATGAAATACTCGCTGTACATGCGTTGTTTCCTTTTGCGATTCAGTAAAAAACGGCCAGCCTTGCGACCGGCCCCATGCTGCAGGCAGATTCTGTAGGGTGCGCCGAGCGCACCGATACACGCCAAATGGTACACGCGGCGCACCCTACAGGAGTCAGGCCTTGTACTGCCGTGACTTGAAGCTCACCGTGGCCTTGTATTCACCGCGAGTGACCTTGCGGATATTGGCCCAGGTGTGTTTGTAGTCCGGCAGCACGTTGCGATCCACCGCATCGGTGGTTACATCGCCCATCACACCGTTGAAGTGGCCAAACTGCATAAACACCTGGTTGCGCTTGGCTTCCGGCACGAGGTAGGCCATGGCGTAGGTGGCGCCATAGTCGTTGAACAACTCGACGATGTCACCGTTACTGACACCCAGTTCCTTGGCGTCGTCCGGGTTCATCTCCACGGGCGCCATCGGCCAACGTTCCTTGATCTTCGGGTTGTACTGGTCGTGGTAGCCGGTTTGCCAGATCTCGTTGACGCGGCCGTTGTTGACCCAGAAGCGGTACTTGTCCTTCTGGCCCTGCACCGCCTTGAACAGACCATTCCACGGCGAGGGCTTGAAGTGGGCGAGGCCGTCGTCGGTGCCGAATTTCTCGGTGTAGAGCATCTCGGTGCCGATCAGCTTGCCGTTCTTCACTTCCTTGATCGGCAGTTGCACGCCGTTGTTGCCGGCTTTTCTGAGTAGCTCGTAAGTCGCGAGGTTCCCAGTCTCGCCACCCTGGCTGTGGATTTCGCCACCGACATCCTTGGCGCCTTGCAGGCGGAAGCCGTCGTTGAAGGCGTCTTCCTCAGTCTTCCAGTTGAAGCCCTTGAAGCGGTCGGCCATCTTGGCGTTGCCCTCGGCGTGATACATGGCCTTCAGGGTATTGGCGATGTCGGCGGAAATGATGCAGTCCGGCTTGGCCGAACCGGGCGGGTCCATGAAACGCTCGGACAAGCGCATACGCCGTTCGCCGCTCATCGAGGTGAGGTTCATCTCGCCCGGATGCACGGCCGGCATCATCAGGTGGGCCGCCTCGGCCATCATGGTCGGGTACAGGTTGATGTGGGTGACGAACAAGCCGCCCTTGGTGGAGATGGCGTCGAAAATTACATCCACCATCTGTGCCGTAGTCGCCCCGCGCGCCTTGCGCATGGCTTCCTTGACGATCTCGGAACGGCGCATGACCGTCTCGCGGAAGTTCTCGGCGTTGAGCGTGGACTGGAACGGGTTGACCGCCCAGGCGGTGTAGACCATGCCGCGGCCGGCGATGATTTCCTGATCGTTGTACAGCTTCTCGCCGGTGGGGTGCGGCGGCCGGGCATAGCCTTCCTGGTGGCCACCCATGCGCACGCAACCGGTGCCGCGCCGGCCGCCGACGTTGGCGGTAGCGATGACCAGATCGAGCAGCGCGGACTGGATCAGGTAGTTGTCGTTGCCCCAGATGATGCCCTTCTCGTAACCGTGCATGGTGCGCTTCATCTTGCCGCCGGCCTTCGGTCTATAGGCCCATTCCGCCGCCTGCTTCAGCTTGTCCACTGAAATTCCGGTGATCTTGGAACACTCATCCAGGCTCAGCTTGTTGGCCGCGGCAGCTTCTTCGAAGCCTTTGGTGCGGCGGGCGATGAAGTCGCGGTCGATCCAGCCCTGCTCGATGACATAGGTGAACAGGCCGTTGAACAGCGCCACATCGGTGCCGGGCAGCAGGTCGAGATGGATGACCCGATCCGGCGCGGTGGCCTCGGCGATGGCGATGGACGCGGTCTTGCGCGGGTCAACGAAAATCACCTTGCCGTCGCCCACTTCCTCGCCGGGGAACCATTCCTTCTTCTTGTCCACGGTGATGCCCTGGATGTTGGGCAGCCAGTGCACCAGGAAGTAGTTGGTCTGGGTCTCGTAGGGGTTGGCGCCGATGCACATGATGCAGTCGGCCACCTCGGCGTCTTCATAGGAGTTGTTCAACTCCATGATGCCCATCTCACGGGTGGCGTGGCACTCGGAGTTGTAGGATGGCCGGTTGTGGATGCGCACCAGCGGCGTTTGCAGCGCGGTGAACATCAGTTTGCCGGCGCCCCAGGTGTTCTCGAAACCGCCGCCGGCGCCACCGTGGTCGGCCGAGTCGAAGGCCAGTTCGCGCGGGCCCTTGGCGTCCAGCACTTTCTTGGTCACGCCGCAGTACAAGGCCAGGGCCTGCTCCCAATCGGTTTCCAGCCACTGGTCGCCGGTGTGCAGGCGCGGGTGCTTCATCCGCTCGCCGGTCTGGCTGCCATCAGCGTACATATAGCTGGCCATGTGCAAGCCGCGCACCGAGCCACCGCCCTGGTTCACCACGCATTCCTTGTCGGGCACCACCAGAATGTTGTGGCGGCGGCCGTCCTGGTCGGTCACTACATTCTGCTGGGTGGGGGAGACGATGGTGGAGAACGGCGGCAACTGCTTGCGGAAATCCAGGCCCAGCGCGTTCTGGTGTGGCGCCTTGCCGCCTTCCTGGGCTTCCGGCCATTTGTAAACGTGGTAGCCACATCCGACGATGCAGAAATGGCAGGTCATGTTGGTCTTCTTCGCGTTGACCGGGGGGAGAACGATGCGATCGTTAGCCATGTTGTTTTTCTCCTTACAGCACGTTGGCCTGGCGGCCGAAGATGAGGCCATTGACGGCCACGGCGGCGATCATGTCGGTCTTGGCGTCGTACTCCAGCACGATCTGCGGCAGCTTGGTCGGCGCCTGGCCGCACACCATCTGGCCGCCTTTTTCCGCGTCGAAAATGGAGTAGTGGCAAGGGCACTTGAAGCAGCGGTCGTTGCTGTCATACACCGTCGGGCAGCCCTGGTGGGTACACATGATGCTGTAGGCGACGATGTCGCCATCCGGGCCGATGCCGCCGGGAACCGGCGCGCCCATCTTGACCGCCGAGCAGGGGCTGGCAGCATCCGGGTAGTTGAACGGCACCGGTTGGTTGACCTTCATGGTCTTCACCCGCGCCACGGTCTTGTGCTTGTACGGCAGCGTGGCGGCGGTATTGATGGCGGCTTCGGCAGCGGCTGGCGTCAGGCCGGCAACGGCGACGCCGGCGCCGGCGGCGAGGACGCCGCCCATCTTGAAAAAGTCGCGGCGGGAGGGCGAGGCGGGTTGGTTCGGGGTTTCACTCATGCTGATATCTCCTCAGGTTCGCAAAGCGCGAATGCGCCAAGGAGTTATTGCATGTGCCGTGCCAGGCGGCTTATGCAATCAGATCAATGAGTTGAGCGAGGCGATTATTACCGGTCGGTAACAAACAATCAGATTCCAGGTTGAGCGGGATTACCGATTGGTAATCTCGCGCGGCCAGCCCTATATACCTTTTGTGGCCGCTAAAGGTATAACGCCGCCGCTACAGCGGGCGCGCCTGTTTCATGCCAAAGTAACGCTGCTCCAGCGTCCCCGGCCAGTCTTGGTCGAACACCAGATCGCACACCACGTCCGCCTTTTCCGCGCTTTCCAGCACCAGTTCACCAGCCCGACCCAGTCGCTCGTCCTGGAAAGCCGCCGTCAGCCGTTGCAACAGCGCCCGCTTGTAGGCGGTGTCGGAAAAGCCTTCCAGATGCAGGCCCTTGGTTTCCATCACTACGGTGCGCCGCTGGCCGTTTTGCGTGACCAGGGCGAAAACAAAATCCGGGTAGACCTTTTGCCGTTTCCAGCCCTGCAAGCCGTACTGGGTCTTGGCGACATTGCGATGCCACCATTGCAGCGCCGCCTTCTGGTCGAGATAGCCGGCGAAGGCCACCTCGAAAGCATTCATATCCGGGCTGCGCAGGGCGGGTTCCAGCAGGCTCTTTTCCACCACGCGGGCGTCTGCCCGTTGCAGTGGCGAGGCCAGGACCAGGCTCGCTGCTGTCGGCAGTTCATAGTCGCTGGCATCGGCGCGCAGGCGGAACTGAATGCGGCCCTCGCCCACCAGCCGCTCGAACACCGTTTGTGCCAGCCGGTCGCGTTCACGCTCGATGTCGATGCGCAACCGTTCGATCAATGAAGCACTCGAACCGGCCAGCGCCGATTCGCTGAAACCCTGTGCCAGCAAGCGCTGCAACACCGCCGTCAGCCAATCCCACACCAGCCAGGCATTGGGCGCCAGGTCGATCAGCGCGCGCACCAGGCGGGCACGGTCGAGTTCGAGCGGCATTTGCGGGCTGTGTATTCCATTCCCCGCGTCCGGCCGGGTCAGGATCGACAGGTCGATGCTCAGATGATCATCGCCGCCGCCTTGCGTATCGGGCGCCCAATCCCGCGCCAGCGTTTCGACCTCCAGGCCGGCCCAGTCCACGTGCGCCAGCACATCGCTGTCGTAGACCAGTTCGCGGCGGGGCTCACCCGGCTCGGCCCAGGTCACCTTGGGCAGAAACAGGCGCAGCCGGGCGAATTGCGGACGGCGTTTCAACTCGATCTGCCGCTTGTTCGACGTGCCGGAATCGTCGCCACGCACCGACACGGCCAGATCGCCCATGCCCTCGCCTTCCAGCGACTTCTTGATCGCGCGCACGACATCGGCGGTGGTGGCGTCGAAGCACTGCACGTAACAGGCATCCAGCGCCGCGCGGCCGGTTTTGGCGACCTGCGGCAGGCGCAGGATGCGGCCGACCCGTTGCGTCATCGCCGCCGGCGCGCGGCCCGCCGCCAGGGCGCACAACACATAGGCGAACGGGCAATCCCAACCTTCCTGCAAGGCCGCCTTGGTAATGATTGCGCGCACCTCGCAAGCGGGCGAAAGCAGGTCAATATTTTCCGGTTGCTTCAGCTCGTTCTTGTCCGAAGTCTTGATGGCGATCTGCCGTTCGGAAAATCCCAACTGCATGAGATAGGCCTTGGCATCTTCGGCGTGAATGAAGCCTGCATCGCGCATGTCGGCGCCGGTGCGTTCCACCTGCACCAGCAGGATGGGCCGGATATAACGCGCCGTCTCGGCCTGCAAGGCGCTTGCCTCGCGCTGCAATTCGTCGAGTTGTTGCACCGAAGCGGCCAGGCAACTTTGCCAACTGCTCCAGCGTTTCACATCGACCTGAATCGGCAGCTTGATCATCTCGGCTTCGTCGAGGTCAACGCCGCGCACGTCCACCAGGATGTTCGAACCGGCGCCTTTGCTACCAGCCACGCGCGGCGTGGCGGAAAGCTCCAGCATGAAAGACGGATTGAAGCCGTCCAGCGTGCGCAAGGCGGTCTCGGAATAGGCGTGGTGGCCCTCGTCGATCACCACCATCGGCCGCAACAGGCGCATCACATTGCCCAGCGAGCTCTTGGCGATGCAGCCCTTCTGCGCCCGCGCTTCCTCGGTGCTGCCGCCCCAGGCCGAATACACATCCAGATTCAGATTTCCTGATCCCGGCCGGGTTATGGCCGTGCTTTCCGGAAACATGAATGGCATGAAGCACGAGCGTTCCCAGGTAACCCGCGTAGGGCGGAAAAGTCGGCGGTTGTTTGCCGGCGCCTTCCGCCATTTGCCGACCACATACGGCGGAAGGCGCGATAAAGCCGCTTTTCCGCCCTACAGTGCCATTGCCAATGCGCGTGGGATCAGGAAGTCTGAAGGTGCAGTAGGCGAACTCGCCGCCCAGGCCGTCCACCATTTGCGAGACGCGTTTCACGCCTTCCACCCGCAACACGCCGTCGTCGATCTTCACTTCGATCCTGTCGTAGCGTTTGCGCGCCACCGTGCCCTGATCGGCCAGATCGCCCTCCGCGAAGCCCTCGCGCGCCTTGATGGCTTCCACCTTCTTCAACCATTCCTCGGCCTTCTTGAGCTGGGTGAAGGTGATCTTCTCTTCCAGCAATGTCTCGCGCTGCGTACCCAGCCAGGCATAGCCCTTGATGGCGCGGCGCACCCGTTCGGCGGTGAGGCGGTCGGCATAGTCCTCGCCTTCCACCAGGATGAAGCGGCGGCTGCCGTTGTCGCGGGCATTGGCCTTCAGCACGGCGTGGGCGGTGGTGCCGGAGCCGGCGAAGGAGTCGAGGATGAGGGCGTCAGATGCGGTAGCAATGCCGACAACCCGATCCAACAATTCCACTGGCTTTGGTGTGGCGAATGGGGCTTCTTTCCCACCAAAAATCTCAGCCAACTGTTTCTTTGCCCCGTCGCTGTGATTGACCTCGCCGTATCCCCAAATGGTTTGCGCGGGAACTGATTTCTGTACTTCGGTCAGAAAGCGTTTCAGTCTGGGTCGGGCGGTTCCGTCCACACCAAACCAGATACGGTTGTCGGCCAGCAGTTCATCGATTTTGTCGCGGTTGTATCGCCAACTACTCCCAGCGGGGGGTAAAAACTCCTCGCTGGCCGGCCCCTTGATCGGAAAATTGCGTAGTCACGGGCTTCAGTGCGCAGCAAATTGTCGGATGCCCAGTCGCCTCGCGGGTCGTTGTCCGGGTTTTTGTAGGCGGCATCCTGATCTTCCGTGCGGGCCAGACCGTTGATTCGTACTTGTTCGATGTCCTTGGCGTAGACCAGCAGGTATTCATGCGATTCCGAGAAAAAACGGGTGTCGCTCTTGGTGCTGTATTTCTTCTGCCAAATCAACGTGCCGACATAAGCCTCCTCCCCAAAAATCTCATCCAGCACCATCCTTGCCCGATGCACTTCGTTGTCGTCCAGCGTCATCCACAGCGAGCCGTGTTCGCTCAGCAACTCGCGCAGCAGCACCAGTCGCGGCCACATCATGCACAGCCACTTGTCGTGGCGCAGCATGTCCTCGGCGTCCACCGGGTTGCTGGACAGCCACGCCTTCATGATCGGGCTGTTGACGCCGTCGCTGTAGCACCAGCCTTCGTTGCCGGTGTTGTAGGGCGGGTCGATGAAGATCAGGTCCACCGCGCCGGCATAACGCGGCAGCAGGCTTTTCAGCGCGTGCAGGTTGTCGCCGTGGATGATCAGGTTGCCGGCCAGGTCGGCCGGGCCGATGCCCTTGTCCGGATGCGCCAGCAGCGGCCGGTAGGGCACCGTCAGATGGTGGTTGTAAACGTACTCTTTACCTTTGAAGACGATTTCGGGCATGGCGGCATGGGCTTGGGATAAAGGGGCAATCGGGCGAATACGGGCAGAGTGTCGCATTCTTGCCGAAAAGTCGGGCTCATGGGGCGGAGAGGACCCCCGTTATTACCATCTGGTAATACTTTTCCCTGGTCTTGACCCCACCCCATTACCGACCGGTAACATGCCGGCATTCCCGCCTGGAGGTTCGCTTGAATCCCGCTCGCCGCATATTGCTTAAATCCGCCGTCGCCAGTTTGGGCGCCGCCGTGATGCCGGCGCGGGCGGGAGCAGATCAGCCGCCGCTGCTGTTCGGCACCACGCCGGTGATCCTGGATGAGCAGGCGGCGTTTCTGGCGCGCTGGCGGGTTTATCTGGAGACGCTGTTGCGGCGGCCGGTGCGCTTCGTGCAGCGCGGCAGTTATCGGGAAATTCTGGTCATGCTGGCGGGCGCGAAGCTGGATTGCGCCTGGCTGTGCGGTTATCCGTATGTGCGCATGAAGGATCAGCTCGACCTGGTGGCGGTGCCGGTTTACGCCGGGCAACCGCTGTATCGGGCTTATCTGATCGTGCCGGCGGGCGAGCGCGCGACCCGTTCCATCCTGGATTTGCGCGGCAAGGTGTTCGCCTTTTCCGACCCGGATTCCAACTCCGGCTGGCTGGTGCCGCAGGTGGAACTGAAGCGGGCCGGCGAGGATGCCAGCCGCTTCTTCAAAAAGAGTTTCTACACCTGGGGCCATCGCAAGGTGATCGAGGCGGTGGCGGCGGGGCTGGCCCAGGGCGGTTCGGTGGATGGCTATATCTGGGACAGCCTGGCGCGCCTGCATCCGGAACTGACCGGCGCCACCCGGGTGGCCTGGCGCTCTCCCACTTACGGTTTTCCGCCCATCGTCGCCCGCCGCGGAACGGATGTGGGCGAAACATTGCGCCATGCCTTGCTGCGAATGTCCCATACGCCGCCGGGCCGGGCTTTGCTGGCGCGCCTGAATCTGGATGGTTTCGCGCCAGGGGATGCCACGCTGTTCGCGGGTATCGAAGCCAACTGGCGCTATCTGGGCACATGACATGCTCGCCAACCTGAGTTACCGCCACAAGACGCCGCTGGCCATGAGCCTGGTGATCGTGGCTACGGCGGCGGTAGTGGCGGGGGCGCTGGTCTGGCAGGGTTACACCCAGGCGCATCTCAGTTTCATCCAGCACAGCCAGGTGCTGGGCAAGACGCTGGCGCGGACGCTGCGCCCGGCCTTGCTCCACGACGACGTCTGGCAGGCCTATGAAATCCTGCTCACGCCGCTGGAACGTTCGGGCGATGCCGGGCGGGCGCTGATCCTGCTGGATGCGCGCGGCCAGGTGTTCGCCGCGTCCGAGCCCAGACAGTTCGCGGTGCTGGACGATTTTTCCCAGGCCGTCGGCGACCCGGCTGTGGCGGCGATGCTGCGGCCGGGCAAGGTGCAAGCCGTGCAGGAAGGCGGTGACGGGCGATATTTATACCTGCGCATGCCGGTGCTGGCCGAGGATGGCACCGTACTGGGCCAGTTGGTGCAACGTTATGACCAGTCGTTGCTCGCACCCCGCTTTTTCGATGTCGCCGCCGGCACGCTCACCGCCGCGTTAGCCGCGCTGGCGCTGTTGTTGCCGCTGGGCTGGCTGGCGGGAAAGCGCCTGGCCGAGCCGTTGTCACATCTGGCGGAATGCCTCACGCGGGTGGGCCGCGAACTGCCGGATGCAGTTCACTGCCAGTTTCCGCGCGGGCGCGACGAGATCGGCCAGTTGGCCGAACGTTTCCAGAACATGGTGGAAGAGCTGGTTGCGGCGCAGGCGCTGGAAAAACATCTCGCGCAAAGCGACCGCCTCGCCGCAGTCGGGCGCTTGTCGGCCGGCATTGCGCACGAGATCAATAACCCGCTGGGCGGCATGTTGAATGCGATCAGCAATTACCGCCGACGCGGCAGCGCGGACCCGCATGCGGAAAAGACGCTGGCCTTGATCGAGCGCGGCCTGGTGCAGATCCGCGATACCGTATCCGCCTTGTTGGTCGAGGCCAAGCTGGAGTCGCGCGCGCTGACCCCGGACGACCTGGAAGACGTGCGTACCCTGATCGCCGCCGATGCGCAGGCCAAGCACCTGCGCCTGGATTGGGACAACCGCATCGCTGAAGTTCTGCCGCTGCCTTCGGTGCAGATTCGCCAGATTCTGCTCAATCTGCTGCTCAACGCGGTGCGGGCCAGCCCGGCGGGCGTCGCGCTGAGTTGCGCCCTCGCGGTGGCCGATGGGCGCCTCCGGCTTACCGTGAGCAACGCGGGTGCGGAGATTCCGGAACGGCGCCGGCAACATCTGTTCGAGCCCTATTTCGGCGAGGGCGAGGTGCACGGCCTGGGGCTCTGGGTCACTTATCAACTGGTCGAGCAGCTCCACGGCGAGCTCGCCGTGGACAGCGTGCCCGGCCATACCCGTTTCAGCGTCAGCCTGCCACTGGATACCTCACATGAAACCTGACCTCAACATCCTCTTGATCGAGGACGACCCGATCATGGGCGAATCGCTGATGGAGCGGTTCGAGCTGGAAGGCTTTCATGCGCGCTGGGCGCAAACCGGCGCGGAAGGCCAACGCTGGCTGGCGCGCGGCGGTTTCGGCGTGGTGCTGTCCGACATGCGATTGCCGGACATGGGCGGCGATGCGCTGTTCCGCGAGTCGGCGGCGAGCTACCCGGTGCTGCCGCCGTGGTTATTCATCACTGGCTATGGCGCGGTGGACCAGGCGGTGGCCCTGCTCAAGCTGGGCGCGGCGGATTACCTGACCAAGCCGTTTGACCTGGATGCGCTGATCGACAAGCTCAAGCTTTACGCCCAGGCCACACCCCCCGCGCCCGCGGTGCAGGATGCCGGGTTAGGTATCTCCCCGGCGCTGCGTCGGATCGAGGCGCAACTGCCGCAACTGGCGGCCAAGGCACGCACCGTGCTGATCACCGGCGAGTCCGGCGTCGGCAAGGAAATGGTGGCGCGCGCCTTTCATTGTCTGGCGCCGGAGGGGGAGGGCGCGCCCTTCATCGCAGTAAACTGCGGCGCCTTCCCGGAAGGGCTGCTGGAAGCGGAACTGTTCGGCCACGAGCGCGGCGCCTTCACTGGCGCGGTGCGCACCCGCAAAGGCGTGTTCGAACAGGCCGACGGCGGTACCTTGTTCCTCGATGAAATCGGCGACATGCCTTTTTCCATGCAGGTCAAGCTGCTGCGTGTGATCCAGGAGCGGCGGGTGACTCGCGTTGGCGGCGAGAAATCCATCGCGGTGGATTTGCGCCTGATTTCCGCCACGCATCAGGATTTGAAGAAGCGGGTGACGCAGAATCTTTTCCGCGAAGACCTGTATTACCGCCTCAACGTGATTCAGATTCACATCCCGCCGCTGCGCCAGCGGCGCGAGGACATCCTCTGGCTGGCCCGCCGCTTCCTGCTCGAAGCCGCGCCGGACAAGCGTCTTTCTGAAGAGGCCGAACAGACCCTGCTCACCCATGACTGGCCAGGCAATGTACGAGAGCTCAAGCACGCGGTGGAACGAGGCGCGATCCTCGCCAACGGCGCTTCGATTGGGGTCGCGGCGCTATTCGGCGAGGAGGTGGTCGGCAACGAGGTGGTCGGCAACGAGGCGGTTGGCAATGAGGCGGTTGGCAATGAGGCGGTTGGCAAAAAATCCGCGCCCACCTCGTCCCTGGCCGATTTCGTATCGCAAAGCGAGCGCCGCTACATCGCCAAGGCCCTGGACGAATGCGCCGGCCACCTCGGCCACACTGCCACCGCCCTGGGTATCAGCCGCAAGAATCTGTGGGAAAAGATGAAGAAGCTGGGGCTGTCGGTGAACGAGGCGAAGCCATGAACCGCCGCGCCTTTCTGGCCGCGCTCGGCTTGACGCCGCTGCTGGCGCGCGCAGCGTCCGCACCGGCCGTGTTTGTGGTGCATCCCTACGACATCCCCAGCCGCCTCTATGCCCGCTTCCGTCCACTCACCCGCTACCTGGGCGACGTTATCGGACGGCCACTCAGGCTGCGCATTGCGCACAGCTACGATGAGCAGATCGAGACGATCGCCACGGGCCGCGCCGACTACGCCTACCTCGGCCCCACGCCCTATGTCCGCGTGCTCGCAGCCTGTCGCACTTTGGTCGTCGATAGCGAGAAACGGCCCCGGCGAGGCCAGTTTTTGCCGGATTTGCCGCCGCATAGCCCGGCTATGGAGCAAAAAGCCGGTGAAAAATGGACCGCTGCGGTCGATTTGCAGCCGACGATTCCAAAGTCCGACAGGCTGCTGGCCTGGGCGGAAATTCAGTGCACCGACGGCCAGGTGCTGGGCAGCACCGGGCGGCGCCTGGCCGAGCAGGAACCGTTGCGCGTCCCCCTACGCGCAGCCGATGGAGTCATCGGCCAGGTGCTGGCCCAATACGATCCACGTCCGGCCAGCCGCGCCGCCTGGAACCTGGCGGGGGCCATGGCGCTGGGGCTGGCGCTGTTCGCCGCCATGACTTTCTGGGCCTTGCGCCGCGTGCTGCTTAATCGCCTGGTGGCGCCGGTCGCGGCCTTGATCGAACAGGCCGATCCGGAACGCGCGTCCATCCCGGTGTCCGCCGGCCTGCCCGCCGAGGTAGCCGAGCTCGCCGCCGCCATCGGCGGCCTGCGCGGTCGTATCGACCAGCATCTGCGCGATGCCGAGGAAGCCGCACAGAGCCGCAACGAAGCCCTCCGCCGTCTGTGCTCCGAGCAACGCCTGGCCAGCATCGGCCAGATCGCCGGCGAGGTGGCGCATGAACTGAATACGCCGCTATCCGACATTTTGGGCTATGCGCAAAGCGCCCTGCCGTTGACTGGCGAGGGCGAACTGCGCGAGTCGCTGCAAACCATCGAGGCCCAGGCCCGCCGCGCCGGCCAGATCGTGCGCGACATGCTCACCGCCGCGCGCGCCCCCGCGCCCAGTCTGCAAGTCGTCGACCTGGCCGCCCTGGCCGCCGCTTTCACCCGCCTGGTCACTCCTCTGGCGCGCAAGCAGGGCTGCGCCATCGTGCTCGAAACCCGCGAGCCATTGATGGTGCGCACCGACGCCACGCGGGTAGAGCAGATCCTGTTCAACCTGGTGTTCAACGCGGTGCAGGCCGGGGCGCGGGAAGTGCGACTGGCCATCGCGGACGGCCTGACGATGAGCGACGACGGCCCCGGCCTGCCCGAAACCGTGCGCGCTCGCCTGTTCGAACCTTTCATCACCACCAAACCCGCCGGCCAGGGCACCGGCCTGGGCCTGGCCATCAGCCAGCGCCTGGCGCGGGAAATGGGGCGGAGTTGAGTTATGTCGAGGGGGGCGCGGGCTGCCGTTTCCACCTGGCTTTTCCGCCCCTGGGCGAGATGGTGTAGACCGGGCATTTTTGTAGCGCCGGCTTCCAGCCGGCGTCTTTGAAACAGCCGGCTGGAAGCCGGGACTACCGCCAAGGATTACCCTCATGATCTTCACCCTGCTCATCGCCGAGGACGACGCCGTTCAGGCCAAATTGCTCGCCCGCATCGCCGCCGAAGCAGGTTGCGACGTCGTCGTCGTGTCTGACGGCGATGCCGCCCTGGCTGAGTTGCGCGGCAGTCCGCCGGATGCCCTGTTCACCGATCTCCGATTGCCAGGCGCCGACGGCCTCGCCCTGATCGCCGCCGCGCGCGAAGTGGACGCCGCCATGCCGGTCATCCTCGCCACTGGCTACGCCACTGCCCACAACGCGGTCGAAGCTTTCCATCTCGGCGTCATGGACGTGCTGTTCAAGCCGCTGGAACTGGATGCGCTAAGGCTGACCTTTAAGCGCTTGCGCGAAAACCTGGCGCAGCGCCGCCGCATCGACCAGCTCACCGCCCAGCTCGCCACGCACACCGCGCCGCCGCTGATGCACAGCCGCGCACCGGCGATGAAACAGTGCCTGCAACTGGCCGCCCAGGTCGCCGATAAGGAACTGCCAGTGTTGCTGGAAGGCGAGACCGGCGCCGGCAAGGGTGTCGTCGCCGCGCACATCCACGGCTTATCCAACCGCCGCGATGGCGCCTTCCTCAACCTCAACTGCGGCGCGCTGCCCGCCACGCTACTGGAATCAGAACTGTTCGGCTTCGAGAAGGGCGCCTTCTCCGGCGCCATAGCGAGGAAGCCCGGCCTGCTCGAACTGGCCCACGGCGGCACCCTGTTCCTGGATGAGATCAACAGCACCAGCCTGGACGCGCAGACCCGGCTGCTGCAATTCATCCAGGACCGGCGCTTGATGCGCCTGGGCGGGGTCAAGCCTATTGAGGTGGATGTGCGCCTGATCCTCGCCGCCAACCGGCCGCTGAAAGATGAAGTCGCCGCCGGCCGTTTCCGCCAGGACCTGTATTTCCGCGTCAACATCTTCCCCATCCCGGTGCCACCGCTGCGTGCCCGGCGCGAGGATATCCCGGTGCTGTCCGAATATTTTCTCGCCCGCCACGGCCGTGCCCTCAACCCCAACGTGCACGGCCTCGCGCCGGAAACGCTGGAACGCCTGGTGCAGTACGACTGGCCGGGCAATGTGCGCGAACTGGAAGGCGCGATTCAGCGCGCCTTGGTGCTGGCCGGCGGCGAAATCCTGGCGCCGGCCGACCTGCCCGCCGACCTACGTCCCGTGCCGGCGAGTTTCACCGCGATTCCCTGGCCGACTGAGGCGACATTGGAAGCCGTGGAAGACTTCTGGCTGCGCCATGTTCTAGACCGCTGCGGCGGCAACCGCACCCAGGCCTCACGGCAGTTGGGCATCGACCCCTCGACGCTATGGCGCAAGTTGAAGGAGCAGGAGGGCTGATCCGACAGGCCGCTAGTTCTACTGTGTTATTAAATATTCATAACCTGATTTGCTGGCTGTCCGCAGCATGGACATTGGCGCAAGCCTCTTGCGATAGCGGCTGCGAGGCGGAAGCGCAATGTAGGGATTGAATTCGGGACATGGCGTTGCATCGGTCGTGGCCCCGCGCGGGCGGAAACCTTCGGGTAGGGCAGGTTCCGTGAATCGGCCGGTGTTTGCCCCGGACAGTCGTTCACGCATCAAAAAGCCATACGCCGCAATGCACAGGCTCGCATGGTGATGAAATCCGCGCCAGTTACGCCCTTCGTAATGGCCCAGGCCGAATTCCTGTTTGAGTTCCTGGTAATCGCGTTCGATACGCCAACGCGCCTTGATGGATTCGACCAGCGCCGCGAAGGGCATCTCTTTCGGATGCGTCGATAGCCAGTAGCGGCTCGGTTCCGCTTCGCCTTTCGGCCATTCGATGGCCAGCCATTCTTCCTCACGAGGAACATCGCGGTGGGTGGCGCGCACACGCACCCTGGCAAAACGCGAACGCAGCGGTTCGGATGTCCCTTGACGCCAGATGAGGGTGCGAAAGCGCTGGGGGCTAAGCGACCGGGCTAACGCCAGCACTGAAATCGGCTGATGATTTTCATCACGCGTGAGATGGTTTTGGATTTTACCTCGACGGCCGATGACAGGTAGCGCGACCGGCTGGTGTTCTCCCCACCAAACGGTGGTGCCGGTACGCACGCCCAGCGCGTAGACCAGTTCCTGCTCGGTCAACCAGTCGCGCAAGGCCGTGTCGTCGCCATACGCCGCGTCACCCAACACGGTTCCACATGGAATCCCCGCTTGCAGTGCGGCTTCGATTTGCGCCCGGGCAATCTCGTTCTTGGTCGCAAACACGGTCGCCTCCGGCACACCCGCCGCACGGCGGCGTGCGGCGTCGCCGGTCCACTCGCGCGGCAGATACAGGCGGTAACTCAAAGGCAGGCTGCCAGCCGCCGTCCCCAGCGACAAACTGACCGCGACGCGGCAGTTACCGGTCTTGCCCACTTGTCCACAGCATTGCCGTGCCACGCCAACCGAATGGGTGCCTTTCTTGGGAAAACCGGTGTCGTCAACGATCCATGTAATGGCCTCTGATCTGGCGGCCAAAGACGGCAAGATCAGCCCCGCGACCGTCGCCAGCAAGGTGTCATCGCTCCAGTCGGCATCGGCGGCAAAGTGATGCATCGATTGATGCGCCAACCTCATGTCGTGAGGGCACACCCTCGCCGCCATCAACAGCTCTCGGTGCTAACGCAGACTTCTGCAAGTAAGCACGAGTTATTCGTTTCCGGACCCTAAGCCAGCACGTCCATCCCTTCGTTGGCCAGCATCTCGGTGAGTTTGATCAATGGCAAGCCGATCAGGGCATTGGGATCTTCCGTCTCGAAGCGGGCGATCAGTGCGATGCCCAGTGATTCGCTCCTGGCGCTGCCACAGCAATTGTAGGGCTGGTCGCGCAAGAGGTAGTTCTCGATCTGGGCGTCCGTGTATTCGCGCATCACCAGCCGCACCGGCACGTTGGCGGTCTGCACCGAACCGCTACGCGCATTGAGCAGGGTCAGCGCGGTGTGGAATTCCAGCGCTTTGCCGCGCATCGACTTCAGTTGTGCGATGGCCTTCTCGTGGGTGCCAGGCTTGCCCAGTTGCACGCCTTCCAGCAGAGCCACCTGGTCGGAACCGATGATGAGCGCATCGGGAAATTTCTCGGCCACCGCCCGCGCTTTCAGCAGCGAAAGTCGTTGCGCAGTCTCATCCGGCGATTCACCGGACAGCGGCGTTTCGTCGACTTCCGGGGCGGCGACTTCGAACGGCACACCCAGGCGCGCCAGAAGCTCGCGGCGATACGGGGAGGTGGAGGCGAGAACGAGTTTCAAGGGGCAAGGGGCAAGGGGCAAGGGGCAAGAAAAAGCTGGGGGTCCCTTGTACCTTGCCCCTGAAGTTATTCCGGCTGGATTTCCACCAGTACCTGATCCGGCGTTACCGCGTCTCCCTTGGTGACATGGATGCCAACGACCGTACCGGTGACAGGGGACTGAATCTCGTTTTCCATCTTCATCGCTTCGATGACCAGGACACCGTCGCCGGCACTGACCTTCTGGCCGATTTTCATCAGCACATCGACGATGGTGCCGGGCATGGCGGTGGTTATGTGGCCGGCATGGGTCGGGCGCGGGCGCGCCTTGGAGCCGCCAGCCGCCGGCTTTTTACTGGCGCCGGCGCGGGCTCCACCCGCCGGGCTGACTTCGATTTCGTCAAGCGTTTCCACCCGTACTTCTTCGGAGACGCCGTCCACATGGACGAAGAACGGGCGTACCCCCTCGCCAGCGTTGCCGGTGCCGCTGATGCGGATGTGGTAGGTCTCGCCGTGCAAGGTGACGTTGAACTCGCTGGGCGCGAAAAAGGATGGGCAGGTAGCGGCTTCGCGCGCTTCCCGGGGAAGTAGCGGTTCCGGGGCCAGGGTGCCGGCGGCGCGTTCCTGCAGGAAGGTGCGGGCCAGGTCGGGGAACATGGCGTAGGTCAGTACATCCTCGTCGGACTTGCTCAGGCCTTCTGCTTCGAGACGGAGCTTGTCGAGCTCTTCGGGGATGAGGTCGGCGGGACGGCAGGTGATGACTTCCTGGTTGCCCACGGCCATCTTCTTCACTTCTTCGTTAACTTTGCCTGGCGCGGCGCCATAGCGGCCGAGTAGGTAGCTCTTTACTTCGTTGGTGACCGATTTGTAGCGGCCACCGGTAAGTACGTTGAGCACGGCCTGGGTGCCGACAATCTGCGAGGTGGGTGTGACCAGGGGGGGGAAGCCAAGGTCTTCGCGCACCCGTGGGATTTCCGCCATGACGTCGTCCATGCGGTTGAGCGCGCCCTGTTCCTTCAATTGGTTGGACAGGTTGGAGATCATGCCGCCCGGCACCTGGGAGGTCAGGATGCGAGTGTCGACCAGGTGTGAATCCATTTCGTACTGCCAGTATTTCTTGCGCACTTCGCGGAAGTAGGCGGCGATTTCCTGCAACAGGGACAGGCTCAAGCCGGTGTCATATTGCGTGCCGGCAAGCGCGGCGACCAGGCTTTCCGTGGTCGCGTGGCTGGCGCCTTCAGAGAACGCGGAGTTGCAACAGTCGATGATGTCGGCGCCGGCTTCCACGGCCTTCAGGTGCACCATCGTCGAGAGGCCGGCGGTGGCGTGGCTGTGCGTGTTGACCGGCAGGTTAGTTGCGTCCTTGACCGCTTTTACCAGGTTGTAGGCGGCATAGGGGGTGAGCAGGCCGGCCATGTCCTTGATGGCAATGGAGTCGACACCCATCTCCGCCAGGGTGCGCGCCATGGCGACGAAGTAGGCAATGTCATGCACCGGGCTGACGGTGTAGGAAATCGCGCCCTGGGCATGTTTACCGGTTTTTTTCACAGCGTCGATGGACACGCGCATGTTGCGGGTGTCGTTCATGGCGTCGAACACGCGAAATACATCGACGCCGTTGTCGGCGGATTTCCGCACAAAAGCGCGTACCACATCATCGGCATAGTGCCGGTAGCCAAGTAGGTTCTGACCACGCAGCAACATGTTGATCTGGGTATTGGGTAGGGCGCGGCGCAGTTTCTTCAGGCGTTCCCACGGGTCTTCCTTGAGGAAGCGCACGCAGGCGTCGAAGGTGGCGCCGCCCCAGGCTTCCAGGGACCAGAAGCCGACACGGTCGAGTTTGCCGCAGATCGGCAGCATATCGTCGGTACGCATGCGGGTGGCGATGAGGGACTGGTGGCCGTCACGCAGGACGAGATCGGAAATGAGTATTTTTGCCATGGTTCAGGGCCTGTTCATGGATAACTTGGGCGATTATCCTAGAAAGCTCAGTTGGACGCGTCCGAGTGTGCGGTTTTCGGGCTGCCTGGCAAGGCGCGACGACGCGGCGGGGCAGGCCCCGCAAGGAGGAGCAACGCCGCCAGGCAGCCCGAAA
>PFJX01000157.1 GCA_002784045.1 Hydrogenophilales bacterium CG_4_10_14_3_um_filter_63_21
TTGCCTCATCTCGGTCTCCCGACCATTGCGATGAGGCCACTATCCACCCTCATGGGCTCATAGCATGAGCCTGTCACTACTTAACGCGAACTGAGCCAATTTATTTGCATTAACCCGATATCGCGGGAGCCATTTCGGTTGCGACCGATGGCCTGTGGATTGAGACCGGACTCGGTGCGCGCGATGGCATAGAGCAATTGCGGGCTCACGCCGTAACGGGTGCCGGCCTCCTTCCAGCAGGCGTGGGCGGGGAGCGTCACGAGCAGGCCGATCGCAGCGATCCAGGCGACCTGGCGATTGCTGCCTATCGATTGGGTCAAATCGGACCTCCTTTCACGTGGGATCGATCGCGCTGCACACACTGCGCAGCGCATGGCCTGGCCATCGTAGGCAGGTGAGGCGTTTGAATCAGGCGCAATCGGGGCCTCATCGGGGCCCCGAATCCCTCTGGACAGTCCGTGGATTTATCGCCCGAGGGTGGCGACTTGGCGGCGCTGCGAGGCGGGTTGCAGGCGAGGTGGCACGGACTCGATGCTGCGTGGTTTCGTCAAGGGCAAATCGGGGCCTCGATGAGGCCCGGTTCGATGCTGATGACCGTCAACGTGCGGGGAATACTGGTCGAATGACGACCTTCCACGACCGACGAGAGCCGACGCTCGACATGGACGACACCGATGAAATGCGCCCGAGGCCGGGCGTGCCGCACCTGGATACTTCGTTGCCGAATCCTGAGCAGGCCGTGCTGGATGCACAGACCCTCATCGATCGCACCGGGCTTGCGCATCTCATCGTGCTCCTGCGCATCAAGATGGGATTCCCTGCGGAAGTCTTCGACCTTGCGGCCCGTCCCCTGATCAACGGCTACGCCGAGTTCGTCCAGCTGCTCCCGGTCGCCGGATCGAGACGCTACGGGGAACCTGGCGGACAACTGCATCGGGCACTGGCTACGGCCCTGCGAGCACTCGATCATCGCCGTGGGCAGATCCTGCCGCGCGGCGCGCCGCCCGAGATCATCGGCGCGCAAGCGCACCGCTGGACCTACGCCGTGTTCGCCGCGGCGCTGTTGCGCGATGCCGTCGAGTCGGCCTCGCCGGAAGACTCTGCGGGTGATGTCGATGGCAAGACCGCAGTGCAGGTTTTCGAGCGCTGTGTGCCACCCATCATCCTGAGCTGGCTTCAGGAAGATGCGGGCTTGATGGCCGAACTGCTGGCCGTTCTTAGCAGTCGCGCCGATCCGGCGAGCGCCATCGCCGACCTGGTCGGGTTGGCTGCGAACGGACCAGGCAAGGCCTCAAAGCTGGTTGCAGAGCCCGAGCCGACGCCATCGCCGAACGCCCCAGCGGCCGATTCGAGTGACCGGCCAGCTCCGGTGTTGCCGGCGGCGCCGACGACCGTGGAGCCAGAGTTCCTGGAGGATGTGAATGTGGATGGCGCAGCGTTGGCGCAGCAGTTCATGGCATGGTTGCGGCAGGGGGTGTTGAACGAAACGCTGCCAGTCAACCGGCCGGATGGCCTGGTACACGTCGTGAATGAGGGCCTCTTGCTCGCCTCACCGCGCATCTTCCGGGAGTTCGCGAGGGAACGGGCCGGTCCTGAGCCTGCGGTTGATGCCGCCAAACGGGTCCAGCGCGAAGTGCTGCGAGCGGGCTGGCACCTGCGGGCCGATGGTGGCGTCAACATGCTCTGCTACGAGAGGGCTCGCGCCGGGCATAGTCCCACCCGAATCAACGGCATCGTGATCCTTGATCCGCGGCGCCTCATCGATCCACTGCCGGCCGTCGATACGACGCTGGTGCGGGTGGTCGATAGCGCCGCTGCCCTGGACTGATGGCGTATCCGATCGAGGCGCTGCTGCGGCCGGCGCACGAGCTGCGCTCGGCCGCGGTGTCCGCGTTGGGTGCGGTCGTAGTGTTGGCCACCCCGGGGACTTTTCTGGTGAACGGGGCGTGGGAGTGGCTGTTGGTCGGCGCACTGATCGGCCATGCCGCCTGGCGTGGCGCGGCGGGTGTGCGAACCCTGCGCTATCGGATCAACCTGCGTCGCCAGCGCCAGTATGAGGTGGAGTCTGCCGCGATCCCATGGTCGGCAGAGCGGCTTTTTCTGGGGCGTGGCTTTGCGTGGGACCAGCGCCACACGCAGCGCCTGCGCGAGGCCCGGCTCCCGGAAAACCAGCCGCTGCTGCGTCCGGGTCTGCTCGGGCACCTGATCGAGGCGTTTCATCCGCAGGCGGCGGCACCGGCAGGCCTGGGGGGCGATCCGGCGATTCATGGGGTCGAGCCCGTCGAGGCCGATATCTGGATGGATATTGCCGAGCGTGTGGGCCACACCCTGGTGCTGGGCACAACGCGTGTGGGCAAGACGCGGCTGGCGGAACTGCTGATCACGCAGGATATCCGCCGCGGCGAGGTGGTGATCGTGTTCGACCCCAAGGGCGACATCGACCTGCTGCGCCGGGTCTATGCCGAAGCCGAGCGGGCAGGACGATCAGCGGAATTTTTCATGTTCCATCTCGGGCACCCGGAGATCTCGGCGCGCTACAACCCGGTAGGGAGTTTCTCCCGGATCACCGAGGTCGCCACACGCATCGCCGGCCAGCTGCCCTCGGAGGGCCAGTCGGCGGCCTTCAAGGAGTTCGTCTGGCGCTTCGTGAACGTGATGGCGCGGGCGCTGGTGGCCCTGGGCCGCAAGCCCGACTACGAGGAGATCAACCGTTATGCCTCCGACGTCGAACCCTTGCTGATCGACTACTTCGAGCACTGGTTCGACCGGGAACCGGCGGCCGCAGGCTGGCGCCAGGAGCTGCAATCCATGGCGATCGACAAGAAAAGTCTCGACAAGGGGCTGCAGTCGCGCGGCGTGCGGGCGGTGAGCCTGGTCGAGTACGCCCGGCGCAAGAAGCTCTACGACCCGATCGCCCATGCGCTGGCGTCGACTCTAAACTACGAGAAGAGCCATTTCGACAAGCTGGTGGCCTCGCTCCTGCCCCTGATGGAAAAGCTCACCACCGGCCGCACGGCGGCACTGCTGTCACCGGCGCTCGGCGATCCAGCCGACTGGCGGCCGGTCTTCGACTGGAACTCGGTGATCAACCTGGGCGGCATCGTCTATGTGGGCCTGGATGCACTGTCCGATTACGAGGTGGCTGCGGCGGTGGGCAATTCCATGTTCGCCGATCTCACCAGCGTGGCCGGAAGCCTCTACAAATTCGGCCCTGGCCGCGGACTCCCTGGCGAGATCACGCCGCGTCGCATTGCCATTCACGCCGACGAATTCAACGAGTTGATCGGCGACGAGTTCATTCCGCTGCTGAACAAGGCGGGTGGGGCGGGTTTCCAGGTGACGGCCTACACTCAGACCTGGTCGGACGTGGAAGCCCGCACTGGCTCGCTGGCCAAGGCCGGCCAGATCGCTGGCAACTTCAATACGCTCATCATGCTGCGCGTCAAAGAGGTGGCCACAGCCGAGCTGCTCACCAACCAGCTGCCGGACGTGCAGGTGATCTCGACTATCGTGGCCTCGTCGGTGACGGATATCGACGATCCGAGCGCCTTCGCGGATTTTACGAGTCGCAACGAAGACCGCATTGCCCCCGCGAGCGTTCGCATGCTTGAGCCGACCGATCTCGTCCAGTTGCCCAAGGGCCAAGCCTTCGCGCTCATCCACGGTGGTCAGCTGCACAAGATCCGCATGCCACTGCCCAGCGCAATGCACGATCCGCTGATGCCGATTGGTCTATCCGAGATCGGTGAGACCTTGCGCCGACGTCTGGATGGGCCATGGACCTGGCCGGAGGAAGAGGACGATTCGGAGGGCGCGCGTGGGGACTAGAAATGTTGCTTTCCACGAGGGACTCCTCGCCGGTGTGGTGCTGGGGCCCTTGAAGCTCGCCTTGACCTTGGGGCTCCTGCTGCTTGCAGTCCTGCTGATCGCCTGGTGCGTCGACTGGGTGTTTGTCTTCAAGGTCTGGCCGGATGGGATCGACCGGCTGCGCGGTCTCCTTGCCGACGGTCTTGCAGATGGCGTCGCGCTCGCCGCCCGGCAGGGCGGCGGCACCGGCGACATCACCGGGCCGGCCAACGGCCTGTATGCGCTGGTGTTCGAGGCCACGGGCATCCACGACATGGGGTTGCGGTTTGCCGATGCGTCGGCGCTTTCGATTCCTGACACCATCGTGCGGCGCACCTACCTCGAACATCGCGAGGCGATCGAGACCGCGATGGTCGGCACGCAGCTGCTCGGCGTGCGCTTCGCCACATTGCTGCGGTTTGTTCCTTTGTTGCTGCTTCTGTACACGGTAGGTGCCGCCGACGGTCTGACCCAGCGCGCGATCCGAAGATCCTGCGGTGGGCGCGAGTCGGCGAGCCTCTACCACCGGGCCAAGTACCTGCAGCTGGCGGTGCTGGGACTGGGCGGGATCGCGCTAATGGCCTGGCCAGGCGAGGTGGCTTGGGCGCTATGCGCGGGTTTGATGGTGTTGGGAATTGGTGCTCTTGCTCGGCTGCAGTGGACGTTCTACAAGAAGCACCTGTAGGACTGGCGAATGTGGCCGGAGCCAGAACGCCCAACTTCGGTGAGCCTGAGCGCGCCTATTTCGATGCGGTGCGACGTCACGAAGGGCTGATGAACTGGGTCAGGGGTCGAAGACGGCCGCCAGGACGCAAGCGACTAACCGAAGGGCAGGGCGAATAGACATTGGTCAGCCAAACTCCTCGACCATGGCGTTGCTGCGCTGCAGGTCGGAAACCACCTTCATCAATCGATTGATCGGCTCGGCCAGGCGTTTGGGCAATACGCGGTGCTGCGTGTGCATGTTCTGGTCGGCAATCCAGCGATGCGCGATCCAGACATCCTCCTCGGGATGGTTGTTGTCCACACCGTTGCAGTACTTATAGCCCACCAAGGCATCGGTATGCGACAACAGTAGCCGTGCCATCGTCATGTGAAAGCGATGGGCCTGCAGGTCCGCAGGGCCCTTGGGGCGCGGAACAGTCAGACGCAGGCATTGATGATTGTTGAACAGCGCCCAATCGGGACCGACCACTTGACCGGCGCGCTCCAGCATCTTGCGGGACTGCTCGCTCTTGCCGTTGACGATGGCGACGGCTACCGAGCCACTCGGGTAGTCCAGTGTCTTCGCCAGCAAGTTCATCCAGTTCACCAGCTTGCGTAAGGTGGAATCGTCCGCAAACACCAGGTATTGGTGCCGCTGTTCGCTGTCCAGAAACGTCGGCAACTGAGCGTAGAGTGGGTACAGAAGATCGTGGAGGTAGAGGTAGGTCTGCCGGCGCCCCTGCTCATGGCTACGCGTCGTAGCGGTCAACGCTTGCTCAGCCCATTGTGGCGTGAGTTCGTCCAGCGCCATCTCGGTGATGTCGATGGATATGAGCGCAAATCCCAACGACTTGCCGATCAGAGCTTTTCGTCCGTCGAATGCGTGTCCCAGTTCGATTTCAACGCCACCGAGCACCATGGGCTCGGTCTGGATCGGCGGACCTAGCACCGCGATGTCGAGTCGAAACCGACAGCCGAAGGGCGTATCCAGTGGGTGTTCGGTAACGACATGATCGACGCCGAGCAGCAGATTGCCCTCCAAGGGATAGTCCGATGCTTCGGCGTCTTTGAACGCCCACGGCATCGCAAGACCAGCCGCAAGCCGGCGCGCCACCTCGGCGGCGATCAACTCCTTCGCGCGCAGGTGTTCGGGACTCTCATGCACGGCGCGCTGCCGGCTGGCCTCTTCCTCTTCGAATTGCGCCTTGATGTCATAAGTCTTCTCGACGGGAAGAGTCAATTCCAATAGAGGTATGAGTCTGAGCTTCCGGTTTTGACCTTCGAATTTCGAATCAAAACGGCTGGCGCCTGTG
>PFJX01000068.1 GCA_002784045.1 Hydrogenophilales bacterium CG_4_10_14_3_um_filter_63_21
TATCGAAGGCTCTAACCTCTGCGTACATGCGGCCTCGCGAGGGCCAAGGAGCGGTCAACTGAGCTTTCTAGGATTATGGGTGTGCTGTCGGGATGCGATGCAAAGCGTCGGGCGCGCCGCTTGGCCATCCCAAGCAAGCGACCGACAACGCGGCAGCGCGCCCACCAGTGCGGCCAGAATGTTCGAGTTATTCATGGACAGGCCCTTAAGTCTCTTACATGCCAAGGTGCGCGGCGATGGCCGCTGAAATGGCTGCGGCGGTCAGCTCCGGAGGGCGCCGGACCACGTAGTTCAGGAGTTCCGGGTGGGCTTCCACGAAACCGGTGTTGAAGCGCCCACTGCGGAATTCCGCGTCCTTGAGGATTTCCTTGTAGTAGGGAATGGTGGTCTTCACGCCATATACGACCATGTCGTCGAGGGTGCGCAGACCACGCGCGATGGCATTTTCCCAGCTCAGCGCCCAGACCGTGATCTTGGCGCACATCGAGTCGTAATAAGGGGGAATGACATAGCCGGAGTAAATCGCCGCATCGGTGCGCACACCTGGGCCGCCCGGCGCGTAGTAGCGGGAGATACGGCCGAAACTGGGCAGGAAGCTGTTCTGTGGATCTTCCGCGTTGATGCGAAATTCCATGGCGAAGCCGCGATGGCGAATGTCTTCCTGCTTGTATTGCAGCGGTTCACCGCTGGTGATGCGGATCTGTTCCTGGACGATGTCGATGCCGGTGATGGTTTCCGTGACCGTGTGTTCTACCTGGAGACGGGTGTTCATCTCCATGAAGTAGAACTGGTTGTCGGAATCGAGCAGGAATTCCACCGTGCCGGCATTCTCGTAACCGACCGCCTTGGCAGCGCGTACCGCCAGCTTGCCGATGTATTCACGTTGCGCCTCGGAAAGTTGCGGCGAAGGGGCGATCTCGATCAGCTTCTGGTTGCGTCGTTGGATGGAACAGTCGCGCTCATAAAGATGCACGGTGTTGCCTTGGGAATCGCCGATGACCTGGACCTCGATGTGCTTCGGATTGACCACGCATTTCTCGATGAACACTTCTGGCTTACCGAATGCCTTGCTGGCTTCCGACACCACTCGCTCATAGTTTTTCATCAGATCGGCTTCCGAATCGCAACGCCGGATGCCGCGGCCACCACCGCCATTGGTCGCCTTGAGCATGACCGGATAGCCAATGCCGTTGGCCAGATCGCGAGCTTCTTCGACGCTTTCCAGATTGTGGTCGGAACCGGGGACGACCGGAATTCCTGCCTTGATCATGGCCAACCGAGCCTGGATCTTGTCGCCCATCTGGCGAATGACCTTGGGTGAGGGCCCGATGAATTTGATGCCGCGCCGGGCGCAGACTTCGGCCAGGACTGGATTCTCCGAGAGGAAACCATAGCCGGGATGCAGCGCGTCGCAGCCCGATGCCACAGCCAGGTTCACGATATTGTGGGCATTGAGATAACCCACTACGGGATCGGAACCGATGTTGTAAGCCTCGTCCGCTTTTTTTACATGCAGGGCGCTGCGATCGGCATCGGAGTAAATAGCGACCGATTTGATGCCCAGCTCCTTGCACGCGCGCACGATGCGAACCGCGATTTCACCCCGGTTGGCGATGAGTATCTTGCGTATCACGCTGGAGATGTTTTTGACATTGAAAGCAGTGCACAATATCATTATCAGCTTATGTCTGCACAGACTGTGATGGATCCCATCCGCTTCACTCGAGAGGCTGGTTGCTTGGCGGGCGAATTTGCCCTGGCGGAAGTGGGCCGTTTGCGGGATGAACTGGCAGGGGATCAAGGTGTGGTGACTTATCGCCTGGCAGGCGCGCTGGTGCGAGGCCGTCCCGCTTTGCGCCTGTTGGTCGAAGCGGATCCGACTCTGATCTGCCAGCGATGTCTCAAACCTTATGTGCATCCGCTGCACTCCGAGGGGGTGATTTTCCTGGCCCACAATGCTGCGGAACTGGAGCGCTGGGAAAGCCACGATCCCCTTATGGATGTGATCGTGGCAGAAGCGCATATGGATGTGCGGATGCTGGTTGAAGACGAACTTTTACTGAGCCTGCCGGTGGCGCCTCGTCATGAAGAGGGTGCCTGCCAGCAGACTGAAATTGCCCAAGGAGCAAACTGATGGCTGTTCAACAAAACAAGAAATCCCCGTCCAAGCGTGGTATGCACCGCGCCCATGACTTTCTGATCGCCCCCGGCACAGCCGTGGAATCCACCACCGGCGAAATACATCTGCGCCACCATATCAGCCCCAACGGTTACTATCGTGGCCGCAAGGTGGTCAACAGCAAAGGTGAGAATAGCTGAGTTTGCCCGCGAGCCGATCCGTCCCGATTGATGAGTTCTATCCCGTGGCGGGCGCGGGTGACCGCATATGCGCGAAATCACGATTGCCATTGACGCCATGGGGGGCGATCACGGCCCCCATGTCACCGTCAAGGCGGCGTTGAGCGTTCTGCAGCGCGAGGAGGATGTCAATTTTGTCCTGGTCGGCTTGGAAGACATCATCAATGCGGAATTGAAATTGCGCCGCGCACAGGCGAGCACGCGCTTGCGTGTCCGCCATGCATCCGAAGTGGTGAAGATGGATGATCCCCTCTCTGTCGCACTGCGCAGCAAGAAAGATTCCTCGATGCGCGTAACCGCTGATCTGGTCAAGCGCGGTGAGGCGGATGCGGGTGTCTCGGCCGGAAATACCGGTGCGCTTATGGCAGTTTCCCGTTTTGTCCTGAAAACACTACCCGGCATCGACCGTCCCGCTATCGCCTCCACCCTGCCTTCCTACACTGGATGCACCTACATGCTTGACCTTGGCGCCAATGTCGATTGCACGGCCGAGCATCTGCTCCAGTTCGGCATCATGGGCTCGGCCCTCTGCGCGGCCATTGAGCACAAGGAAAGGCCAAGTATCGGTCTACTCAATATTGGTGAGGAAGACATCAAGGGCAACGAAGTGGCGAAGCGGGCCGGTGAAATGCTCAAATCCAGCGGGCTCAACTTCTATGGCAATGTGGAAGGCAATGATATCTACAAGGGCACGGTTGACGTGGTGGTGTGCGATGGATTTGTCGGCAATGTGGCTCTGAAGTCCTCCGAAGGCCTGGCCAAGCTTATTGCCGAGGTTTTGCGCCGGGAGTTCAGAAAAAATCTTCTCACACGGCTGGCCGGTATCATCGCCTTGCCGGTAATTCGCGCCTTCAAGCGCAAGATGGATCCGCGCCGATACAATGGTGCCAGCCTGCTGGGTTTGAATGGCGTCATCATCAAGAGCCACGGTTCGGCGGATGTATTCGCCTTCGAACAGGCCATCCTCAAGGCGGTGGAAGAAGTGCGTGGTGGCCTGTTGCGCCGCATCGCCGACCAGGTTGGTGCCCATAATGGCAAATCAGTCGAAGGAGTTCCGGGGTGAGCCATGCTCGCATCATCGGGACCGGTAGCTATTTGCCGGCCTATGTTTTGACCAACGCCGAGTTGGAGCAGCGAGTGGAAACCACCAGCGAGTGGATACTCGAACGCACGGGTATTCGCGAACGCCATATCGCCGCGGAAGGTGAATTCACCAGCGATCTGGCTGAGAAGGCATCCCTGCGCGCGATTGAAGCGGCCGGCATCGACGCCGCCGAGATCGGCCTGATTATCGTTGCTACCACCACACCGGACCGTGTTTTCCCAAGTACTGCCTGCAAGCTACAGGCCAAACTCGGCATTATCAGTGGCTGTCCCGCCTTTGATCTACAGGCGGTGTGCAGTGGTTTTATCTACGCGGTGTCGGTGGCCGATACTTTCATTCGTTCCGGGCAGGTAAAAACCGCTCTGGTGGTGGGTGCCGAGACGCTCTCGCGCATTACCGACTGGAACGATCGCGGCAACTGCATCCTCTGGGGCGACGGCGCCGGTGCCGTGGTTCTTCAAGCCTCTGACCAACCTGGCATCATCAATACCCATCTTCATGCCGATGGGCGTTATGAAGACCTGCTTTATGTTGATGGCGGCGTTTCCTTGAAAAAGAAGGGCGAGTGCTACATGCGCATGTCCGGTAATGCCGTATTCAAGATGGCGGTCAAGATGCTGGATGCCATCGTCGACGAAACCCTGGTGGCTAATGGCCTGGCCAAAAGCGACATCGACTGGCTGGTGCCACACCAGGCCAACATCCGCATCATCCAGGCCACCGCCAAGAAGTTGGGCATGAGCATGGACAAGGTGGTGGTGACCGTGGATCGCCATGGCAATACCTCCGCCGCTTCTGTGCCGATTGCTCTGGATACCGCGGTGCGCGAGGGCAAGATAAAACCTGGTGAATTGGTGCTGATGGAAGCCTTCGGGGGCGGTTTTACCTGGGGCTCGGTGTTGGTGAGAATGTAGGGCGGGATGAATTCTGCCCTACAAGGAGACTCCATGAAGTTCGCATTCGTTTTCCCTGGGCAGGGTTCGCAAGCAGTTGGCATGATGGCGGCTTATTTGCCAACCCATGGCGTTGCGCCGGTGATTCGCGACACCTTTGACGAGGCGTCAAGCGCACTCGGATTCGACCTTTGGGACCGGGTGGCCCATGGCCCGGCCGATGCGCTTAATCAAACCGTGACTACCCAGCCGGCCATGCTGGCAGCCGGGGTGGCGGTTTACCGCCTCTGGCTGGCGCGTGGTGGCTTGGCACCCACCTTCATGGCCGGCCATAGCCTGGGCGAATACACCGCACTGTCCTGTGCCGGCGCCCTTGATTTCGCCGATGCCATCCGCCTGGTGCGTTTACGCGCGGAAGCCATGCAATCCGCCGTGCCGGAAGGCATCGGTGCGATGGCCGCGGTACTCGGCCTCGATGATGATGGCGTACGCGCGGTATGTGCCGAGGCGGCGCGGGGCGAGGTGCTGGAAGCGGTCAATTTCAATTCACCTGGCCAGGTGGTGATCGCCGGCAACAAGGCCGCCGTCGAGCGCGGCATGTTACTGGCCAAGGAGAAAGGCGCTAAACGTGTGTTGCTCCTGCCCGTTTCCGTGCCCGCGCATTGCGCCCTTATGAAACCCGCCGCCGAGAAGTTGCGAGTGGCGTTGGCCGTGATTGAAGTGCGGGTGCCGAGCGTGCCGGTTCTGCACAATGCCGATGTTGCCGCCCACGCCACGGCTGATGAGATACGCGATGCCCTGGCGCGACAATTGTTCAGCCCGGTGCGCTGGGTGGAAACTTTGTTTGCCCTGCGCGACGAGGGTATCCAACTGATCGCCGAATGCGGCCCCGGCAAGGTGCTGGCTGGCCTCAACAAGCGCACTCTGGAAAGCGTGCCGACCCTGGCGATCACCGACGCGGCTTCGCTTGCGGCTGTGCTGGAAAAGACTCAAGCGTAGGAGAGATAGATGGAAGGAAAGATTGCTCTGGTGACTGGCGCCTCGCGGGGTATCGGCCAGGCCATCCTGCATGAACTCGGTCGTCTCGGCGCCTTTGCGATCGGCACCGCCACCAGCGAATCCGGCGCCGCCGCGATCGGTGAAATCCTGACCAAGGCCGGCCTGCGTGGTGAGGGACTTATGCTCAACGTCACCGATACCGCCCAGGTCGATGCCGCCATCGACGGCATCCTCGGCCGGCATGGCCACATCGACATCCTCGTGAATAACGCGGGCATTACCCACGATAACTTGTTGATGCGCATGAAGGATGAGGAGTGGGACTCCATCCTGGAAACCAACCTGACCTCGGTATTCCGCCTCTCCCGTGCCGTGCTACGCCCCATGATGAAAGCTCGCTACGGTCGCATCGTTGGCATCGCCTCGGTGGTCGGCGTCTCTGGCAATGCCGGTCAGACCAACTATGCCGCCGCCAAGGCCGGCATGATCGGCTTCTCCAAATCGCTTGCCCAGGAAGTCGGAAGTCGTGGCATTACGGTAAACTGCGTCGCCCCAGGGTTTATCGACACCGACATGACCCGTTCCCTGCCCGACGCCGCGCGCCAGAAGTTGCTGGAGCGCATTCCCGCTGGTAAGTTGGGCGTCCCGGAAGATGTTGCTCGTGCGGTGGCTTACCTTGCCTCCGCGGGCGCTGGCTATGTAACGGGTGCTACTCTGCACGTCAATGGCGGCATGTACATGGACTGAACCGCACGCTTTCTTTGTGAGCAAGCGGTTTTGTCTGCTTTTTTACCGGGGGTTTTTGCTAAAATCGCCCCGTTTTTTGCTACCCGTAGGGAGTTGTTGATGAGTGATATCGAAGAGCGTGTCAAGAAAATCGTCGCCGAGCAGCTAGGCGCGAATGAAGCCGATGTAAAGTTGGAATCTTCCTTTGTCGACGACTTGGGCGCCGATTCTCTCGACACAGTTGAGCTGGTGATGGCCCTGGAAGAGGAATTCGAATGTGAAATTCCCGATGAAGACGCTGAGAAAATCACTACGGTTCAACAGGCGGTTGATTACGTCAACGCGCACAACAAGTAATTCGCAGTACGGTGGTCCATTCAGGAACAGGTGGGAGTGCCTGTTTCCTTCCTTTTATGGAATCCGTGCAAATGCGAGTTTTTGTCGGTTCCTCCCAATATCCCCAATGCCTTGAGGAGTTCGCAAGTGTCTAGGCGCAGAGTCGTGGTCACCGGTCTTGGTATCGTTTCGCCGGTAGGCAACAATGTGGATGAAGCCTGGGGCAATCTTGTGGCAGGCCATTCCGGTATTGCCCGCATTACCCGTTTCGATGCTTCCGCTTTTTCAGTTCAGATTGCCGGTGAGGTCAAGAATTTCGATTTGGGCAAGTATTTGGCACCCAAGGACGCCCGTCGCATGGATACTTTCATCCATTATGGCCTGGCGGCCGCAATCGACGCTTTCAAGGACAGCGGCCTGGAAGTGACTGATGCCAATCGCGAGCGTATCGGCGTCAACATCGGCTCCGGTATTGGCGGTCTGCCGATGATCGAGGCGACGCACAAGACTTACCTGGAAAATGGCCCGCGCAAGATTTCCCCCTTCTTCATTCCGGGCACCATCATCAACATGATTTCCGGCCACCTCTCCATTATGTACGGCCTGCAAGGCCCCAACGTGGCGATGGTCACGGCCTGCTCAACCGGCACCCACTCCGTCGGCGAAGCCGGTCGCATGATCGAATATGGCGATGCCGATGTGATGATTGCCGGCGGTGCCGAATCCTGTATTTGTCCACTCGCTGTCGGGGGCTTCGCGGCCGCGCGTGCACTCTCCACCCGCAATGACGACCCCACTACGGCCAGCCGCCCCTGGGACAAAGGCCGTGATGGCTTCATCTTGGGCGAGGGGGCCGGCGTGCTGGTACTGGAAGAGTACGAACATGCCAAGGCACGTGGCGCGCGCATCTATTGCGAGTTGATCGGTTATGGCAAGAGCGCGGATGCCAACCACATGACCGCGCCAGCCGAGGATGGTTCGGGGGCGGCGCGCTGCATGAATAATGCATTCAAGAATGCCGGCATCAACCCCGACCAGGTTGATTACATCAACGCCCACGGCACCTCCACGCCGCTGGGTGACTTGGCGGAAACCAAGGCGATGAAGCTGGCTCTCGGCGCACATGCCCGCCGCGTGATGGTCAGTTCGAGCAAGTCCATGACCGGCCACCTGCTGGGTGCGGCGGGAGGGGTCGAAGCGGTGTTTTCCGCTCTGGCCGTCGCCAATCAGAGGGTTCCGCCGACCATCAACCTCAACGAGCCGGATGAAGCCTGCGATCTCGATTACGTGCCCAACACGGCGCGCGCGGCCAAAGTGAACGTGGCCATATCCAACTCCTTCGGTTTTGGCGGTACCAACGGCACCATCATCTTCGGCAAGGTTTGAGCGTAGCGCCGGCGTCTCGCCGGCGAGTGGCGCGGCTTGCACAGCCATGACCCCAATCTGCCTGGTCAATGGTCTCGAAGGGGCGGCGCTTGATCCGCTTGATCGCGGCCTGCAATATGGCGATGGTGTGTTTCGCACCCTACGCGTGGACAATGGCAAGCCGCGCTGGTGGGATGAGCAACTAGCCAAACTTGCCACCGATGCCTCACATTTGGCCATGGCCTGGCCTGAAGCATCGGCCTGGCGGGCCGATCTGGCGAATCTGGCTGGTCGGCTTTCCGGGGGGGTGCTCAAACTGCTGTTGACACGGGGTAGCGCGGCGCGCGGCTATCACCCACCCAAAGCCGCCTCGCCGACCCGTATTCTGATTTACGACCCGACTCCGCTTATGAGCGATGCCTGGCCCAGCGCAGGCCTCAACGTGCGCATCTGTGACCTGCGTTTGGGCGCGCAACCGCGTCTGGCCGGCATCAAACATCTCAATCGTCTGGAAAATGTCATGGCCCGTGCCGAATGGAGTGACCCGGATACTCACGAGGGTCTGTTGCGTGACGAAGCTGGCCGAGTCATCTCCGGGGTCATGAGCAATGTTTTCCTCTGGCAGGGCGGGTGTCTGCGCACACCACGTCTGGATCGTTGCGGTGTGGCCGGAGTGACACGAGCTCGTTTGCTGGCACGTGCCGCCACAGCCGGTTATCGTGTCGAGCAATGTGAACTTGACAGGGATGACGTGCTGGCCGCGGAAGAAATCATGTTGACCAACAGCCTCATCGGTCTCCGCCGTGTAGCTTGCTTGGCCGAGCGCACCTGGCCCGAGCCCGTCGTCAGCCCGCGGCTCAAATTTCTGCTCGATGCGTAAACGCGCTTTTCGTCTGCTCTCCCCGCTGTTTCTGGTTGCGCTATTCGTCATTGGCGGGTTGGCCTGGTATGCCGGTACGCCCATGCAGGGTGGTCGTATGGACTATCCCGTGGCCTTCTCGGTGGAACGGGGAAGTGCCCTCAAAGTCGCCGCGCGCGATATGGCGCAGGCGGGGGTGCTCCAGCACCCCTGGGCTTTTGTCCTGTTGGCGCGGATTAAAGGGGTGGCGGCGGAAATCAAGGCCGGCAGTTATGCCTTGAATGCGCCCATCACACCCCTCGACCTGCTGCGCAAGATCACCGAGGGCGAGACGGTACTGGGGAAGATGACCGTGCCTGAGGGGTGGTCGTTTGCCGAGATGCGCCGCGCCCTTGACGCCCACCCCGGCCTGCGCCACGACAGCGCAGGCATGGACACCACACAACTGCTTAAGTCCATTGGCGCGTATACGCCGCATCCGGAAGGCCGCTTCTTCCCGGATACCTATTTCTTCGACCTGGGTAGTTCCGACCTGGCACTCTACCGGCGCGCCTACGACGCCATGCGTCGGCACCTGGATGCCGCCTGGGCCACTCGTGCGCCAAATTTGCCCTATCACACACCGGATGAGGCGCTGACGATGGCTTCCATCATCGAAAAGGAAACCGGTGCGCCGGAAGAGCGCCCGCTCATCGCCGCCGTATTCCTCAATCGCATGAAGATCGGCATGCGGCTGCAGACGGATCCCAGCGTCATCTACGGCCTGGGTGAGCACTTCGACGGCAATCTGCGCCGCGATGATCTGCTCACTGACACCCCTTACAACACCTATACCCGTGCCGGCCTGCCACCCACCCCGATCGCGCTACCGGGTGTGGCTGCTTTACGCGCGGCCGTGAACCCGGAGAAAAGCCGCGCCCTCTATTTCGTTGCCAAGGGCAATGGCCACCACGCCTTTTCCGACAGCCTTGACGCGCACAATCGCGCGGTTAATCGTTACCAGAAGGGGCGTTGATGGTGCCAGGCCTGTTCGTCACCCTGGAAGGCGTCGACGGCGCCGGCAAGAGCAGCCATCTGGAGTGGCTGGCGGACTGGTTCCGCGCGCGCGGCCGCGTGGTGCGCCAGACCCGGGAACCGGGTGGCACACCGCTGGGCGAGCGCTTGCGCGAAATTGTCCTGCACCAAGCCATGCACCCGGATACCGAAGCCCTGGTGATGTTTGCCGCCCGCCGCGAACATATCGAACAGGTTATCCGTCCAGCCCTGGCGGCGGGCGAGGTTCTGATTTCAGACCGCTTCACCGATGCCAGTTTCGCCTACCAGTGCGGTGGGCGGGGCTTGCCTGAGGCGCGCCTGGAAGTCCTGGAAAACTGGGTTCTGGGTGATCTGCAACCCGACCTCACTTTATTATTTGACGTGCCCACCGAGATTGCGGCGGCACGCCTGGCCAATGCACGCGAGCCCGACCGTTTCGAACGCGAGCAGGGCGAGTTTCATGCCCGTGTGCGTGCCGCTTATCTGCGCCGCGCCGCGGCACATCGCGAGCGGATTCGCGTGATCGATGGCAGCCGCACGCTGGAACGGGTGCGTATCCAGTTGGCCGGCATTCTGGAGCCTTTCGCTTGATCCACCCCTGGAACGCCAGCCTGTTTCGGCAACTCACCGCTAACCCGGCGCATCTGCCGCATGCACTGCTACTGCATGGGCCGGCGGGCGTGGGCAAGCTCGACCTCGCTCGCGAGTTGGCGCGCTGGGCCTTATGCCAACAGCCGAGGGCGGATGGGGCTTGTGGCGTCTGTGATGCCTGCAACTGGTTCGATCAGGGCAACCATCCCGACTTCCGCCGGGTGGAGCCGGTGGAGACCGAAGCTGAGGAAGGCGACGCTGTGCCGGCCAAGAAAGCGCCCAAGAAAGGCGGCCGCATCATTAAAGTCGAGGCAATTCGGGAAATCACTGATTTCCTCAACCTCACTGCGCATCGCGGGGGTTGGCGGGTGGCGCTAATTCACCCGGCGGAGTTTATGAACCCGGCCGCTGCCAATGCCCTGCTCAAGACCCTGGAGGAGCCGCCCGCGCGCGTGCTGCTGTTGCTGGTCTCGCACCAGCCCAGGCGCTTGCTGGCGACGGTCATTTCGCGCTGCCGCAAGGTGGCTGTTCCCCTGCCGGAACGGGAAACCGCGCTCGCCTGGCTGCGCGCGGCGGGATTGCCCGAGCCTGCGTCCCCGCTCGCGGAAGCGGGTGGTGCTCCGCTGGCGGCACTGGGTTATGCCGAGCCGGAACGCGCGGCGCGGCGTGAGGCTTTCCTCGATCTGCTGGCGCAGCCGCGCCAGCTCGATGCCTGCCAGGCCGCCCAGGCCTTCCAGCCGGTGCTTGCCGAGGCCTGGGGTTGGTTGACCCGCTGGCTGCATGACCTGCTAGCGCAGCGCCTCGCCGGACAGACGCATTACTTCCCGTCCAGGAGCGACACCATCGCCCGCATTGCCGCCGCCAGCGGCCTCGTCGAACTGCTCGCGTTCCAACGCGAATTGGCCCAGGCTGGGCGCTGGTTGCGGCATCCGTTGAATGCGCAGTTGTTGCTAGAATCCTGGCTTATTCGATACAGCGAAATTGCGGGAGCCAGTGCGTGAGCGAGAGTCCAAAGCAAGCTACCAGCGGTCGTGCTGGCATGCTCTCCTTGACCATCAAGGAGCGTACCGCGCTCTATGCGGCCTACCTGCCGTTCGTGAAGCGCGGTGGCCTGTTCATTCCGACCAACCGGCCCTACCAGATGGGGGATCAGGTCTACATGCTGCTGGCTCTGATCGAGGATCTCAACAAGATGCCGATATCCGGCAAGGTGGTCTGGATCACGCCGGCTGGCGCCCAGGGCAACCGCCAGCAGGGCATTGGTGTGCAATTCGATGACAACGAAGGTTCTAACACCGTTCGTGGCAAGATCGAGGGCATCCTCGGTAATGCCATGAAATCCACGCGCCACACGCACACCATGTGAGCGAGTGGCGAGCCGAAAGCCCCGCGCCACTCGCTACCACCATGTTCATAGACTCCCATTGCCATATTGATTTCCCCGACTTCAGCGAGGGCGTAGTACCCGTGCTCGCGAATATGCGGGCCGCGCAGGTGAGCCATGCCCTTTGCGTCTCGGTCAATCTGGAAAATTTTCCTCGTGTACTGGCGCTGGCTAAGGCGCATGAGAACCTGTTTGCCTCGGTGGGCGTGCATCCCGATCATGACCAAGGCCGTGAGCCCAGCGTGGAAGAACTGGTTGGTCTGTCGGCTCATCCGCGCGTGGTCGCCATCGGTGAAACCGGGCTGGATTACTATCGCCTGCAACGTGAAGAGGTGGACTGGCAACGTGCGCGATTCCGCACCCATATCCGTGCCGCTTGTGCCGCCGGCAAGCCCTTGATTATCCATACTCGCAACGCCGCCGCGGACACCCTGGCGATTATGGCGGAGGAGGGTGCCGCCGCCACTGGCGGGGTGATGCACTGTTTCACGGAAAACTGGGCAGTGGCCGAAGCGGCGCTGGCGATGGGTTTCTACATCTCTTTTTCCGGCATCGTCACCTTCAAGAGCGCCAAGGACTTGAAGGAGGTGGCACGCCGGGTGCCGCTGGAGCGCTTGCTGATCGAGACAGACTCTCCTTATCTCGCGCCGGTGCCACATCGCGGCAAGCGCAACGAACCGGCTTATGTGCGCCATGTGGCGGAGGAGATCGCGGCCCTGAAAGGGGTCGCCCTGGAAGAAGTGGCGGCGGCCAGCAGCCACAATTTCTTCGCGCTATTTGCCGCCGCGGGGCAAGGTTGAGTGGGCGCGAAAAAAGCGTCTCAGGCGGGTTCCAGCGCTTCCTCGAAGCGCAGTTGGATGTTGCCCGACTCATCGACATCCACGCTCACTTCGCCACCATTCGCGAGGCGGCCAAACAGGAGTTCATCGGCTAGCGCGCGGCGTAGCGTGTCCTGAATCAGCCGCGACATGGGGCGCGCGCCCATGAGCGGGTCGAAGCCCTTCTTGGCCAGCCACTGGCGCAGGGCATCGGAGAAGTGCGCTTCCACTTTCTTGGCGTGCAGTTGTTCTTCCAGTTGCATGAGAAATTTGTCCACCACGCGCAGGATGACGGCCTCATCCAGCGCCGCGAAGGAAATGGTGGCGTCCAGGCGGTTGCGGAATTCCGGGGTGAACAGGCGCTTGATGTCGGCCATCTCATCGCCCTTTTTGCTGGGCAGGGTGAAACCGATGCCGGTCTTGTTCATGGCTTCGGCGCCGGCGTTGGTGGTCATGATGATCACCACGTTGCGGAAGTCCGCTTTGCGGCCGTTGTTGTCAGTTAGCGTGCCGTGGTCCATGACTTGAAGCAGCACATTGTAGATGTCCGCGTGCGCCTTCTCGATTTCGTCTAGCAGCAGTACCGCATAGGGGGTTTTGGTTATGGCCTCAGTGAGCAGGCCGCCCTGTTCGAAACCGACATAGCCGGGGGGCGCACCAATCAGGCGGGAGACCGCGTGGCGTTCCATGTATTCCGACATGTCGAAGCGGATCAGTTCCACCCCCAGCACATAGGCCAGTTGCCGCGCCACTTCGGTTTTGCCGACCCCGGTGGGGCCGGAGAACAGGAAGGAACCTATTGGTTTTTGTGGGCTGCCAAGGCCGGAACGGGTCATCTTGATCGCTGAGGCCAGTGCCTCGATGGCCTTGTCCTGGCCAAACACCACGGCTTTCAGGTCGCGGTCCAGGTTTTTCAGGGCATTGCGCTCATCGCTGGCCACACTCTTGGCCGGAACGCGCGCAATCTTGGCGACGATGTCCTCGATTTCCCTGGGCGTGATGATTTTTTTTTGCTTCGATTTGGGCTGGATGCGCTGCGCGGCGCCCGCCTCGTCAATCACGTCGATCGCTTTGTCCGGCAGGTGGCGGTCGTTGATGTAGCGGGCGGATAGTTCCGCCGCGGTGGATAACGCGCCTAGTGTGTACTTGACGCCGTGATGCGCCTCGAAGCGCGATTTCAGGCCGCGCAGGATGGCTACGGTCTCTTCCACACTGGGTTCCTTCACGTCGATCTTCTGGAAGCGCCGTGACAGGGCGTGATCTTTCTCGAACACGCCGCGGAACTCATTGTAGGTGGTGGCGCCGATGCAGCGCAGTTGGCCGGCGGAAAGCGGCGGCTTCAATAGATTGGAGGCATCCAGCGTACCGCCAGAAGCGGCGCCAGCGCCGATAACGGTGTGGATTTCGTCGATGAACAGGATGGAGTGAGGCGTGTCGATGAGTTGCTTGATGACCGCCTTGAGCCGCTGTTCGAAGTCGCCGCGATACTTGGTTCCGGCCAGCAGGGCGCCGATATCCAGGGCGAAAACGGTGGCTTCCTGGAGGATATCTGGCACGTTGCCTTCGATGATGCGGCGCGCCAGGCCCTCGGCGATGGCGGTCTTGCCAACGCCGGCCTCGCCCACCAGCAAGGGATTGTTCTTGCGTCGCCGGCATAGGGTCTGAATCACCCGCTCGACTTCCATGCCGCGGCCGATCAGCGGGTCGATCTTGCCGGCCTGGGCCTGGGCGTTGAGGTTGACGGTGAAGGAATCGAGTGGGGTGGCGGCTCCGGCATCGTTCTCCTGTTGTTCTCCGGCCGCTTCGGTACGCCCGCCTGGAGTAGCTTCCTGCGGTGTTTTGGCGATGCCGTGGGAAATAAAGTTGACCACATCTAGTCGGGTGAGGCCTTGCTGGGTGAGGAAGTGCAGGCCATGCGAATCCTTCTCGCCGAAGATCGCGACCAGCACATTGGCGCCGGTGACTTCCTTCTTGCCGGAAGACTGCACATGCAGGATGGCGCGCTGGATCACGCGCTGGAAGCCCAGGGTCGGCTGGGTGTCCACTTCGGCTTCGCCGGGAACGCGGGGGGTGTGGCGTTCGACGAAATCTGTCAATTTTTTACGTAGGTCTTCCACGTTCGCGGCGCAGGCACGCAGCACTTCGGCGGCGGAGGGATTGTCCAGCATCGCCAATAACAGATGCTCGACGGTGATGAACTCATGCCGTTTCTGGCGGGCCTCCATGAAGGCCATGTGCAAACTGACTTCCAACTCCTGGGCGATCATCGATCTTCCTCCATGACGCATTGCAGGGGATGCTGCTGGCTCTGCGCATATTCCATAACCTGATGCACCTTGGTTTCAGCCACGTCGCGGGGGTATACCCCCGCCACACCGACGCCTTGATTATGCACTTTGAGCATGACCCGCGTGGCTTGTTCACGGCTGAGAAAGAAAATGCCTTCCAGCACTTTTACGACAAATTCCATTGGGGTGTAATCGTCGTTTAGAAGCAAAACCTTATATAGAGGGGGGGGCGGCGCGACCCTGTTGTCGACCGCCAATTCGTTTTCTTCCTGATGCCGGACTGCCATTGATAGAAGCGGGAAGCCACAACAAAAGGACAGTGGCGGCGGGAAGTTTTTTTTCAAGCCAATGTTTTCTTGCAAAAAGATTGACGCAATGCGTATTCCGCAGGTAAAAAGCCAGCCGTTTGTATCGAGTCAGCTTGGCTTGCTTGATCAGACGGGTTAATTCGTTTTTTGTTTAGGAGCGGTTTCATGGCCACTGGTATTGTTAAATGGTTCAACGACTCGAAAGGCTTCGGCTTCATTACCCCCGATGGTGGTGGCGATGATCTGTTCGCCCACTTTTCCGCTATTGCGGGCAACGGTTTCAAAAGCCTGAAGGAAGGCCAGAAGGTTTCCTTCGATGTCACCGAAGGTCCTAAGGGTAAGCAGGCCTCGAACATCAATCCGCTCTAAGCGGGTTTTTTCGGCAGGCAAGCCTTTACCGCCTGCTACCTTTGGCCCCCTGTGCTATACGTCAAAACATGACGTTGGCGCAGGAGCGGCCAGGATGAAAAATCCAGAAGTCCCCACCCATAAATCAGTTACATCACCCCGGACACCTGATCCCGGTGATTGGAATTCCACCGAGGTCGCGAGTATTTTGTCCGGCCTGGAAAGACAAAAAGAAGAACTCGGCCCCATCGCAGAGGAACTCATCGATTTGTTGCATCACCTGGGGGTGGGCAAGCCACCCCGGCAGGCGGTCAATCCATCCAGCGAATGATTTCCTGGCCGAAGGCGGAACAGGGAATCTGGGTTGCGCCTTCCATCAATCTCGCGAAGTCGTAAGTTACTTTCTTGGCGCGAATCGCGCCATCCATCCCCTTGACGATCAGATCCGCAGCTTCCAGCCAGCCCATGTGGCGCAGCATCATTTCGCCGGAAAGAATGATGGAGCCGGGGTTGACGTAATCCTGGCCGGCATATTTTGGCGCGGTGCCGTGGGTGGCTTCGAACATGGCGACCGTGTCGGACAGGTTGGCGCCCGGCGCGATGCCGATGCCGCCCACTTCCGCCGCGAGGGCGTCGGAAACATAGTCGCCGTTGAGGTTGAGCGTGGCGATGACGTCGTAGTCTTCCGGGCGCAGCAGGATCTGTTGCAGGAAGGCGTCGGCGATCACGTCCTTGATGACGATGCCGTTCGGCAGTTTCACCCACGGGCCGCCGTCGATTAGTTCGCCGCCGAATTCACGTATCGCCAGTTCATAGCCCCATTTTTTGAAGCCACCCTCGGTGAACTTCATGATGTTGCCCTTGTGCACCAGGGTCACCGACCGGCGGTTGTTGTCAATGGCGTACTGGATGGCGCGGCGGATCAGGCGCTCGGAGCCTTCCACGGACACCGGCTTGATGCCGATGGCGGACGACTCCGGGAAGCGGATTTTCGTGACCCCCATTTCCTTCTGCAGGAACTCGATGAGCTTCTTTACCGCCGGTGTGCCGGCTTCCCATTCCACGCCCGCGTAGATGTCCTCGGTGTTCTCGCGGAAGATCACCATATCCACCCGTTCCGGGTGCTTGACCGGGGAAGGCACGCCCTCGAAGTAACGCACGGGGCGCAGGCACACATACAGGTCCAGCATCTGGCGCAGGGCGACATTGAGCGAGCGCATGCCACCGGAGATAGGCGTGGTCAGTGGGCCCTTGATGGAAACCACATAATCGCGCACGGCCTGCACGGTTTCATCGGGCAGCCAGTTGTCGGGACCATAAACCCGGGTTGCCTTCTCGCCGGCAAAGACTTCCATCCATTCGATCTTGCGCTCGCCGCCGTAGGCGCGGGCCACGGCCGCGTCGAGCACGGCGCGCATGGCCGGGGTGATGTCGACGCCGGTGCCATCGCCCTCAATGAAGGGGATAATCGGCCGCCGCGGCACGTTCAGGGAAAGATCGGCATTGACGGTGATCTTCGTGCCCGCTGCGGGCGGCTGAATAGGGCTACTCACGTTAACTCCTGATTGAAAAAAAGAATCTGATGGCCCGTCTTATCCTGTTCAACAAGCCCTATGGCGTTCTCAGCCAATTCACCCCGGAAGAGGGGCATCGCGGCTTGAAGGACTTCATCGACATCCCCGGGGTCTATGCGGCCGGGCGGCTTGATGCGGACAGCGAAGGCCTGCTGATTCTAACCGACGATGGCGCGCTTCAGCATTGGCTCGCCGACCCCCGCCACAAGCAGCCCAAGACTTACTGGGCGCAAGTCGAAGGCGCGGCAACCGAGATCGATCTGGAACCCCTGCGCCAGGCGATGAATCTGGGCGACTTCATCGCTCGCCCGGCAAAGGCACGCGTGATCGGCGAACCAGACCGGCTATGGCCGCGTGACCCACCGGTGCGCAAGCGCCTCGCCATCCCCACGACCTGGATCGAAATCATCCTCACCGAGGGCAAGAACCGGCAGGTGCGGCGGATGACTGCCAAGGCCGGTTATCCGACCCTGCGGCTGATTCGCGCTGCAGTCGGCGGCCATACGCTGAACGATTTAAGGCCAGGAGAACTGCGGATTGAGCTCATCAAATAGGCGCTTGACAGGTTTTTGTGCAATGCACAAAATCCGCCGAAATGCAGTTCTTCCTGAAGGAGAGAGAGCGTGGCGGACACAACCTGGATGAATGGCTGGCTGGAATCGCAGCAGCGTTACTGGAAAGCCTGGGGAGACCTGGCTGAGCGGGGTGCGCCGGAAGCACCGAAGAATCCCTGGGGCCAGGGCATTGATCAGTGGTGGCAGGCGGTGTCGCCGATGACGCCACCGTCCGGGCGCGATGTGTTCGACAAGTTGATGGACGTCAGCCGTGGTTACTTTACGCTGGCCGAGCAATTCATGGCCGGGGCTGGCGGCAAGAAGGACGTCGGCATGGAGGCCGTGAACGGCTGGCTTGAGAACATGCAGAAAATGTGGAGCAGTCCATTCCCAAACAGGGCCGGCGCCAATAACCCCGCCAAGGGTGTCAACACCTTCTGGGACTTGCCGATGGACACCTGGCAGCGTCTGGCCGCCAACATCGTGCCCATGCCCGGCGATTTCACCCAGGCCTACCACCCGGAAGGGGCTGGTGCCATGCGTGATCAGGTAAATCGTTTCCTGTCCATCCCGGCGGTTGGCTATACCCGCGAATCCCAGGAGCAGTTCCAGATTCTGGCGCAACGCCAGATGGATTACGCCACCGCCACTCAGGCCTACCAGATGGCCTTTGGCAAGCTGGGTGCCGAAGCCGCGCGCAAGTTCCAGGAATCGCTGCAGGGTCGCGCCAATGGGGATAAACCTGTCTCCAGTCTGCGGGAGCTATATGACCAGTGGGTAGAAATGAGCGAAGCGGCCTACACCGAATTCGTCATGACCGAGGAATACCAGAAGCTTTACGGCAATTTGGTCAACAGCTTGCTGGCGCTCAAGCAGCAGATGGCGCGCATGGCTGATCAGGGCTTGGAGGCGATGCATATGCCCACCCATGCCGAGATCAGCACACTCCAGTGCCGGCAGCATGAATTACGCCGGGAGAACCAGCGTTTACGCAAGGAAATCAAAGAAATACATCAACAACTTGAAACGATACAGCAGTCTTCAATCGCCTCTGGGCTGGATCGGGAAGATGCCCCCGCCGCTGCCAAGCGCCGCACCGCCCCCCGTGGCAAGAAAGTAGGAGATGCCAAATGATGCCCTTCGACATGCGGCCGGATGCCGTCATGCAGGAACTCATGGCCTACAGCCAGAAACTCACGCACGGTGTGCGGAATCTCATGGAAGTCGGAGAGATTTCCAGCGGCGTCACGCCCAAGACCGTGATCTATCAGGAGGACAAGCTCACTCTGTTCCGCTTCAACCCGCCCGCCGAGGGTGGCAAAAGCAGGGTGCAGAGCAAAACACCCCTGCTCATCGTCTACGCCCTGGTGAACCGGCCCTACATGGCTGACATCCAGGAAAATCGATCCACCGTGAAGGGGCTGATGGCCGCCGGCCAGGATGTCTATCTGGTGGATTGGGGCTACCCGGATCGCGCCGACCGCTACCTCACCCTGGACGACTACATCAACGGCTACCTCGACCGTTGCGTGGACGTGATCCGCGAACGCCACCACATCGACAAAATCAACCTCCTCGGCATTTGCCAGGGCGGCACCTTCTCCCTGTGTTACTCGGCGCTGCACCCGGAGAAAGTGAAGAATCTGGTGACGATGGTGACCCCGGTCGACTTCCAGACCCCGGACAACATGCTGTCCCACTGGGTGCAACAGATCGACGTCGATCTGGTGGTGGATACCCTGGGCAATGTTCCCGGCGAGATGCTCAACTGGACCTTCCTCAACCTGAAGCCTTATCAGCTCATGGGCCAGAAATACCTGGGCCTGATCGACACCCTGGATGACCCGGAAGCCCTGAAGAACTTCCTGCGCATGGAAAAGTGGATTTTCGACAGCCCCGACCAGGCCGGCGAAGCCTTCCGCCAGTTCATCAAGGACTTCTACCAAGAGAACAAACTGTTGAAGGGCGGTCTGGAAATCGGCGCGCCGGTGAGCTTGAAGGGCGTCACCATGCCGGTGCTCAACGTGTTTGCCGAACAGGACCACCTGGTCCCGCCCGACGCCTCCCGCGCCATGCGCGGCAAACTCGGCAGCAAGGACTACACGGAACTCTCCTTCCCCGGCGGCCACATCGGCATCTACGTCAGCGGCAAGGCCCAGAAGACCGTGCCGCCCGCCATCGGCAAGTGGCTGGACGAACGCGACTGAGGATTTGCAAGCAGCCTGCCCGGCAGGCGCACACTCGAGCGCGTTCAACTGAGGAATTCAGGATAATGTGGCCTCTCCCGCGCCTATGGCCCTGCCATGCTGAACGTCCTCTGGATCGGCTTTTTTATTACCGCCTTCGTCGCCGCCGTGTTGCAGTTTCTCGGCGGCGATCAGAACATTTTCGCGGCGGTAATGAAGGCCGCCTTCGAGGCCGCCAAGACCGCTTTTGAGGTGGCGCTGGGGCTGACCGGCGTGATGTGCCTGTGGCTGGGGGTAATGAAAATCGGTGAGCGGGCCGGGTTTCTCGCGCTTCTGGGACGCTGGCTGGCCCCCCTGTTCGCGCGCTTGTTTCCCGAGGTGCCGCGTGGGCATCCCGCGCTGGGCTCGGTCACCATGAACATGGCAGCCAACATTCTCGGCCTCGATAACGCGGCCACCCCCATCGGCCTCAAGGCCATGCGCGAACTGCACGAACTGAACCCGGACAAGGACACCGCCAGCAACGCGCAGATTCTCTTCCTGGTGCTCAACGCCTCGTCCGTGACCCTGCTGCCGGTGACCATCTTCACCTACCGGGCGCAGATGGGCGCGGTGGACCCCAGTGACGTGTTCATCCCGATTCTGATGGCCACCTATTGCTCAACCCTGGCGGGTTTCCTGTTCGTGGCGGCAGTGCAACGCATCTGCCTGGATGGCGTGGTGCTGGCCTGGATGGGGGGGGTGGCCGCCGTGGTGGGTGGCCTGGCCTGGTACTTCGGCCACCTGCCGGCCGCCGTGATGACCGCGCATTCGTCGCTGTTGAGTAACTTTTTGCTGCTGGCGCTGATCATGATTTTCCTCGTCGGCGCACTGGTGAAAAAAGTGAATGCCTACGAGGCCTTCATCGAGGGCGCGAAAGAGGGTTTCAACACCGCCGTGACCATCATTCCCTATCTGGTCGCCATGCTAGTGGCCATCGCCATGCTGCGCGCCAGCGGGGCGCTGCCGGCTTTCGTCGAGGCGGTGCGTGCCGGGGTCCTGGCGCTGGGGTACGACGCCGCCTGGGTGGATGGCCTGCCGACCATGCTGATGAAGCCCCTATCGGGTTCCGGGGCGCGGGCGATGATGGTGGAGACCATGCGGGTCTCCGGCGCCGATTCCTTCGCCGGGCGCCTGGCCAGCATCGTCCAGGGCAGCACTGAGACGACGTTTTATGTCTTGGCGGTGTATTTCGGTTCAGTCGGCATCAAGCGGGTACGCCATGCCGTCGCCGGCGGCCTGATGGCGGACCTCGGCGGCTTCGTCGCGGCGGTGTTCGCGGCGTATCTGTTTTTTGGCGGGAAGTAGGTCGGGCAAAGCACCGTGTGCCCAACCTACAACGCTACATGATCCTTGAGTCCGCTTGACCTGAGCCTTACCGAACTTCCACCCTGCCGGACGACAAGGGCGCCTGATGATTGACGGCAAAGCGTGCTTCCGGCCAGGGGTGAAAGATACGAGCTGGTGGCAGCCAGTCAGTCACCAGACGGGCGAGTCGCTTCGCGCTGAAGCCATCGCGTTGACTGCGACGTCTCAGCGTTCGCCACCACAGCCGCCCCACGAAGTAGCGGAATGCGGACAGCCTGGGGCCGTTGGTCGGCACAGCGTGATACTGGAAAGCCCCGTACCACTTGCCCCAGCCATCGGCCGACCACAGGGATGGGTTGATGCATCCGCTTCCTCAACTCCGTTTTCAGTTCCCGTAGCTTGGCCCGCATCCAGTCGCGCCGCGTCTGGCGTATCAGCAGGAAGTTCCCCCGCCGGCTGCGTCCGCAGATGTGCGTGAATCCCAGAAAGTTGAACCTAGCCCGGATATTGCATGAATTCGCGTGATGCCCTAAAGGATACCGGGCTGCGCCCATAATCGCGCAGACCATTGTTTGCAATGGGAATTTTGCGAAGGAGCGGCGTAGTTATTCATACGC
>PFJX01000127.1 GCA_002784045.1 Hydrogenophilales bacterium CG_4_10_14_3_um_filter_63_21
CACCATGCGGCGGCGAATCCGGCAAAAACTGGTCTCGCCGGGGCCGATTTTCGCTATCGACGACCAAAGTCCGACAGGCTTCTAGCTGGCGTTCAAGGTCAAGGGCGCCAAGAGGGGCGACAAGGTGGTGGTGTCCTGGATGGACAACAAGGGCGACAAGAACGCCGCCGAAGCCGCCATTGGCTGACAGTAACGTCGCTTCAACGCGCATGTTTTTCCGCCCCAAGTGGGCGGTTTTTTCTTGTATTCGACCAGGGGCATCAGGAATCTGTTCAGTGTCGGCCGCACGCGCGAACGCCGAGTTCGTTTCGAGAAATTTTTTTACACAGACTGTCAGGATTCATCCGGCCATGCGACCAATGGTCGGGCGAACCCACGGAAGGGGTCGTCCGCCGTTCGTTCAACCACTTCTCGAAAAGGAATGATCATGACAAATGAAAATGTATCGCTGTCAAGAAGGGGCGTAATCATCGCCGCCGGCGCCGCTGCCCTCGTGCTGGCCGGCTGTGCCGGGAGCAACTATGGCGCGGCCAAGATGGCGCAGGTGCACTGTACCGGCGTGAATGCCTGCAAGGGCACCAGCGATTGCAAGACCGCCGAAAACGCCTGCAAGGGGCAGAACGTATGCAAAGGCCATGGTTTCCTCAACATGAGCGCTGAGCAGTGCAATGCCAAGGGTGGCCAGATCGCGACCATGTGAAACAGGCGGGGCATGCCATGCGACATGCCCCCGCCTTCCCCACGGACTCCCTCATGACGCACGCAACCCCTGCCGGTCTGCCGTTCCTGGGCTTCGGCCTGGGTCTGCGGCCGCCCCATTACCACGCCATCCTCGACACACGGCCGGCGGTCGACTGGTTCGAGATTCTTTCCGAGAACTATCTGGTGCCCGGTGGCAAGCCGCTGCATTTCCTGGACCGGATCCGCGCCGATTACCCGATGGCCATGCACGGTGTTTCCCTCTCGATCGGCTCGACCGACGATCTGGACTTCGACTATTTGCGTGATCTCAAGGCGCTGGCCGAGCGGGTGGAGCCGGCCTGGATCTCCGATCACCTGTGCTGGACCGGCGTGCATGGTGGCAACACCCACGACCTGCTGCCGCTGCCTTACACCGAGGAAACCGCCCGCCATGTCGCCGCGCGGGTGTCCGTGGTGCAGGAATTTCTCGGCCGCCGCATCCTGCTGGAAAACGTGTCCAGCTACGCCAGCTACGCCGACTCCAGCCTGAGCGAGTGGGAATTCATCACCCTGGTCAGCGAGCTGGCCGATTGCCTGCTGCTGCTCGACGTCAACAACATCTATGTCAGCGCTTTCAACCACGGCTTCGATGCCCGCGCCTTCATCGACGGCGTCCCGGCGCATCGGGTGCAGCAGATCCACCTGGCCGGCCACCATAACCACGGCGATTACATCATCGACACCCATGACGCGCCGATCATCGATCCGGTCTGGGAACTCTACGATTACGCCCTGGCCCGGCTCGGCCCGGTGTCCAGCATGATCGAGCGCGACGACCACATCCCGGAACTTGCCGAACTGGTGGATGAACTCGCCATCGCGCGTCGCCTGGCCGCGCCGTATCTGGCGCAGGAGCGGGCGGCATGACCGCGTCCCGGCTGCGAGGCGTGCAAGAAAGCCTCCACACCTATCTGCTGGGCGAAGGCGATGCCTCGGCCGTGCGCGACGCCATCGTCGACGATGCCCGCGTCGGCGCGGAAAGACGCCTGAAGATTTACCACGACGCCTATCGCCTGCGCCTGATCGAGGCCCTGTCCAAAGCCTATCCCAACCTGTTCAGGCTGCTCGGCGACGCATTGTTCGAACGCATGGCGCGCAGCTATATCGCGGCTCATCCCTCCGGCTATCGCAACCTGCGCTGGTACGGCGGCGAACTGGCCGAGCATCTGGCCGCCGCCTTGCCCCAGCATCCCATTGCCGGCGAATTGGCCCGTTTCGAGTGGACGCTCGCCCTGGCCTTCGACAGCACGGATGCGCCTGTGCTCGGCGGCGCGGACCTCGCCGCCGTACCGCCGGAAGACTGGGGGCGGCTGCGCTTCGCCCTCCACCCTTCGGCGCGGGTGTTGGACATGAAGCTGAATACGGTCGCCGTCTGGAAGGCACTGGATGAAGACCGCGCGCCGCCGCCGATCGAAGAAACGGCGTCCGCCTGGCTGATCTGGCGCAAGGAACTCAATCCCCACTACCGTTCTCTGGATCCTGGTGAAAGAGCGAGCCTGACGCTGATCGCGAACGGCGCCTGTTTCGCCGAGGTTTGCGAGGCGTTGAATGGGGACGAGGCGGAGTCCGACGCCGCGGCGCGAGCCGCGGGCTTTCTGGCGGCCTGGCTCGGCGACGGCCTGCTGTCGCGCCTGTAACCCGCCGCTCAATCCCCCCACAGGGCGGCGATGAGCGGGCAGGCCACCTTGCCGTCGCCCTGGCCGCAGGACTGTATCAGCCCGGCCAAGACCGTTTCCATGCGCGTGAGGTCGGCCAGCCTGGCGCGCACATCCGCCAGCTTGCGCTCGCCCAGGCCGCGCGCCTCGGTGCAATGGGCGCCGTCGGCCAGCTTGAGCAATTCCGCGATGTCGTCCAGGCTGAAACCCAGGCGCTGCGCTGACTTCACGAAGCGCACCCGCGCCACCTCGGCCGAGGCGTAGCGGCGGATGCCGCCATAGGGCTTGTCCGGCTCGGACAACAGGCCACGGCGCTGGTAATAGCGGATGGTTTCCACATTGACTCCGGCGGCGCGGGCGAAGGCGCCGATGGTGAGATTCACATTCCGCTCGTTCATGGCGCTTGACTCCGTACTTTGGTACGGGGCTAAGTTTAATCTCAAAGCATTTCAAGGAGATAACCATGAAATTTCCAACCCTGTTGCCGAGGCTGGCCGACAAGACCGGCGCTTTCGGCGCCCTGATCTCGACCCTGGGCTGCGCCATGTGCTTTCCCGCCCTGGCCAGCATCGGCGCCGCCCTGGGGCTGGGCTTCCTGGCGCAATGGGAAGACCTGTTCGTCAATACCCTGCTGCCCCTGTTCGCCGCCCTGGCCTGGCTGGCCAACGCCCTGGGCTGGTTCAGCCACCGCCAATGGCGGCGCAGCCTGGCCGGCATCATCGGCCCGAGCATCGTGCTCCTGAGCCTCTACCCCTGGTTCGAGTACGGCTGGAGCACGCAAACCCTATATGCCGGGCTGGCCCTGATGCTGGTCGTGGCGGTCTGGGATATGGTCTCGCCGGCCCATCGCCGTTGCGGCCCGGCATCCTGCCATGTTCCGACCCAGGAGAAGGCCCATGTCTGATTGTTGCGTAAACCCCGGTATCCCTACCCGAGCCACGCATATCGCCATCATCGGCTCGGGCGCGGCCGCCATGGCCTGCGCGCTCAAAGCCGTGGAACGCGGCGCCCGCGTCACGCTGATCGAGCGCGGCACAATCGGCGGCACCTGCGTCAACGTTGGCTGCGTGCCCTCGAAAATCTTCATTCGCGCCGCCCATATCGCGCATCTGCGCCGGGAAAGTCCGTACGACGCGGGGCTGTCCGCCGCGCCGCCGAGGGTGGACCGCGCGGCGCTGCTCGCCCAGCAGCGGGCGCGGGTAGAGGAACTGCGCCAGGCCAAGTACGAAGGCATCCTTGAAGCCAATCCCATGATCGAGGTATTGCGCGGTGAGGCGTGTTTCCGGGATGCACTTACCCTCATCGTGAAGCTGGCCGACGGCGGCGAGCGGGCAGTGGCGTTCGACCGTTGCCTGATCGCGACCGGCGCGCGCGCCGCCATCCCGCCGATTCCGGGACTCGCGCAAACGCCCTGGTGGACCAGCACACAGGCCCTGGAAAGCGACGCCATTCCAGCGCGTCTCGCCGTCATCGGCGCCTCCGTAGTTGCCGTGGAACTGGCCCAGGCCTACGCCCGACTGGGCAGCCGGGTGACGATGCTGGCGCGCACCACGCTGCTCTCCGGCGAAGACCCGGCCATCGGGGAGACGTTGACGGCGGCCTTCCGCGCCGAAGGCATCGAGGTGCGGCAACACACGCAAGCCAGCCAGGTGGCCCATGACAACGGCGAATTCGTCCTGACCACTAATCACGGCACGTTGCGTGCCGACCGCCTGCTCGTGGCCACCGGGCGGCTGCCCTATACTTCCGGTCTGATGCTCGACGCCGCTGGGGTGAAGGCGGATGGGAAGGGCGCCATCGTCATCGACGATCACCTGCGCACCAGCGCAGCGCACATCTACGCCGCCGGCGACTGCGCCGACCAGCCCCAGTTCGTCTATGTCGCGGCGGCGGCCGGCACCCGCGCCGCCATCAACATGACCGGCGGCGAGGCGACGCTGGACCTGACCGCGATGCCCGCTGTGATCTTCACCGATCCACAAGTCGCCAGCGTCGGACTGTCCGAAACCGAAGCGCATCGTCAGGGTATCGAAACCGACAGCCGCAGCCTCGGCCTCGACAACGTGCCGCGCGCCCTGGCCAATTTCGACACCCGTGGCTTCATCAAGCTGGTGGCCGAGGCGGACACGGGACGGCTTCTGGGCGTGCAGGCGGTAGCGCCGGAGGCGGGCGAGCTCATCCAGACCGCCGCGCTCGCCCTCAAAGCGAACATGACGGTGCAAGACCTGGCCGATATGCTGTTCCCCTACCTCACCATGGTGGAGGGATTGAAACTGTGCGCGCAGACCTTTGCCAGGGACGTGAAACAGTTGTCCTGCTGCGCGGGCTAATCTGAGCGGACAGACATGACAGGAGCCGATTCAGCATGAAAGGACTGAAAACCATGGCCACGAAGCTGCGCCTGCTCGGGGCGTTGCTGGTTCTGGTCACCCTGGTGCTGGCCTATTTCCATCTGGATACCAGTGGTCTGCTGGAGCGGATACTGGATGGCGAGTGGCTGCGCGGGCAAGCCCTGGCGCTGGGCGCCCGGGGGCCGCTCCTGATCGTCGGCGTGATGGCGCTGTCCATCGTCATCAACCCCATCCCTGGCGCCCCCATCGCCCTGGTCTCCGGCGCCGTGTACGGCCACGCCTGGGGTACGTTGTATGTCGTCATCGGCGCGGAAATCGGCGCCCTGATCGCCTTCGCCATCGCCCGCGTCTTTGGCCACGACCTGTTGCGCCGGCTGTTCGGGGAGCGCGTCGCGCTGGGTTGGCTGGGCTCGCAGAACGCCCTGACCTGGATGGTGTTCGCCTCGCGCCTGCTGCCTTTCGTCTCTTTCGATTTGGTGAGCTACGGCGCGGGGCTCACCCCGCTGAAAGCCTGGCGCTTCGCATTGGCGACCCTGCTGGGCCTGATTCCGGCGAGTTTTCTCCTGGCCCACTTCGGCGGCGAGATGGCCGGGGCGAACCTGGGCAATGCGATGAACGTGCTGTTGCTGGTCGGCCTGCTGGTCGCGGTTCCCGTGGCGATCAAGTTCGTTCGCTCCCGATCCGGGCGCGGGCCAGGTATCAAGAAATAAGCCGGTCTGGATGTTTTTCCCAGCCTTTGTCAGGAATGCGTATCCGGCCCGGTCTGTATCGGTCGGACGGGGCCGGTCGGCCGCGATCCTTTGCCAACCCTTCAGGAGAAACCGCATGAACTCACGCCACTTCATCATCGCTTCCGCCATCGCCGGTCTGTTCGCCCTGGGCGCCGGCGCGCCCGCCTTCGCCGCCAAAGGCGGCATGGAAAAATGCGCCGGCATCGCCAAGGCCGGCAAGAACGACTGCGGCACCGCCACCTCATCCTGCGCCGGCACCGCCAAGAAGGACA
>PFJX01000168.1 GCA_002784045.1 Hydrogenophilales bacterium CG_4_10_14_3_um_filter_63_21
GCATAGTCGGACTATGGGGCAAGAAGCAGGTGAAAAATGGGCCGTCGCGGTCGTTTCGCAGCCGACGATTCCAAAGTCCGACAGGCTGCTAGACAACGACGTGGGATGTGGTGAGCGGAGCGAACCGCATCACCGTGGCGAACCTCGGATGATGCGGTTCGTTCCTCACCGCATCCTACGGTCCCTGCTCCTTGCCCTCGTCGTCAGCTTCCCCGCCTACGCCGACCCGCAGTCGCGGCTAGCCGCTTTCATCAACCAGACCCGGGGCCTCAAGGCGCAGTTCAGCCAGACAGTGCTCGACCGCAACGGCCGCAAGACCCAGGAATCCAGCGGCACCCTGTTCCTCTCGCGTCCCGGAAAATTCCGCTGGGTCTACCAGAAACCCTACGCACAGCTCCTGGTGGGCGACGGCAAGCGACTGTGGATCTATGACGAAGACCTCGACCAGGTCACCGTGCGCAAACTCGACCTCGCCATCGGCGATAGCCCCGCCGCGCTGCTGGCAGGCGAGAACGACATTGAAAAACGCTTTCACCTGAAAGACGCCGGCAACAAGGATGGCCTCGACTGGGTGGAAGCCGCGCCGAAGTCGAAAGAAGGCAGCTTTGAAATGGTGCGCCTGGGCTTCAAGGGCGACACCCTGCAAGCCATGCAACTGAAAGACAACTTCGGTCAGACCACCCTGCTGCGTTTCTCCCACCTGGAACGCAACCCGGCCCTGGGCGCCAGCCTGTTCCGCTTCACCCCACCCAAGGGTGCGGATGTAATCAGCGACAAGTAGGATGGGGTGAGCGCGGCGAAACGCATCGCTCACGCTAACGCCGGATGTTGCGGTGCGTTCCTCTGATAAGGCCCCTACCCTTCGCTAACCGCATCCTGCTGGTTCTGTTTGCCTTGTTCCTGGCCGGCTCTGCAACGGCACGACCCGGCCGGCTTCCGGCTGGCTTCGAGGGCATGTTGCGCGCCCAGCAACGCGGCCAGAACGTTCTGGTTATTCGTTTACGGCTCCTTACCGCGTCGACCTGGAACAACTTGGCCTCGAATTCGAGTTCGACAGCCGCTGACCCGCGCACACCGGCAAGCGCGCCGCAGGTACCCACGACGCGCTGACCGGGACCGCGCGCGTAGGGCTTAACCTTCTGAATTCGGCCATTGGGCCGACATCCACAATCAGGCACGCATCAATAAAACAGCCAGGCTATTTCCCACTGAGCCTCGATTTTCAACATCCTGTTAAGCCTCCCCGCTCTCCGGTTCGGCCACCGGTTCCTCGTCGCTGTCCAACACCCGTTGCAGGCCCGAGAGTTTCTCGCCGGCATCCAGGTTGATCAGGGTGACGCCCTGGGTGGAGCGGCCGAGCGAGCGGATTTCACTGATGCGGGTACGGATCAGGACGCCGCCGGTGGTGATGAGCATGACTTCGTCGGTCTCGTCCACCAGGGTGGCGGCGACCACCTTGCCGTTGCGCGCCGAGGTGGAAATGGCGATCAGGCCCTGGCCGCCACGGCGGTGGCGGGTGTATTCGCCGACCGGGGTGCGCTTGCCGAAGCCGTTTTCGGTGGCGGTCATCACGCTCTGTTCATCGTTATCGGCCACCAGCAGCGCGATCACGCGGCCGTCTTCGGACAAGCGGATGCCGCGCACGCCACGGGCGCCACGGCCCATCGCGCGCACTTCGGCCTCAAGGAAGCGGTTGGCCTTGCCTTCGTCGGAGAACAGCATGACGTCGTTGTGGCCGTTGGTGATGGCCACGCCGACCAGGTAATCGTTCTCGTCCAGGTCGACCGCGATGAGGCCGGCCGTGCGCGGGCGGGAGAAGGCGGAAAGCGGGGTCTTCTTCACCGTGCCCAGCGAGGTTGCCATGAACACGAAATGGTTCTCGTCGAATTCCTTGACCGGCAGGATGGCGTTGACCTTTTCGTCCTGCGCCATCGCCAGCAGGTTGATGATGGGCTTGCCGCGCGCACCCCTGCCACCTTGTGGCACTTCATAGACCTTGAGCCAGAACATGCGGCCACGGTTGGTGAAGCAGAGGATGAAGTCGTGGGTGTTGGCGATGAACAGCTTTTCGATGAAATCTTCTTCCTTGGTGCCGGCGGCCTGCTTGCCGCGTCCACCCCGTTTCTGAGTGCGGTATTCGTCGAGTGGCTGCGCTTTCATGTAGCCGGTGTTGGACAAGGTGACCACCATGTCCTGCGGGGTGATGAGGTCTTCCAGGGAAATATCCGAGCCGTGGGCGATGATTTCAGAACGGCGTTTGTCGCCGAACGCGGCTTTGATCTCACCCAGTTCCGTGGCGATGATTTCGGTGACCCGCTCGGGCGTGTCGAGGATGTCCAGCAGGTCGGCAATACGCACCATCACCTCGCCATACTCGCCGACGATCTTGTCCTGCTCCAGGCCGGTCAGGCGTTGCAGGCGCAAGTCGAGGATCGCCTGGGCCTGCACCTCGGTGAGGAAGTAACCCTCATCATGCAGGCCGAATTCCGGCGCCAGGCTGAGCGGGCGGAAGGCTTCGGCGCCGACCTGCTCACCCGCCACCTTCGCCAGCATCTGTTCCACCACACCGGAACGCCAGGCCTTGGAAAGCAGCGCCGCCTTGGCTTCCGGCGGCGTCGCCGAGGATTTGATCAGGGCGATGATCTCGTCGACGTTGGCCAGGGCCACGGCGAGGCCTTCCAGGATGTGGCCGCGATCGCGCGCTTTCTTGAGCTCGAATTGGGTGCGCCGAGTGATGACTTCGCGGCGATGGCGCAGGAAGGCTTCGAGGATTTGCTTGAGGTTCAAGAGGCGCGGCTGGCCGTCGAGGATGGCCACCATGTTCATGCCGAAGGTGTCCTGCATCTGCGTGTGCTTGTACAGGTTGTTCAGCACCACTTCCGGCACTTCGCCGCGCTTCAGTTCGACCACCATGCGCATGCCGGATTTATCCGATTCATCGCGGATTTCGCTGATGCCTTCCAGGCGCTTCTCGCGCACCAGCTCGCCGATCTTGATGCACAGGTGGGCCTTGTTCACTTGATACGGCAGCTCGTCGACGATGATCGCCTGGCGCCCGACGGATTTCTCGATTTCCTCGAAATGGCACTTGGCCCGCATCACCACCCGGCCGCGCCCGGTGCGGTAGCCCTCTTTCACCCCCAGCGTGCCGTAGATGATGCCGGCGGTGGGAAAGTCGGGAGCGGGAACGAGGTCGATCAGGTCGTCGATGGAAATCATCGGGTCGCGCAACACCGCCAGGCAGGCATCGACGATTTCATTGAGGTTATGCGGCGGGATATTGGTCGCCATCCCGACGGCGATGCCCGAGGAACCATTCACCAGCAGGTTGGGGAACTTGGCCGGCAAGATCAGCGGCTCATACTCGGAACCGTCGTAGTTAGGGCCGAAATCGACGGTTTCCTTGTCGATGTCGGCGAGCAACTCGTGGGCGATCTTGGCCATGCGGATTTCGGTGTAACGCATCGCCGCCGCGTTATCACCATCCACCGAACCGAAGTTGCCCTGGCCGTCCACCAGCGGGTAGCGCAGGGAAAAGGTCTGCGCCATGCGGACGATGGTGTCGTACACCGCCGTGTCGCCGTGCGGGTGGTATTTACCGATCACATCACCCACCACCCGTGCCGATTTCTTGTAAGCCTTGTTCCAGTCGTTGTTCAACTCATGCATCGCGAACAACACCCGGCGATGCACCGGCTTCAGGCCATCCCGCACATCCGGTAGCGCCCGCCCGACGATCACGCTCATGGCGTAATCGAGGTAGGAGCGGCGCATTTCCTCTTCCAGGCTGACGGGCAGGGTTTCTTTGGCGAACTGGTTTTCCATTGCGGGGGCGTCTCGACGGGTTGTTCTTTAATTTCTTTGAAAAACGTGATGTTTTTGCTGGAGAAAAGCCGCGCGATTCTAGCACGCCAAGCCCCTTGGCCGGGCGTTATCAGGCCTGGCTGGAGGGGGCCTCAGTCCAGCGGGACCATCCAACCCAACTCGCGGTGGATGGCCAGATGGCGGGGGGTCCAGGAATGCGGCGTTTTATAAACGAAGTGGTGGCGAACGATGTGGTAACTGGGGTCGAAGCCATAGAAATTGCGCTGTATCCGCCGGAGTTCCTCGGCCCGATAGGTGTCCAGCGGCTTGGCGGCTTCATCGGCGGCACGGCGTTGGCGTTTGGCTTCCAGGCGCTCACGGAAATCCACGGCGGCGGCCAGGACTTCGGCGCGTCGATGTGTTGCCTCCACGAAACTGGGTAGGCCATCACTAAAGGCCGCGTCAAGAAAACCCATGCGGGCCGCTTCCATCGCCCCCATGGGAAGGCGATTGCGCATGATCTCGGCGGCCCGTTCCGCGCCCACCCGGCGCGGCAGTAAATAGCTCCAATATTCAGAGCCATATAGATTGCCCATGTTCTTGTAGTGCGGGTTGAGGATCACCCCGCGCCGCGCCCAGACAAAATCGGCCGCCAGGGCCAGGAAGGCGCCACCGGCACCGGCATTGCCGGAGAGCGCGCTGACGGTGAGATGGCTATCCGTGGTGAGGATGGCCCGGCACAGGTCATCCATCGCATTGATATTGCGCCAGGACTCGTCGGGCGGGCTGTCCGCCGCCTCGATGCAGTTGAGGTCGAGGCCATTGCTGAAAAAATCCTCGCCGCCCAGTAACACGATGACCTTGGTGGGACGCTGTTGCGCGGCTTCATAGGCGGCGAGCAGGCGTTCGCAGGCGTCCGTACCCATCGCGCCGTTGTAAAAGTCGAAGTGGAGATAGCCGACCGCGCCCGCTTCCTCGTAGCGGACTTCCCGCACACTCGCATCCAGCTTCTCCAGCGCAGCCACCTCCGGAAATGCCTGTGCCAGCGGCAGCTTGATCCCCAGCCTCTTGGTCTTGACGTGCCCGATCCACACCGCGCCATCGACCGTCGCCCGCACCACGCCTTCCCCCGCGCGGCCCAGCAGTGCGCCAGGCTCGCCGCGGGCGGCATAAGCCCGCGCATTGAATAGATGGCAGTCCTGCCCGAACAGGCTGTCGCGCACACCCGGAAAACCGTCGCCGCTGTTGAATTTGGCCAGGACGCGGGCGCTGCTGTCCCGCGACCAGTCAATAGCCCGGTCGACCTGCCGCATCAAGGGGCGCCATTGCCCGCGCGCCTGGGCCTGAGCCAGTGGCCTGGGCTGCCAGCTTTCGGCCAGGTAATCCGGCAGGCGTTCCAGCGCCGTGCGCACCGCGCGCAAGGCCGCCTCGGTGGCTTCGTTGCGATACAGGCTGGACTTCTTCGCCACCCGCATGGGAAAGGTTTCCGCCGCCCAGATCGGTCCGGCATCCAGCTCCGATTCGGCTTGCAAGAGGGTGACGCCCCACTCCGATTCACCGTTCAGGATCGCCCAGTCCAGCGCCGACGGCCCCCGGTCGCCGGCAACGCCGGGATGCACGATCAAGCAGACATGCTCGCGCCAGACCGACTCCGGAATCGCCCGGCGCAGATACGGCGCCAGGATGAGATGCGGGCGGAACAGCGCCACCGCCTCGATCGTGACGCTGTCGTTGATGTCGAACTCGATGGAAACCTGATGGCCCAGCGCCGTGAGTTCCACATACAGCCGCTGGGTCAGGCTGTTGAAGGCGTGGGTGAGAAAGAGGATGCGCATGAGTCGGCCGCATCACTCAGCAAATGCGCGGCAACTGTTCGCCCGAGAGCCAATCCACCATGCGGCGGCCACCGAACTGGGTCTTCATCTGCACGAAGGCGTTGGCGTCTTCCACCACCTTGCCGATCATGGCAGCTTGCCGGCCCAGCGGGTGGGCGCGCATGGCGGCGAGGAGTTTTTCCGCGTCCTCGGCGGCGCAGAGGGCGATGAGTTTGCCTTCGTTGGCGATGTTGAGCGGGTCCAGGCCGAGCAGTTCGCAGGCGGCCGCGACCTCGGGTTGTAGGGGAATCGCGGCCTCGATGAGATGGATGCCGACCCCGGACTGGTAGGCGATTTCGTTGAGGGTGGCGGCCAGGCCGCCGCGCGTCGGGTCGCGCATCACCCGAATGGCGGCCCTGGAGGCCAGCATGGCGGCGGTCAGGCCATTGAGTGAGGCGCTGTCGGAAAGGATGGGGGCGTCGAAGGAAAGGTTCTCCCGCTGGCTCATGATTGCCATGCCGTGGTTGCCCAACGTGCCGGATACCAGCACGATGTCGCCGGGCCGCGCCAGGTCGCCGGAGAGGTGGAGACCGTCAGGCAGGAAACCGATGCCGGTGGTGGTGATGAAGACGCCGTCGCCCTTGCCCTGCTCCACCACCTTGGTATCCCCCGCTACCAGTTTTACCCCGGCTTCATTTGCCGCTTGCGCCATCGACTCGACGATGCGCGCCAGGTCGGCCAGGAGGAAGCCCTCTTCCAGGATGAAGCCGGCGGTGAGGTAGAGCGGCGTGGCGCCCATCACCGCGACATCGTTGACCGTGCCATGCACCGAGAGGCCGCCGATGTCGCCACCGGGGAAGAACAGGGGCGAGACCACATGGCTGTCGGTGGACACCACCAGGCGGCCGCTGCTTGCTGGCAGCCAGGTGCCATCGTTGCCCTGGGCCAGGTATTCATTGCCCAGATGCCGGGCGAACAGTTCGCTGATGAGCTGAACCATGGCGCGGCCACCGCCGCCGTGGCTCATGTCGACGCGGCCGTGTTTCAGGTCGAGAGGGCGGGCGTAGCCCTTTTTAACTTGGCCGATCATGAGCGTTTCTCGAGTAGTTTTCTGAATTCGGGAAGCAGGGCTGGCAATTTGTCGTGCACCACGCTCCAGACAATGTCGGGATCCACAGCAAAATAGCCGTGGATCAGCCGATTACGCATGCCAATCAGGTTTGCCCACGGGATGCCAGGCGCCTGGGTCTGAATGGCTTCGGGGATATGCCCGGCCGCCTCACCGATGATTTCGATTTGCCGGACGATAGCTTCGAAGGCCATGCCGCCCGGTTGATAGCGCCCGCGCTCAAGGCCGTTGCCGAACTCACAGGCTCGCTGCGCTGCTTCGATCAATTCATCCAGATACAACAGTGGATCACGCAACATGGATGGCGTCTTTTTCCACGTAGGGACGAACCCGTTCCTTGAGCCCCTTTTCCGTCACCAAATCCACATTCACACCGAGTCGGGCCTCCAGGAAATGCAAAAGGGTGAAGTAACCGTCGAAAGTCGCCGGCCCCTCGAACTCCACCAGAACGTCCACATCGCTGTCCTCGCGGGCTTCGTCCCGAGCCGTCGAGCCGAACAGTCGCAAGCCCTTGACGCCGAACTGCCGGACGATCTCCGGGCTGGCCTCAGTCAATAAACGCAAGGCTTCTTCTCTACGCATGTTCGCTCTCCACATCCTTGTAACGCCCGTAAGTGTAGTGCGCCGCGCAAGCGCCTTCCGACGACACCATGCACGAGCCCATCGGGTTCTCGGGCGTGCACACCGTGCCGAACAGCTTGCAGTCGGTGGGCTGCTTCACGCCGCGCAGGATCGCCCCGCATTCGCAGGCCCGGTTGTCCGGCACTGGCCGGTATTCCAGGTGAAAGCGGCGCTCCGCGTCGAATTCGCCATAGCGCTCGCGGATTTTCAGGGCGGAATACGGCACCTCGCCGAGGCCGCGCCATTCAAAGCTGCGCCTGAGTTCGAACACCTCGGACACCAGGTTCTGCGCTTTCTCGTTGCCTTCCGCCGTCACCGCGCGGGTGAACTCGTTTTCCACCACCGCCCTGCCCTCGTTCACCTGCCGCACCAGCATCAGGATGGCCTGCATCACGTCGAGCGGCTCGAAGCCGGCGATCACCACCGGCTTGCGGTACTCCTCGGCGAAGAACTCGTAGGGCCGGCTGCCGATCACCGTCGAGACATGGGCCGGGCCGATGAAGCCGTCCAGCGGCACACTGCCCAGGTCGCGCACTTCCGGCGATTCCAGAATGGTCATGATTGCCGCCGGGGTGAGCACGTGGCAACACAGCACGGTAAAGTTTTTCAGCCCTTCGGCCGCCGCCAGCTTGATCGCTACCGCGGTCGGTGGGGTGGTGGTCTCGAAGCCGATGGCGAAGAACACCACCTGTTTTTCCGGATGCTCGCGGGCGATCTTCAGCGCATCAGTGACCGAATAGACCATGCGGATGTCGCCACCACGCGCTTTCGCGCGCATCAGAGAAAGCCCGCCGGAGGCCGGCACGCGCACGGTATCGGCGTAGGTGCAGAGAATCACGCCCATTTCCAGGGCCAGCTTGACGCCCAGGTCGATGCGGCCGATCGGCAGCACGCACACCGGACAGCCGGGGCCGTGGATCATGCGCACACTGGCCGGCAGCAGATCCGGCACGCCGTAGCGGGAGATGGCATGGGTGTGGCCGCCGCAGAACTCCATGAAGTGGTAGCGGCGGTCGGCGCGCGCCTCGGCGGCGATGGCTTTCGCCAGCCCTTTGGCCACTTCGCCGTCGCGAAATTCGTCGACGTATTTCATGCGCCAACAGCCGCTTCCATCACCCCGGCTTCCGCCATCAGCGCCAGCGTTATCGAGGCCTCCTCGGGGTCCAGCCGGGTGAGCGCATAGCCGACGTGGACGATCACGTAATCGCCCACCGCAACGCCTTCCACCAGAGCCAGTGAAATATCTTTGCGCACGCCGCCCAGATCGACGATAGCCACGTCGTTGTCGTTGATTTCCACCACGCGGGCGGGGATGGCGAGACACATGATTTCTAACCTCGGGAGATTTGTTACCCCCGCAAGGGGGACGCCGAATTCGTAAGCGCTAAAGCGCTAACGACTTCGCAGCATTGCAACCCAGGCCTGCCCCAGGCTCAAGCCCCCATCGTTGGGCGGCGCCTGGCGGGCGGACAGGACAGTGTAGCCGCGCGCCGCCAACAGCCGGGTCAACTCGCGGGAAAGGAGGTGATTCAAGAAACAGCCGCCACCCAGCGCCACCGTGTTGAGACTTTCCGCGGCGGCGGCGCGTTCCAGCCATTCAGCCAGACCCTGGGCCAACGTGGCATGGAACAGCTTGGCGCCGAGGACGGCATCTTTTTCGTCCGCCAGCCTGGCCAGCAAGGGCAACAAATCCAGACTGCCGTCGTCTTGAAGCACAAAGCCGCCGGCCAGAGGCTCCACCGCGCCGTACTGTTCCGCCAGCCCCTCCAGCAACATGGCCGCCTGGCCCTCGTAAGCCATGGCCTCGCGAACGCCGAGCAAGCCCGCCGCCGCGTCGAACCAGCGGCCGAGACTGCTGGTGGTGTGTAGGGCGGGTTGCAACCCGCCAGTTTGACCGGCAAGCAGGCGGGCGAGGCTCGCGGCAGCCGGCTGGCCAGGAAAGCGCCTTGCGATCTCGCCACCACGTCCCAGCAAATGCAAAGCCGCCGCCGCCATCCGCCAGGGTTGGCTGGCGGCCTTGTCGCCACCCGGCAAGGGGATGGGCGAGAGATGGCCCAGGCGGATGAAGTTCGCACCCTCCACGCGCAGCAACTCGCCGCCCCAGGCGCCGCCGTCACTGCCGAGGCCGACGCCATCCAGCGCCAGGCCCAGGAGGGGGCCGCTGACATCGTGTTCCGCCGCAATCGCCGCGATATGGGCATGGTGATGTTGCACGGCGATGGCCGGCACGGCCCAGCGTTCGGCCAGTTCCAGGGCATGGCGGCTGCTGAAGAAATCCGGGTGCAGGTCGTGGGCCACGGCTTCTGGCCTGGCTTGCAGGATGTCGAGCAGATGCGCCGTCACCTCCATCAACATGGCGCATGCCGCCGGGTTGTTAAGGCCACCGATGTGCTGGGAAACGAAAGCTTCATCGCCCCGCGTGACGCAGATTGTGTTTTTCAGGTAACCGCCCAGGGCCAGGACGGAGGGGCCGGCGCTGGCCAAGCGGATGGCACGGGGGGTGTAGCCGCGGGCGCGGCGGATGAACTGGAAGTTGGCGATTGGCGGTTGGCGGTTGCCAGAAACGTCGCTGTTTTTGCTACGGACTGCCGACTGCCGACCGCCAACTCGGACGACGGAGTCATCACACCGCGCCACGATGTCCCGGTCATGCAGCAATACCGCGTCGGCGATGCCAGCCAGACGTTCAACCGCCTCGTCGTTTCCAATCACCAACGGTTCGCCGCCGGGGTTGCCGCTGGTCATCACCAACAGCAGGGAGTGTGGCGCATCCATCCAGGCGGTACCGGCGGGCCGGCCGGCCGCTTCATGGAACAACAGCCAGTGGATCGGCGTGTAAGGCAGCATCACCCCCAACCAGGCCAGGCCGGGGGCGACACCGGGCAAGGCGGCGTCGACGCCGGGCTTCTTGCGCAGCAGGACGATGGGCCGCTCCGGCGATTGCAGCAGGGCGGCTTCCTCCGCGCTGATCTCCACCCAATCCGCAATCGAAGCCAGGTTGGCGGCCATTGCGGCGAAGGGCTTCTCCTCGCGGTTCTTGCGCTCGCGCAGGCGGCGTACCGCTTCGCCATTGCGGGCATCGCAGGCCAGGTGAAAGCCTCCGAGGCCCTTGATGGCGACAATCTGGCCGGATTGCAGGCGCTGGAGGGTGGCGGGTTCCAGCCACAACCGCGGCCCGCAAACCGCGCACGCCGTCGGCTCGGCATGAAAACGCCGATTCGCCGGGTCGCGGTATTCCCGTTCACAGTCCGGGCACAGCGGAAACGCCGCCATGCTGGTTTGCGCCCGGTCATAGGGCAGGCGTCGGGTCAGGGTGTAACGCGGGCCGCAGTGGGTGCAGTTGATGAAGGCGTAGCGCCAGCGCCGGTCGGCGGGGTCGAATAGCTCCGCCAGGCAATCGCGGCAGACGGCGGTGTCCGGGCCGATCAGGGTGGCGGCCTGGCCGGCGCCGCTCTCCACGATGCTGAATTCGCTGAATTCACCTGTGGCTGGCGTGTCGCTCCAGGCCAGATCGCGCACCTGGGCCAGTGGCGGCAGCACCTTCGGCAAACGCCGGGTGAAATCCGCAATGGCCGCCGCGTCGCCTTCCAGCCGCACTTCCACCCCGGCGGCATCGTTGCGCACCCAGCCGACGAGCTTCAGTTCCCGCGCCAGATGCCAGACAGTGGGACGGAAACCGACCCCCTGGACGATGCCGGTGACGCGCAGGCGACGTTGTGGCATCAAGCGTTATCGGCACGAAAAGCCGGCTGGAAGCCAGCGCCACACCATCTCACCCCTTCGCGGCCAGTTGTACTTCCAGTTCCGCGATCCGCTTCTTCAGCAGATTCACGTTCTGTTGCCGCGCGGCGGTGGCGACATCGACGCCCTCGGTGAGCCAGGCGAGCCAGCGTTCCATGCCTTCTCCGGTGGTGGCGGAGACCTTGAGCACTTCCAGTTTCGGATTGATGCGGTGGGCGTATTCCACGCACTGGTCCACATCGAAAGCCAGGTACGGCAGCAGATCGATCTTGTTCAGCAGCATCACGTCGGCGGCGTGGAACATGTCCGGGTATTTCAGCGGTTTATCCTCGCCTTCGGTCACCGAAAGGATCACCACCTTGTGCGCTTCGCCGAGGTCGAAGGCGGACGGGCAGACCAGATTGCCAACATTCTCGATCATCAGCAGGCCGTCATTGGCCAGGTTCAAGTGTTCCAGCGCATGGCCGACCATGTGGGCATCGAGATGGCAACCTTTTCCGGTGTTCACCTGCACCGCCGCGGCACCGCTGGCGCGAATGCGGTCGGCGTCCATGCTGGTCTGCTGATCGCCCTCCACCACGGCGACCGGCAGCTTGTCCTTGAGCAAGGCGATGGTTTTGACCAGCAGCGTGGTCTTGCCGGATCCGGGGCTGGACACCAGGTTGACCGCGAACAGGCCGTGCTCGGCGAAATAGCGGCGGTTGTCGGCGGCATAGGTGTTGTTCTTGCCCAGGATGTCCTGTTCGATCCGCACCATGCGCTCCTGGCTGAGGCCAGGAGCGTGGGCGTGGGCGGGGCCGAGGCCATAGTGAAGGCCGCCCAGGTGCTCGTGGTAATGCGGCTCACCGTGTGGATGTTCATGGGAGTGCGTGTGATCATGCCCTTCAATTTCGCCCTGGCCGCAACCGCAAACGCTACACATAGTCGTCACTCCGTCTATTCAACCAGCAGGTCTTTGACCCTCATTTCCGTTCCACCGGTGGCCTGCACCTGATAGCCGCCACATTTCGGGCAGGCATCATAGCGCGCCATCACCGGCACCGTTTCGCCGCAATCCAGACAAAAGCCCTGGCCGGGCAAGCGTTCCAGTTCGACCCGGGCGCCCGCCGCGACACTGCCCCGGAATACCACATCGAGACAGAAAGCCAGCGCCTCCGGTTCCACGCCGGCGAGGGCGCCGATCTCCAGGCGTACCTCGCTCACCCGTTTAAAACCCTGCTTGGCGGCGGCGTCCTCGACAATCTGGAGGATGCTTTCCGCCAAGGACATTTCATGCATTGTTTACCTCGATTGCAAAAGCCACACAGGGGTCCAGAGACTGGGCAACCAGCCGGGCGTGGGCGGCCAGATCGCCCCCCGGCTCCAGGCCAGATAGCGCCTGAAAAAGCGGGCCGGCGGGATGGAAATTCCATTCGGTGGGAGCGACGATGCGGTACTGAGCGACCTTGCCTTTCCGCAACTGCACCCCGTGGAGAAGCAAACCGCGCGAGGTCTCGACCCCGGCGAGGCCGGCATTCTCGCCCAGGTGCCAGGCGCGAACCAGCGCCGGGCCCGCATCTGGCAAACACGCGGCAAGGCGCGCCGGTAGCGCCGCCAGTTCCAGCAAGCGCGCCAATAGACGAGCGCCGGCGCCGCGCCCGCGTTGCGCGATCCAGGCGGTTAGCAGAGGGTGCTCGCACACGCGGGCAACGGCGCCAGTCTCGGCGGGCGCGTCGTGCCACAGGGGCTGCGCGCAAAACGCCGGGTCGGCAAGGGCGCGCCGCGCCAGATCGGCAGCTTCCCGATCGGTAAGCCGCCCCAGTGGCGGCAACAGGCGGGCCTGGCTGATCCCCCTATCCGCGCCCTCCCCCAGTTCGCCAAACAGCCGCGCGGTCGGGGTACCCGCCGCGCGCCGCCAGGCATCGAAGCCGGCGAGATCGCGCGCCAGCCAGGTCGCGGCCGGCTCGCCTAGCAAGGGGGTCCGCAACAGGGCATCGAGCGTCTCGGCGAAACGCGGCGGGTCGGCGGCGGCACCCGCAAGGGGCACGCCGGATTCGTAAGCGCTAAAGCGCAACGACTCCGCTGACTGGCGCAGCCTCAGCAGGCTGGGCATGTCGGGCGAGATGCCCAGCTCGGCACCCGATTGTTCAGGCCAGTCAAGCAACAGGCGCCAGGCATGTTCCTGGGCCAGTTCCAGCAGCACGGCGGTCTCGCGATCCCGGCTGGTTGCCGGGTCGGGCAGGCGCCCCTGGGCCGCCTCGCAGGCGGCCTGGACGGCCACCCGCTGCGCCTTGCCGCACAAGCTGAAAACCAGGCCGGCGAGATGGGCGGCTTCCTCGGGCGTGCGCCCGGCCAACAATCTCTGCGCCAACTGCGGCCGCGTGGAATGAATGGATACCGTGGCTGGCGCGTCAGCGTGCCGGGTGAGGCGGATGTCGAGTCGGCCTTCGAGGTTCATGGCGCCGCGTTTACCCAACCCCACACAGGGAACTACTTGACCAGGGTGACCGGCACCCGCACCAGGTGCAGCACCTTGGTGGTGATGGAACCGAGCAGCAGGCCTTCCAGCGAGCCCATGCCACGGGTGCCCATGACGATCTGATCGCAGCCGCAGGACACGGCGAACTCGGCGATGGTTTCCGCCACCTCCCCCACGGCGTAGTGCACCTGATAGCTGATCCCGGCCGCGTCGAGGAGGCCGCGACCGGCCTGGGTGGCTGCCTCCCCCAGCGATTTCTGCATGGCGGCGATTTCCTGTTCACGCAGGAAGTGCTTCACTTCCCAGGCGCTAACCACGGGCTGCACATGGAGCAGGTTGGCCTGCACGGCGCCAACCACCTTGGCCAGTTCGACGACGTGGCGCACCGCGCGCTCGGAACAGGCGGAACCATCGACTGGAATCAGGACTTTGTACATGGCACGAACCTCTTGAGTGGGTAGAGCGCGGGGCGCTGAACCAATGCCCTTGCTGCGATAATCCCACACCACTATCCGGTTACGGAATTTTTCATGCCTACCGCTGCCCGTCTCGCCACCTGTACGCTGGTGGCCCTGTTTTTCCCTTCCCTCGCGCTGGCCGCCGAGGGTCCCGCCGTGTTGGGCATTCCGGTCGATTTCATCCTGTTCGCGCTGACCTTGCTCGGGGTCGCGCTATTTCACCATCACACGCTGGCGGTGGCGCTTACCGGTCTGGCCACGATCACGCTCTACAAACTCAGTTTCACCGGCATTCATGGCGTTGCTGGCCTGCCCGGCCTGGGCCAGCACCTGCTGCAGGAAGGGGTGACGCTGGCCAACCTGCTCGGCCTGTTGCTTGGTTTCGCCATCCTGGCGCGGCATTTTGAGGACAGCCGCATTCCCGAAGTGCTGCCGCGTTATCTGCCGGACGACTGGAAGGGCGGCTTCGTGCTGCTGGCGATGGTGTTTGTGATTTCCTCCTTCCTCGACAACATCGCGGCGGCGCTGATCGGCGGCACCGTGGCGGCGGGGGTGTTCCATCGCCGCGTCCACATTGGCTACCTGGCGGCCATCGTCGCCGCCTCCAATGCCGGCGGTTCCGGGTCGGTGGTGGGCGATACCACCACGACCATGATGTGGATCGATGGCGTCGCCCCATTCGACGTGATCCATGCCTACACCGCCGCCATTCCGGCCCTACTGATCTTCGGCGTCATCGCCGCGCGCCAGCAGCAGGCTTACGCACCCATCCAGAAAAACGCCGGGGCGCGGGCCACGATCGACTGGGCCTATGTGCTGATCGTGGTATTGATTCTGGCGGGCGCGATGACGACCAATATCGTGGTCAACACGCATTACCCGGAACTAGCGGATGCTTTCCCCTTCCTCGGTGTGGCGGTGTGGCTGGTGGTGCTGGCGATGGCGCCGTTACGCAAACCGGAATGGAGCTTGTTGCCGGACGCCGTCAAGGGCAGCGTGTTCCTGCTTTCATTGGTGCTGTGCGCCTCCATGATGCCGGTGGAGAAGTTGCCGCTGGCTTCGTGGCAAACCGCGTTCGGCCTCGGCTTCGTTTCCGCCGTGTTCGACAACATTCCGCTGACCGCCCTGTCGCTCACCCAGGGCGGCTACGACTGGGGCGTGCTGGCCTATGCCGTGGGTTTCGGCGGCTCTATGGTGTGGTTCGGCTCCTCGGCCGGCGTGGCGCTCTCCAACCTGTTTCCGGAAGCCCGCTCAGTGGGCGCCTGGCTCAAGGGCGGCTGGCATGTGGCGCTGGCCTACGTGATCGGCTTCATGATCATGCTGGCGTTGGTGGGCTGGCATCCGCAAGCGCCACACAAGGAGGCGTCCCCTGTAGCGCCGGCTTCCAGCCGGCTTCGTGGGCCTGATCAAAAGAACCAAGCCGGCTGGAAGCCGGCGCTACAGGGGCGCCCGGTTTCATACTTCGGGATTACCGAAGGGTATAAGCAGCGACTTGGCGGCCGTTTTTTGGCTGCTTAGTCGTTCGCTTAGGGGCTTCATCAGGCCTCGCAGCCATGAAAGTTGGCTCCCCCTTCGGGGAAGTTGACGCCACGCCAAACCCGATCCGCGTTACTTCCCCCCCAGCAGCGTGCGCAGATAAGCCTGGGCGTCAAAGCCGCGGCCACGCCGGGCGCGGCGTTTGTAGGAACCGTCCGGCTGCATTTCCCAGGCACGCAAGTTGTCTTTCAGGTAGGGCTTGAGGCCTTCGTTGATGACCCGCTTCTTCAACTTCGGGTCGAGCAGCGGGAAAGCGGTTTCGATGCGGCGGAAGAAGTTGCGATCCATCCAGTCGGCGCTGGCCAGCCAGACGTCTTCCTGGCCGCCGTTCCAGAAATAGAAGATGCGATGGTGTTCCAGGAAGCGGCCGATGATGGAACGCACCCGGATGTTGTCCGACAGGCCGGGAATACCCGGCTTCAAGGCGCACACCCCGCGCACGATCAGATCCACCTGTACGCCGGCTTGAGCCGCTTCATAGAGCGCATGGATGACGCGGGCTTCCAGCAGCGAATTCATCTTGGCGACGATAATCGCCTTCTCCCCGGCCTTTGCGCGTTCGGTCTCGTTGCGAATGGCCTGCATCATGCGTGGGTGCAGGGTGAACGGCGATTGCAGCAAGTGTTTGTGCTCATGCGCGCGGCCGAGGCCGGTGAGCTGGGTGAAGACGTCGTTGACGTCCTGGCATAGCTCGGGATTGCAGGTCATCAGGCCGAAATCGGTATACATGCGGGCGGTACGCGGGTGGTAGTTGCCGGTGCCAAGGTGGGCGTAGCGCCGCAATTTGCCATTTTCCCGACGCACCACCAGGGCCAGTTTGGCATGGGTCTTGTAACCGACCACGCCGTAAACCACATGGGCGCCGGCCGCTTCCAGTTGTTCCGCCCAGTTGATGTTGGCCTCCTCGTCGAAGCGCGCCATCAATTCCACCACGGCGGTGACTTCCTTGCCGCGCTGGGCGGCGGCGATCAAATGGCGCATCAGATCAGAATCGGTACCGGTGCGGTAGACGGTCTGGCGGATCGCCACCACATCGGGGTCTTCCGCCGCCTCGCGGATGAAGTCGATCACCGGCTGAAACGATTGATAGGGGTGATGCAGCAGGATATCGCCGGCGGCGATGGCCTGGAAAATGCTCGGGTATTCGGCGAACCGCGCCGGCATACCGGGCGTAAAGGGCGGGAATTTCAGGTCCGGACGGTCCACCTTGTCCGGCACCCCCATCATCCGCACCAGGTTGACCGGGCCACGCACTTGATAAAGGTCATCGTTGCCCAGCCCGAACTGCTTCAACAGAAACTGGCCCATTTCTTCGGAACAGTTGTCCGCCACTTCCAGGCGCACGGCGTCGCCATAGTGGCGGTGCGGCAGTTCGCCCTGAAGTTGTTCGCGCAGGTTCTTGTTCTCTTCGTCATCCAGGAACAGATCGGAATTGCGGGTAACCCGAAACTGGTAGCAGCCGCGCACCTCCATGCCGGCGAACAACTCATCGACATGGGCATGAAGGATGGAGGAGAGAAAGACAAAGCCGTTTTCGTGGCCGGCGATCGTGTCGGGCAGCATGATTACCCGCGGCAGCGAGCGCGGCGCCTGCACCACGGCGCGGTCGGAATTGCGCCCGAAGGCATCCTTGCCCGATAGCTCCACGGCAAAGTTGAGGCTCTTGTTCAGGACATTGGGGAAGGGGTGCGCCGGATCCAGGCCGATGGGGGTCAGCACCGGCATCAGTTCGTTGAAAAAAAACTCGCGAATCCACGCCGCCTGTTCGTCGTTCCAGTGGGTGCGGCGCAGGAAGCGGATGTCCTCCCCCGCCAAAGAAGGAATCACCTCGTTGTTGAAAAGATCGTACACGCGCGTCATCAACGCATGCGAAACCCGCGCCACTTCCTTGAACACGCGGCGGGCGGTCAGGCCATCCGGCCCGGTCAGGTGCGGGTTGAGGTGGATCTGCTCTTTCAGCCCGGCCACTCGAATCTCGAAGAATTCATCCATATTGCTGGAAAAGATGCACAAAAAACGCAGGCGTTCCAACAACGGCGTGGCGGGGTCTTCGGCCTGCGCGAGCACGCGCCGGTTGAACTCCAGGATGCCCAGTTCGCGGTTAATCAGGAGGTCGGGGGAAAGTTGGTTCATAGGGCGTCTGTAACATGAAAAAACGCGGGCGATGCTACCCTCAAGCCGAGATGCCATCTATCGCGCCCAGCCCCATGGAAATCGAACTCAAGCTCGCGCTCGACCCCGCCTACGCCGCCCGCTTCCGGCGCCACCCCCTGCTGGCCGGGGCCAAGGTGGCGCGACAAACGCTGCACAGTCTCTACTTCGACACCCCCGACTTCGCCCTCACCCGCCGCCTGATCGCCCTGCGTTTGCGCCGCGTCGGCTATCACTGGGTGCAGACGCTGAAAGCCGCCGCGCCCGCGGTGGGCGCCCTGAGTTCGCGCCCGGAATGGGAAGCGCGGGTGATGGACAACACGCCGGACCTGGCCGTCCTGCCGCCAGAAGCGCGGGCACTGCTCGCGGGCATCGACCTCGGCGGCCTGGCGCCGGTATTCGTCACCGATGTGAAGCGCGCCACCTGGCGGGTGGTCGTGGGCGAGACGGAGATGGAAATCGCCCTCGACCAGGGCGAGATCCTGGCGGGCGCGGCGAATTTGGCAAACCCGGCCGTCAGCCCGGTTTCTGAAATTGAGCTCGAACTGAAATCCGGTCCCCCGAATGGCTTGTTTGACGCCGCCTTGAGCCTGCTCGACCGGGTGCCACTACGCATCGACTCGCGCAGCAAAGCGGCCATCGGCTTCCGCCTCGCCGGCGCGGTAAAAATGGCGCCGGCCAAGGCCATCTGGCCGAAGTTGGACCCCGCGCAAGGCGCCGGCACAGCCTGGACTAGCCTGATCGAAGCGGCCCTGGCGCAGATGGTCGACAACCTGCCCGGCTTTCTCGAACAGCCGGAAGAACTCGAATATCTGCATCAACTCCGGGTCGCCCTGCGCCGCCTGATGAGCCTGGCGCGCCTGCTGGCACAGCTTTCACAACCCGACCCGGCCTGGCTAGCCCCCTTGCGTAAGCACATGGCGGCGCTGAACCCGGCACGAGATTGGGATGTGTTCCTGCGGGAAACCCTGCCGCGCCTGGAACTGCCACTTGGGGTATCCGATAAAGCCGCCTTGCTCGCGCAGGCCGAAGCCATGGCGGCGGATGCGCGCCAGGCCGCGCAAGCCGCGCTGGCCGCACCGGAATTCACCCGTGCCGTGCTGCAACTGGGGCAAGCGCTGTTGACACCGCCCGCCAGTGAGATGAGTGCTGGCAAATGGGCCACCCAGGTGCTCGAACAGCGCTGGAAAGGCGTCAAGCGGCGTGGCGCGGCACTGGCGGGTGGCGATGCCATGGCGCGCCATCGTCTACGTATCGCCGTGAAGAAACTGCGCTATGCCTGCGATGCCGTGGCGGGCTTGTATGGCAAACGCGGCGACAAATCCCTCGCCAGAGTGGCGGCGTTGCAGGAAAACCTGGGGGCAATCAACGATCTCGTGGTGGCCGATCGGCTCATGCGTGCGCTCGCCCAAACCCACCCGGAATGCGCCTTCAGCGCCGGCCGCGTGGTCGGCCTGTTGAGTACTGAAGCCAGGTTCTGCTCGAACCGGCGGATAGCACGCGCACTGGCCGCGATCAAACCGTTCTGGTGAATTCTGGTGAAAACCGTAGAGAGTAATGCGGCGTTTTTGCGTAGCGGTTCATCCCCGCGAGCGAGGGAAACGGCGTGGGAGACGCGGGTGCCCGGTTCCAGCATCAGGCAGGCGGCACCACCGACCGGGACATGGGTGCGCACGCCGATCTTGTCGACCACGACAAAAGCGCCGTCGAGCACGTCCAACTGGCAGCGCTCGATGTAGAGGATGGAGAGGCGCACCTTGATGGGGATGGGGCGCAGGGGCGGAAGGAGGTTGGGGATCAGAAGAAATCCTCTTCGCGCAGGTGACGCACCGCCAGCACCGTCACGGTTTCTGAAGCTTCGATCTCATACAGCGCGACATAGCCGGAACGTCCGAATTCGATCACCAGTTCACGCAGGAAGGGGTTTACCGGCAATGCCTTGCGGCACGCGAAGGGAAAACTTTGCAACAGGCTGATCGCCTGGGGGATGGCCGCGCGAGCATGTTCTGCGGCAGGCAAATCCTGCTCCGCCAAGAAATCTAACAAACGCTGCAAATCGTCAGCCGCGCGCGGCACAAAGCCGACCTGATAACTCACCGAGTGCCATCCACCACGGCGCGCGCCCGCGCCAGCGAGGCATCCAGACGCGCCAGCACCTCGTCCGAGGAAACGTATTGCCCAGACACTTGCGCTTCCTCGCGCGCCAGCAAACCACGCTCGATGAACGCGCGCCGCACCTCGCGCCGTTCGATGTTCAACTGAACCGCTTCCAGGACAAAGCCGGACAGGCTTTCTCCATCCCGCAACACAGCCTCGGCCGCCGCGCGCAATTCACTGTTCACCCGCAACGGCGGCAAAGTGGAACGGCCGATCACCCTGGAGCGCGCGATCAACGGCCCGGTAGCGGCGACCATTAAGTCACTCGAAGGAGGCCCGCTCGCTCTCCAGTTCGCCGGTGCGGTCGCGCAGATCACGCATGGTGAAGATTTACATGGCTTTATCCTATTTTGCCCACACTCATTGGCACGCTTTAGCCCTCCCGCCCGCCGTACCATCGACAACCCGCAGCCGAAGGATTTGGCGGGGCCGAGGCGATTTTCAAGATGCTTGAGCAGCGCATTCGGGTCTTGCACACAGCAGCGCAGGTCTGGCCGTACGCGTGGCGCGGCCGGGCAGGCGTCGGACAAGCCTCGGGGGAGGAAACCGCGGGATCGGAGTGCCCAGGGTGACTACGCGACTATGGGGATTCGAAGGGCGGCGCTTGGGCTGGACGTGGGGTAGAGGCCGGCCAAGCGGACAGCGTCATCACTCAAGTGCCTGGCACCGGGGTTGATGCAGCCGTTATTTCGTTGGCGGGTTGGGCTAAAAACAAGGTCACCGCGGCACAAGGCCACGCCCTCCCGGATCGGTTGCCCACGCATCAGAACCTTGACCACGATCATCGCCGCGCCGCACTCCGGGCAGACGAAGGTCGGCTGGAGGAAATCGACCGGCGCCTCCGCACTCTGAGGTTCCGCATCGGCCTTGGGTGCGACATGCAGCAGTTCCCGCACCTTCGACAGATTCTCCCGGCGCCCGGCATTGGCGAGCAACCCATAGTGGCGGATGCGGTGGAAGCCACTGGGCAGCACATGCAGCAGGAACCTTCGCATGAACTCGTCCGCGCTGAGCGTCATGGCTCTGCTCCTGTCGGGAAACGAGGAGGATTGCCTCATTCCCAAACTTAGGAAACAGAACCGCTACCTCAGCCTCCCGCCAACGCCGGATCGAAGTGCCCTCTACCGCGCGAGCGGTTTAGTCCCCCGGCCAGTTTCAGAAAGCCAGGTTGGTGGCTCGGGCGACTCCTCCTCGGCCGCAACAGACGGACAAGCAGAGGCAAAATGTGCGCGTGAATGTCAGCTGTGTGGCAAATCCGTGGCGGACAGCCCCCAACCCTGTTACAGCCTCTCTTGGCCATGAAATCATGTGGTCGCTCCCGGACAGGTAGCTGTCATTCAGAAACTTGAAACGGTTAGTGATCGGTGGCATAAAGAAAGTCGCATGATTTGCTCGCTCTTGCAGCCTTATGCAGATGACATATGCCTACTGCCCAAGGAGCGAAGCGGCATTAGGCTCGTTGATTGCCAGAGAAACGAAGCCTCCAAAGAACGCACCGGCAGGGTGTGAACTCAGGAACTCTTGACGATCAAGGGGGCGGCATCCCCGGCATGCTTCTTCACCTGCTTGGCCGCCTTCTTCTCTTTTGCTGTCAGCAAAGCGTGTTTTTTCGCTTCCTTGTTTGATTGCTGGGACTTGGACATGGTGTTTGCTCCTGATCATGTTGAAGGGATATCTGA
>PFJX01000125.1 GCA_002784045.1 Hydrogenophilales bacterium CG_4_10_14_3_um_filter_63_21
AACTGAGCGCGCCTTGCCAGATGGCTCGGAAACCGCACACTCGGGCGCGTTCAACTGAGGAATCTAGGTTAAATGTGGGTTAAGCGAATACCACGACAACGCCAGCCCAGTCTCCGGATTCGGCCCGCAAGCGGGGCCTCCTACTTGGGGATCCGTACTTCCCGTTCCCCATAATGCCCTGCGTTGGCGCGGGGGTGGCAGGCGATGCAATTGGCTGGGGTGCCGATAGCCTTGCGCCGCCAGAAACTCTTTGGCACTTCGTCGTGCATGAACTTGAAAAAAGCGGTATCGGTGATGCGCTGCGGCGCGGCGTTGGCCGGCACCGAACCGGCGATCCGACGCATGCGCATGTCGGCGAAGGCGCCGTCCGCCGCCATGTCCTCATGGTCTTTCAACAACGCCAGACGTACCGGTTCCTGCACGCTGACATCCTCGCCGAAATGGTTGTCGAGTTCGGACAACATCTTGCGCCAGGAGCGCGCCGGCAGCAGGCCGGGGGCGTAGGCGGTATGGCAACTGCCGCATTCGTTCACCAGGGCCTTGCCGCGCGGCATCGGAAACACCGCTTCGTCGTCGGCCGGCGCGTTGCCGATCCAGAGTCCGGTTAATCCAACCGAAACGCCGAGAATGGCCAGACTTTTCCAGGTGATGCTCATAGCGTCCTCACTTCAACAAAACTGCATAAGCATGAAAAACGCGCTTCATGGTTCTTCCTGTTCAGCATTGCGGTACTGAAACCCACTCACCATCGCCTGTGCCAATGGAACCCCGTGGCGAATTTCGTGCAGGATCAGCGCGGCGACGTGGACGGCCACGAAGACCAGTACAACATTTTCCATCACTGCGTGCGGTGCTTGAAACAGGTGCTTGAGGATGATGTCATGCCCCAGCCAGAGATAAAGCGGGCCGCGCCCTTGGTCGATAGCCGCCAACGCCAGGCCGGTCACCGCCAGGCCGAACAGCGATAGATAAAATAGCAGATACATTGCCGTGGCCGGCGCGTGGTGGCCCCAGCCTTGCGCTTCCGCGAACAGCTTGCGGGAACGCAATGCCTGCCACCAGGCACGCGGCTGCCACAAGGCGGCCAGGCGAGCATGCGGCGGTCCGACCAAACCCCAGGCCAGGCGTGCTACCAGGCCCAGCACCAGGCCATAACCGACCCAGACATGAACACGCCAGAGGCTGGCGGCCTCTGGCGTATAGCCCAGCCACTTACCGACCCGGCCACCCAATAGCAGCAGCACGATAGCCAGCGCATTCCAGGCGTGAATAGTCCTCAGAACGGGGTCATAGACCTTTTCCCGAACGAGGAGCAGCCGCGCCATGGCGGTGATTTACTTGCTGTTGATATAGGACTGGGTCACCGGCGGCAGGCCGAATGCGTCATCGTCACCCTTGACCTGGAAATACGCCGAAGTGAAGGCCGGCTTGCCCAGAGACTGGTAATAAGCGGCGATGTCCTCGACATCCTTGTCATTGAGGGGAATCGTCGCCAGGTTCATCAAGGGATGCAGGAGCTTGCCGGTGCGGTACTTGTTGGTCTTCACTGTCAGCTTGTCGGCGTTACGGCCGCCCAGTTGCAAGGTATAGAAGATGCCGCCAAAGCTGTCATTGCCGTGGCAGGCGACACACAGCGCGGCTTTCTGCTTGCCCGCCACGGCGTCGCCGGCGCTGACGGGCGTGGCGGCGGCCAAAGCTGCGGCCGTAAGAACAAGGGTAATGGCTTTCATGAGGTTTCTCCTGAACGAGAGGGAATAAACATAATCTTCGAATCTGCTTATATTGTCACTCCCCGACCCAATCGGGTAGCGGGAAGCCGCCGGATACTGAAAATCCGACCGGCTACTCGGATAAGCAGTTACAGCCCATCCCCCGCAATCTCACGCACATCCGCATCTTCATCCATCAAGCGCGGCATCAGCCACGGCCGCGCCGCCTCGCTTCGGGCAAGCCCAAGATAGTGGCAGGCATCCGCGCGCACCCGCGCATCGGGATGCGCGGACAGTTCACCCAGCGCCGGTATCAGCGCCCGCAAGGCCGCTGTACCGGTGTAGTCCTCGAAAACCGCCCCCGCGCCCAGGCGCACGTTGATGCTCGCTTCCGGGTTGCCAACGATCGGCAACAGGTCTGCCAGACGGGTCATGTCGGCCGCCACCAGCGCCAACACCTGACTCAAACCACCGCGTTTCAACAAATCATGGAAGGCCTCAACCATGCCGTCCTCGGAAGTCGCGCGCCGAGCCCAGGCCTCCAGTTCGCCGACAGTCCGCGCGCCGGTAAGCGTGAACGGTCCCAAGCGAAGCCAGGGCACGGAACGCACGCTTCGCACCGCGGCCACTTCAGGGTGGATTTCGATGTTCACCACCTCCAGACGGCCAACAGCGCCACGTTTCACCAGATCAGACAAGCCGGCCAACATAGCCGGGCAATGCGGACAGTGGCTGGAAAGGAACAGCAGGGCATCGGGGGGCGTGGTCATGGGCTGGCGGAGGAATGAAAGCGTCGATAGGCTAGCGTACCTCTGAAGGAGAACACCATGCCCAACATCGATCTGTTCACCCCACTTGCTCTCGGACCGCTCACCTTACCCAATCGCTTGGTGATGGCGCCGTTGACGCGCAATCGTTCGACACCTGAGGGCGTGCCGCAGCCGCTCAATGTCGAGTATTACCGGCAGCGCGCCAGCGCCGGGCTGTTGATTACCGAGGCAACCTGCATCGCGGCGACCGCGGTGGGCTATCCGCTGACGCCCGGCATCTGGAGTGACGCACAGGTAGCCGGTTGGCGGGCTGTGACCGAGGCGGTGCATGGCGCGGGCGGACGCATCTTCTGCCAGCTCTGGCATGTGGGGCGGGTCTCGCACCCCTCGCTACAGCCCAACGGGCAACTGCCGGTGGCGCCCTCAGCCATTATTCTGGCGGGCGAGGCATTCACCTATCAGGGGCCGAGGCCCTTCGTCACCCCACGCGCGCTGGAAGCCGCGGAACTGCCGGGCATCGTCGAGCAGTACCGGCATGCGGCCACACAAGCTCAAGCGGCCGGCTTCGACGGCATCGAAGTGCATGCCGCCAACGGCTATCTGCTCGACGAATTCTTGCGCGATGGCAGCAACCGGCGCACCGATGCCTATGGCGGCAGCGTCGACAACCGCGCCCGGCTGTTATTGGAAGTACTGGAGGCGGTCTGCCCGGTGTGGGGCGCGGATCGGGTCGGCGTGCGCCTCTCTCCCATCCAGCCATTCAACGATATGCGAGATTCCGACCCCAAAGGTACGTTCAGCCGAGTGGTGGAATTGCTCAACCGTTTCGGCCTCGCCTACCTGCATCTCACCGAGATGGGCAAGGAAGCACCCGGTGCGGCTGGCCCCTTCTTCGATCCGCTGGAACTACGTACCCTCTGGAAAGGCGTGCTGATGGCCAACGCCGGTTACGACCGCGACCGCGCCAATGCGGTGCTGGCGGCGGGACGCACCGACCTGGTGGCGTTTGGCGTGCCCTTCCTGGCCAACCCAGACCTGCCCGCTCGCTTCCACGCCGGCGCCCCGCTCAATGCGCCGGACCCGGCCACCTTCTACGGCGGCGGAGAAAAGGGCTATACCGATTACCCCTTCCTGTGCGCGACATGAAATTCAGCATCCTCCCGGTCACTCCCTACCACCAGAACTGCTCGCTGATCTGGTGCGAAGCCACGCGCCGCGCGGCGCTGGTCGATCCCGGCGGCGATGTTGAAATGCTGCTCGCCGCCGTCGAGCGGGCCGGCGTGACGCTGGAAAAACTGCTCCTCACCCACGGCCACCTCGACCATGTCGGTGGCGCCCTGGAACTCTCTCGCCGACTTGGCCTGCCAATACTCGGGCCGCACTCTGATGACGCTTTTCTGCTCGACAGCTTGCCGGTGCAGGCCGAGATGTTCGGTTTTCACCCCGCCAAAGCCTTCACGCCAAGCCAATGGCTGCATGACGGCGACACGGTGAAACTGGGGGAACTGGCGCTGCGGGTGATCCACTGTCCCGGCCACACACCCGGCCATGTGGTGTTGTTCGAGCCGAACAGCCGCTTTTGCCTGGTCGGCGACGTGCTGTTCAAGGGCAGCATTGGCCGCAGCGACTTCCCACGCGGCAACCACGACGACCTGATCGACTCGATCCGGAAAAAGCTGTTTCCCCTGGGCGACGACGTGGCCTTCATCCCCGGCCACGGGCCGATGAGCACATTCGGATTTGAACGGCACAACAACCCATTCGTGGGAGCGGGTGCCTGAGGCAGACGTTCACCCTCAATCAACGCGAGTCTTGACTCGTGCCAGGCATTCGGCCGCGAGCACGGCGGCGCGCTCTTGGCCGTCGGCCTCGGCGTAGCAGCGCAGTTCCGGGGCATTCCCGGAGGGACGTAGATGGAGGATTTCACCGTTCTCGAAAGTGATGCGCAGGCCATCGGTTTGATTCATTGCCACCGGCTCGCCGCACAGCGTGCCCAACAACTCGGATAGTGCCGTTGGCGACGCGGCAAGTTGCCGCAAAAGCTCCCGGCTGCGCTCACTGGGAAAGGCTTGCAGGCGGTCGCTGGCGGTGTAGCGGGGTGGCAGGCCGCAGCCCAGTTGCGAGAGTTTGATAGCCTGCTCACGCGCGCTGGCCAGGAGGGCGAGCATCGGCAGCACGGCATCGCGGGTGGGTAGGGCATGCAAGGTGCGCCCCCCTTTTTTCAGGGGGCTGCCGAGCAGGAAGCCGCCATTGGCCTCGAACCCCGCGATGCCGCGGGCACCCGATTCCGCCAGGTGTTCCATGGCTTCGATCACGTAGGGGGAGCCGATGCGGGTGCGCACAACTTGTTTGAAGGCGCCGGATTTTTCGATGGCGGTGTTGCAACTGACCGGGGTGGCGAGCGCTTCGGCACCGAGGTAGCGGGCGCACAGGAGGCCGACGATGTCGCCGCGAAACCAGTTGCCCCGTTCGTCGCCGATCAGCGGGCGGTCGGCGTCGCCGTCGGTGGACAGGAGGGCGTCGAAGCCGTATTCGGCGGACCAGCGGCGTGCTTGCTGGACATCGGCTTCGCTGACGGCTTCGGTGTCGATGGGGGTGAATTCGTCGCTGCGGCCGAGAGAGATCACTTCGGCGCCGAGCGCTTCGAGCAATTCCCGCAACAAGTCACGCGCAACGCTGGAGTGTTCATAGAAGCCGAGGCGCATGCCAGCCAGGGCCTGATCCGGGAAGAAGGCCAGATAGCGGTCCAGATAGCGTTGGCGGGCGGCGGAATCGACTGCCGGCGGGGGGGTGCTCAGCCCCTGTTCGGGCAGTTGCACGTCGGCTGCGGCGATGCCAGCTTCATCCGCCTTGGTGATCTCGCCCGTGGAGCGATAAAACTTGATGCCGTTGCGATCAAAGGGGATGTGGCTGCCGGTGACCATGAGCGCGGGAATACCTTGTTCCTGGGCATAGTAGGCGAGCGCGGGGGTGGGCAGCGGCCCACAGTAATCGACCTCCAGTCCGGCATGGCGAATGGCGGCCACGCAGGCGGCGGCGATCGTGGGGCTGCTCGGGCGCAGATCGATACCCAGCGCCACCCGGCTGCCGGCGGGCGCGGCGATCACATGCAGAAACGCGGAGGTATAGGCGAAGCAGACCGCGTCGGTCATATCCG
>PFJX01000027.1 GCA_002784045.1 Hydrogenophilales bacterium CG_4_10_14_3_um_filter_63_21
ACTGAGCTTTCTAGGTTTAACGCGAGGCGACCCGACTCCGGAGTAACGTGGCTTGGGCGCGGTCGGCACGCAAAGCTACACCACAGGCAGGATGACACAAAGATGGAATACAGGCGTGATTCGAGGTGTTTCGAATCAAATGAACCCGGAATTACTGGCCAGGTTCAATACGCAACGGTGAAATGATATTATCTTTTGATTCAAGCGTAAAAACGAATAGATCGTGGCAGACACGAAGGCGCCGGAGATATACTTTTCTTTCACTTTCATTCTGTGTCATCGTCCCCATAACTACACTGAGATTGTTGCACCGTGTGATGATCTGCTTAAGTTCATCCTTGGTCATGGACATTGGGGCATTTGTTTTTTTGCAGATGTCGTCGAATTCCACCTTCCAGTCCTGAGCATAGGCTGTACCAATAACGTGATTAAGTGCTGACAGAAAAAAATCAGTACCCTCCTTATTTAAAAGCCCAGCCAGTATTAGCAGCAGTGAAATACGCAGAAAGTTTTTCAATATTTTGTCTCTGATTTCATCGTCGGGTGACAAGCTTTACAACGCTGTATGGGGAACGCCACATTAATGTGGCAGACACCACAGAATTCCCCGTCCAAAATGCGAACCATCTCGAAATGTTTGGTGGTTTTCTTTTTTATATTAAAGATGGCTGGGTGGCAATTATTGCAATCCAGCCATTCTATGTGAATATTGTGGGGGAAAATTGCTGGCGGAACACCTGACCATTCCGCCTCCAGTGTCAAATTCTCCTTGAAGGCCAAACCTTCGGCTGGCTTTAACGAAAGGTAGTTCTGCGGGGTAATCCATCCTTGCTTCATGGCTTCCGTCCAATCTATTTTGTTTCCGTAATTAGCATTAGGCAATTGTGATACCGTATCCGCAAATTTCACTCCGCTTGAGTTCTGTCCCCCGTCATGGCATTTATCGCAGTTCGGTTTTTCATGGCTAAATGCAACTTTACCATCATGGCAGCCAGAAGCGCCACAATGCAGGCCAGCCCTATTCGTTTTTTCAGTTATCTCCGTTGTATTCGCCTTCATGTTGAATTCGAGCTCGAAATGACAAACCCTGCATGTATGTTTCTGCCGATGGATCCAGTGGGAAAAAGTCACGGGCTTCATGCCGTTTTTTTCCGATGTTCTGTTGATGAGCACGTTTCCATACTCATTCGGAGGGGGAACAGGGGGCAGATCCCAGTTGCCAAACGAAAGCCGTGTCATCAGGACGATGAACAAACTTCCCAGAATGAAATGTTTTACATGACTGGTTTTGAATGACATCTTTGGCAATCGATAAGGGGAAATGCGACTGAGGTGTGGCAGACGCCACAGTATTTACCTTCAAATATCTCAAGCATCGAATATTGTTTGCTTCCCCTTTTTACGCTTGGAAATACCTCGGGATGGCATAATTCACAACTGTTCCAGACCACGTGTTTGTTGTGAGAAAAAATGATTTCTGGCATTCCCCTGACTTTCGGGTAAAGAGAAAAATCCTTATCAACGGGTAACGGAGCTCTTTTTATTGAAATGCCTTCGATAGTATCGATAAGCGCGACCGCGCCATCGGCTTCTGTTTTTACCCAGTTAATACCGTTTCCGAAACGTTCTTTAGCAAATTGTTTCGTATAATCATAAAAATCATATTGCTTTTTTACATACCTGCCCTGGGAATGACAACGATCACAGCGCTTCGTATCGTCGGTCAAATTCTTTGAACAGGCTTCAAACACAACGCGTTCTTCGTGGGCCATTTTCCCATTATGGCATGCACCACAATAATAACCTTTCATGTTGTCTGCCGCTTTTACTTTGGTTTCGCCGGTTTTCATGGCAAAGGCAAGATCAACATGGCAGAGTCTGCAGGTGAACTTCGAGCGGTGGAGCCAGTGGTCAAAAACAACAGGAGCAATCCCAGCCCGTTCCGCATAATTGTTCATGACCACTTGGCCATACTCATGCGGAAGTGGCCTTTTTTTTATTACCCCCCCCTCTCCCAACACGGTATTAATAGAGACCCAGAGAAGACAGAATACGATAACTATCTTTTTCAATTGTCGCCCCTAATAAAATGGGAAATTAGACTGTGCGATCAAGGTATCCACAACGCGGATAATTTCTCGCGACACGGGAAGTGTTGTGTGGTTGTTTTTCGAGCAAATTAGATTTTCTTCGTGCCACTGTTTCACGATAACCAAGGGTCAGTATCTAGGCGTTTTATCGGGTAGATGAGGGTTATGGCACCGTGCTCACCCCAGCAAACTGGATGCAAAGCACTTAATATCATCAGGGTAATACTTAATCTACACTGCCACAACTTAAATGTAGATTTGGCTACTAATTAGTATTGGCTGCTGGCTCGGGCGGGAGCGGCAATCCGGCCTTTGCCAGGGTTCGTCGCCTATCTCTCCGGATTCGCCTTCACCGCCACACCGGGCAAGGTGTGGCTAATTGCTGCGCCTCCGCTATTTCCAGCCCATGGGAGTTCCACCTGCGCTGGTGGCGCTCGCATTTGTGTACGAACGGGTCTTCGATCTGGTCGTGGTGCTCTGTCTTGCCGGCATGGCCGCTGCAAACCGGGGTATTCCCGGTTGTGGTGGTGTTCGTGGTGCTCGTTCTGGCCACGGTAATTCTGCTGGTGAAATACCCTCACCGTGTACTGCATGTCGCCAATTATCTGGAACGGCGGCACATGCGGCGGCTGGTGCGCCTTTTGGAAATCTGTGCTCGTGGTTTCGCGCTTACGATGGTTTGGCTTAGCCCCTGGATTGGCTCATCTTTCTTGCGGCCGTGCTGTCGCCTGGGGCTGACAGCGTATGTATTTGTGCTGCTGTTGGATCATCTGGCACTGGGCGTGCCCGTATTGCTGGCGTTTTCTCTTTACCCGGTAGCCATGCTGCCGGGTGGAATCGGCTCCACGGAGGCGGTCCTAGTCATCCTGCTGTCGGACTTGGGGTCAGTCTGGCTAACGGGCATGAATTGAGGCCACCCCGGATGATGAAGCCGGCGCTACAGTGGGGGTGTGGGCTTGTTTCACGTTAATGGCACGGTCGCCGCAATTGGCATTCGTCTCGCATCCATCTGGTTTGCTACCTTGCTCGGGTTGCTTGCGATGCGGGTTCTGGAATTGGCCCAAAGCGCTGGTGGCAGACATGCCACGCCTGCTCAGGGGTTAATCGAGAATGTTTGAGCCCGAGCCAGATTTCAGCCCTTGATCCAGCCCATGAGCAGCAGGACCGCCAGCAGGCCGGAGATCACGGCCAACCAGCGGTTGCGCGTCTGCTGCTGGTTCAGCATCAGTTCCAGGCCGGCTTCCAGTTTTTCCAGGCGATCCGCGCGCAAAGCCTGGTGCGCCAGGCGTGGCAATTGCGGGATCAGCGCGCCCCAGTAGGGGGCTTCTTCCTTGAACGTGCGCAACCAGCCGCGCCAGCCGATCTGCTCATTCATCCAGCGTTCCAGGAACGGCTTGGCGGTGGCCCAGAGGTCGAGGTCGGGGTCGAGATCGCGGCCAAGACCTTCGATGTTGAGCAAAGTCTTTTGCAGCAGCACCAGTTGCGGCAGGATCTCCATGCCGAAGCGGCGCGAGGTCTGGAACAGGCGCAAGAGCACGCGGCCGAAGGCGATTTCCTTCAGCGGCCGGTCGAACACCGGCTCGCATACCGCCCGGATGGCCGCCTCGAATTCGTCCACCCGCGTGTCCGCGGCTACCCAGCCGGCATCCAGGTGCGCCTGGGCCACCTTTTTGTAATCGCGCCGGAAGAAGGCCAGAAAGTTCTGTGCCAGGTAGTTTTTATCGACATCGGTCAGGGTGCCCATGATGCCGAAGTCGAGCGCGATGTACTTCCCCTCGGGGGTGACCAGGATGTTGCCGGGGTGCATATCGGCATGGAAAAAACCATCGCGGAACACCTGGGTGAAGAAGATTTCCACCCCGGCGCGCGCCAGACGCGGGATGTCCACGCCCTGGCGCTTCAGTTCGTCGAGGCGCGAGATCGGCGTGCCATCCATCCAGCTCATCACCATCACTTCCTCGGCGCAGTAATCCCAGTAAACCTCGGGCACAGCCAGCAGCGAAGAAGTGGCGAAATTACGGTGCAGTTGCGAGCAGTTGGAGGCTTCGCGCATCTGGTCCAGTTCGTCGCCCAAATGTTTGGCGAACTCGGCCACCACCTCGCGCGGTTTCAGGCGTTTGCCATCCCACCAGAGCAGTTCGACCAGGTGGGCAAGGGCGTCGAGGAGCCGCATATCGTGGCCGATGACCTTCTGGATGCCGGGGCGCAGCACTTTAACCGCCACCGCTTCACCCGATTTCAGGCGCGCCCTGTGCACCTGCGCCACGGAAGCGGAAGCCACCGGCGTCGGGTCAAATTCGGCGAATACGTCGGCGGCCTCGCGCCCATAGGCGTGGCGCAGCACCGCCAGCGCCTGTTCGCTGGGAAAGGGCGGCACCTGATCCTGCAGCTTCGCCAGCTCATCGGCGATGTCCGGCGGAATGAGATCTCGCCGGGTGGACAACATCTGGCCGAACTTGACGAAAATCGGCCCTAGGCGTTCCAGCGCCAGGCGCAGCCGCTCGCCACGCGGCGCCGACAGGTCGCGCCAGAAGAACAGGGTCTGCACCAACCAGCGCACGAGTTTCACCCGCTCATGGCCGAGGAAAAACTCATCCAGCCCAAAACGGGATGCGGTGAGGCAGATGCGCAGGAGGCGGAAAAGGATCATCAGGCTTTACGGTTGGCTTCGAGCAGACGCAATCGCGCCTCCAACCGGTCCGCGTCCTCGCGCAGGCGGTCCACTTCGGCGATGAACTCATGCACGGCGAGCGGCTCGGCAAGCCACGCCTGTTCGTGGACGGCGTATTCGGCGAGGTTGCGGCCGACGGATTCGACCGCCTGGCCGCGCCAGTTCATGACGCCCTGGATGAACCGATCGACCCGGCTGGCGGCGATGTCGCCCAGGGTGGGCCGCAACGCCAGCACCCAGTCGAAATCGGCGAGTGCCGTGGCCAGGTCGGCGGCAAGCACGCCGTCGCCAGCCACCTGGAACAGATCACCGAGCTTGCCGCCGGCCAGCCATTGCGGCACGGCGGCAAGATCGGGTAAGAGCTGTACATCGGGCGCGGCATCCGCTGAGGCGGCGACGAAACCGCCATCGGCCTCGATGCAAACGGACAGCGGAATCAGCGGCAGGGCAAGCCGCACGCATTTGCCGGCATGGCGAACCAGCCGTGCTTTCGCGCTCGGTTGCTGGTCCAGCAGGGCGTTGAGGGAAGACCCAAGGGCGGCGGCGAAAAGGAAATCAGGAGTGGCGTCGGGCATGGCCGGATTGTATGCGATACGCCGATAATCCGGCCCCAGCCCACTTTTCCCTTGGTTCCATGAACATCGACGGCACCCCCACCCGCACGATCTGGCCCGCTGACGGCGCGGTCGAGATCATCGACCAGACCCGTTTGCCGCATGAATACGTTATCCACAGGCTAACCAGCCTGGAGGCTGCCGCCGAGGCGATTCGGGTGATGCGGGTGCGCGGGGCGCCGCTGATCGGGGCCACTGCAGCCTACGGCCTGGCGCTGGCGGCCAGCCGCGACGCCGGCGATGACGCGCTGCGCGGCGCCGGTGACGCGCTGATCGCCACCCGACCCACCGCCGTCAATCTGCAATGGGCGGTGCGCCGCGTGTTGGACTTGCTCCTGCCGCTGCCGCCGGAGCAGCGCGCGGCGGCAGCCTGGCGCGAGGCGGCGGCGGTCTGCGAGGAGGACGTGGCGCAGAACCGGGCCATCGGCCGCCATGGCGCCGACCTCATCAAGGCCATTGCCGCTCGTAAGATGGGCCCGCTCAACCTGCTTACCCATTGCAATGCCGGCTGGCTGGCCACGGTCGACTGGGGCACCGCGCTGGCGCCGGTCTACGCGGCGGTGGCGGCGGGTATTCCGCTGCACGTCTGGGTCGACGAGACCCGCCCGCGCAACCAGGGGGCCAGCCTCACCGCCTGGGAACTGGGAAAGCACGGCGTGCCGCATACGGTGATCGCCGACAACGCCGGCGGCCACCTGATGCAGCATGGCCGCGTCGATCTATGCATCGTTGGCACCGATCGCACTGCCGCCAACGGCGACGTCTGCAACAAGATCGGCACCTATCTCAAGGCGCTGGCGGCGCGGGATAACGGGGTGCCATTCTATGTCGCCGCGCCCGGCCCCAGCATCGACTTCACCCTGATGAGCGGGCGTGAGATTCCCATTGAGGAACGCAGCGCCGAGGAGGTGACCCATATCTCGGGCCTGGATGGCGAGGGGCGGGTTTCCACCGTGCAACTCACGCCCACCGGCAGCCCCGCCGCCAATCCGGCCTTCGATGTCACACCGGCGCGGCTGTTGACGGGGATCATCACCGAACGTGGGGTGTGCGGCGCCAGCCGTGCGGCTCTGGCTGGGCTTTATCCGGAGCGGCTGTAGCCATTCGGCGGATTACGCCTGCGGCTAATCCGCCCTACAGGAGACGATATGACCGAACTCGCCGAACAAGTCGCCGAAACCACGCGTCGCAGCGTGGTGCTCGGCCTCAACCAGGGCACTTCCGGCAATGTCAGCGCGCGTTCGACGGAGGGGTTTCTGATCACGCCTTCCGGGCATGACATGACCCGCATCGGCGCCGCTGACATTGTGCCTGTGGACAGGGACGGCAACGTGCCCGCCGGACTGGCGCCGTCCAGCGAGTGGCGTTTCCATCGCGACCTCTATGCCGCTTTCCCGGAGGCGCAAGCGGTGGTGCACGCGCATTCGCCGTTTGCCGTGGCGCTGGCCTGCCTGCGCCGCGACATTCCGCCGTTTCATTACATGGTAGCGATGGCCGGCGGCACCGATATTCGCTGCGCCGCCTACGCCACTTTCGGCACCCAGGCTTTGTCTGCTGCCGTGCTCGCCGCCCTGCGCGGCCGCCGCGCCTGCCTGATGGCCAACCATGGCCTGCTGGCCTGGGGGCGCAGCCTGAACGGCGCGCTCGCCCTGGCCCAGGAAGTGGAAGCCCTGTGCGGCCAATATCTGCGCGCCAGCCAGGTGGGTGAACCGGTGTTGCTCACGGCGGCCGAGATGGCTGAGGTGCTGGAGAAGTTCAAGGGCTATGGGGCGCGGGATTGAGGCATTTCCCGCCATTGCATCGCGGACTCGGTCCGCTCCTACGGTTTGGGGGCTATCCGGTTAACCCGCGCAATCCGACTTTCTTGCCCCCGCGCTCTCGGTTAGCATGTTTGACGCACCGCACAACCCCGTAGGAGACGTTCATGCCGCAAACCAAGATTCTGCTCGACGAGAGCGACATTCCCACCCATTGGTACAACGTTGTCGCCGATATGCCCAACAAGCCGGCTCCGCCACTGGGGCCAGACGGCAAGCCGATCGGGCCGGAAGCGCTGGCACCGATTTTCCCGATGGCGCTGATCGAGCAGGAAGTGTCGGCGGAACGCTGGATTCCCATCCCGGAGCCGGTGCGCGAGGCCTATCGCCTGTATCGCCCCTCGCCGATGTTCCGCGCGCGTCGCCTGGAACAGATGCTGGGCACCCCGGCGCATATCTATTACAAGTACGAAGGTGTCTCGCCGGCCGGCTCGCACAAGGTCAACACCTCGATCGCCCAGGCGTATTACAACGCCCAGGCTGGCATCCACCGCCTGGCCACGGAAACCGGCGCCGGGCAGTGGGGTTCGTCGCTGGCGCTGGCCGGGCAAATGTTCGGCATCGACGTGCGCGTGTTCATGGTGAAGGTGAGCTATGACCAGAAGCCGTTCCGCCGCTCGATGATGCACACCTGGGGCGCCGAGGTGTTCGCCAGCCCCTCGCCGCACACCGCGACCGGCCGCCGCGCCCTGGAAGTCGACCCGGATTCGCCCGGTTCCCTGGGGATGGCCATTTCCGAGGCCGTGGAAGAGGCGGCCAGCCGCCCGGACACCAACTACGCCTTGGGCTCGGTGCTCAACCATGTCTGCCATCACCAGACCATCATCGGCCAGGAAGCCAAGAAACAGTTCGAGAAAGTGGGCGAATACCCGGACGTAGTGATCGCTTGCTGCGGCGGCGGCTCCAACTTCGCCGGCGCCGCCTTCCCCTTCCTGGCGGACAAGGCGGCGGGCGACCCGAAGGCGAAGAACTTGCGCCTGGTGGCGGCGGAGCCGACCTCCTGCCCGACCCTTACGCGCGGCCACTACGCCTACGACTTCGGCGACAGCGTCGGCCTCACCCCGCTGATGCTGATGTACACCCTCGGCCACGACTTCATGCCGCCTTCCATCCACGCTGGCGGCCTGCGTTATCACGGCGATTCGCCCTTGGTGTCGCAGCTTTACCACGAGAAGTTGATCGAGGCGGTGGCGGTGCCGCAACTAGCCACCTTCGAGGCCGGTGTCGCCTTCGCCCGCACTGAGGGCATCATCCCGGCGCCCGAGTCCTGCCACGCCATCCGCGCCTGTATCGACGAAGCCATGCAGTGCAAGGCAAGCGGCGAGCCCAAGGTGCTGTTCTTCAACCTGTCCGGCCACGGCCACTTCGACATGGCCTCCTACGACAAGTATTTCTCCGGCCAACTGGAGGATTATGCGTACCCGGCGGCGGCCATTGACGAAGCCTTGCACCATCTGCCCAAGGTTGGTTGATGCGGCGCACCCGGGTTGTGAGCGATAGGGTGGCTCTGTTAGCATCGCGCGCCACGCCATGAAAACCTGTTATGCGCACTTTACGTTTCCGACCGCACTGGCGGCCGGGGACGATTGACGCGCACAGCGGCGTTAGATCCACCCGAGAAACCGCCAGGCCTGGCGGTTTTTTCGTTTCAGCCTCACAGGAGTTATCGAAATGCCCGGATACCGTACCGACGACACCCGCATCGAACAGGGCGATGAGCTGCTCGCGCCGATGCAGATCATGCGCGAACTGAAGGCCAGCGAAGCCGCCTTGCGCACCACCTACCAAGCGCGCACCCGCATTCATGATGTGCTCCGCGGCGCCGACGACCGTCTGGTGGTGGTGGTCGGCCCCTGTTCCATTCACGATACCGGCGCGGCGCTGGACTACGCGAAGAAGTTGAAGCCCCTGGCGGATGAACTGGTCCATGATCTGGTCGTGGTCATGCGCGTCTATTTCGAAAAGCCGCGTACCACGGTGGGCTGGAAAGGCCTGATCAACGACCCGAACCTGAACGAGAGTTTTGACATCAACGAAGGCCTGCGCCTGGCGCGCAAGCTGCTGCTGGAAATCAACGAACTGGGCCTGCCCTGCGGTACCGAATTCCTTGATCTCATCTCGCCGCAATACATCGCCGATCTGGTCGCCTGGGGCGCCATTGGCGCGCGCACCACGGAATCGCAATCACATCGGCAACTGGCTTCCGGCCTGTCCTGCCCGGTGGGCTTCAAGAACGGCACCGATGGCAACCTGAAGATCGCGGTGGACGCGATCAAGGCCGCCGCCTCCCGCCACCACTTCGTTTCTGTCACCAAATCCGGCCATGTCGCGGTGTTCAAGACCAAGGGTAACGAGGATTGCCATGTCATCCTGCGCGGCGGCAAGCAGCCCAACTACGATGCCCAGAGCGTCAACGCCGCCTGCGGCGAACTGGCCAGCGCGGGTTTGCGGCAGCAGGTCATGATCGATTTCTCGCACGCCAACTCCAGCAAGCAGTATCAACGCCAGATGGATGTCGGTCGCGACGTCGCAGGCCAGCTCGCGACGGGCGACAAACGCATCATGGGGGTGATGATCGAAAGCCATCTGGTTCCCGGCCGCCAGGATCTGAAGCCCGGCGTTTCTCTCACCTACGGCCAGTCCATCACCGACGCCTGCATCGGTTGGGATGACAGCGAACCGCTGCTACGCGAACTCGCCGAAGCCGTGCGTAATCGCCGCCTGGCGCAGCCGAGCGAGGAGGAATAGGAAAGACTCTGCTCGCGGCCAACGCTGAGTGGCATGACCGCGGTGCCAGCGAACTCGGTAGTTCCCTGGCCCGATTTCGGGCGCCGGAGAAGAGCGGGGTAAAAATGCCTCAGACGCGGGGTGTCAGGTGGCTTCGGCGAATACCCGCGTTTCGCTGGACGGCTCCGCCAGCAAGCCACGAATGCGTTGCGCCAGGTTGCCGAGTTCTTCGATCTGGCGCGAGACCTCGAGGTGCATCTGGTCGAGTTCGCCGATGCGGTCTTCCAGCGTGTCGGCGGCCTTGTGGATGCGTTTGACGCTTTCCAGGCGGCGGCGCAATTGCATCTGGTGCTCGCGCACCTGGCCTTCCATCGGCGACATCACGGCTTTGAGCCAGCTTTCCACGTCCTTGTTGAGCACCTCGAAGACTTGCACCACGCGTGAGGCCAGGGTCTCGAAAAAACGCGAGGTCAGGGTGTACTGCTCGGTGGTGAGAAAGGTATAGAAGGTGTTGAACTGCTGGTCGTAGGCGCTTTCCAGACGCTGGATTTCCTTGCGGTAACGCAGTATCGAGAAGGGGGGGAGGGCGACCAGATTGATGCCGTGTTCACGGTTCAGCTTCTGGTACATGCCATCCATCATCTTGTTGATCTCTTCGATCTGGCCGTTGGCGGTGTCGAGATGCGCATCGACATGCTTGAAAAAACGGCTCATGGCATCGCGAATGCCCCGGGTGAATCGGCTTTGCACCATGGCTTCGCGGGCGTCGCGCACCTCGTTGCGCAGGATATCCATGCCGATCTGGGAGAACAGCTTGATGCTTTGCTGGGAGAAGATCGAACGCAGCGCCTGGAATTGTTGCAGCCCTCGCTCGAAGGTCTCCTTGTCGTCGGAGATCTTGAGCATGATGTGTTCCACCACATCCTGATTTTTCCCCTGCAAGCCGCGCAGCTCGGTAAGTTGCTCCTCGATGCCGCGACGCCGCGCTTCCAGCAGGGATTCGCTGGAATAGAGCAGATCGGATAGTTCGGCATCGGTCTGGTCGCGGACAATGGCTTGTTTGGAGGAAATCAGTTCCTCGGACAGCGCTTTCTCCAGGGCGGCCAGCCGGCTCTTGGCCAGCAGCGCGGTATCGCCGTTGATCTTCGCCAACAGGCCTTTCTGCGCGGAGACCGGGTAGATCTGTGAGCTGTCGACGCCAAGCTGATCGGCGCAGGACTTCACCTGAGCGTCGATTTCCGCGTTGATCTGGGCTTCACTCTTGAGTTCGTCCCAGAGGCCGTCGATCTTGTTGAGCGCGACCAGACGGCCACGGTTCTTGCCGCGGGCGTAGATGTGGTTGCGCCAGACTTCGATATCGGACTTGGTGACACCGGTGTCCGCCGCCAGCACGAACAGCACCGCATGGGCATTGGGTAGCAGGTTGAAGGTGAGCTCCGGCTCCACGCCGATGGCATTCAGGCCCGGTGTGTCATACACCACCAGGCCTTTTTCCAGGAAGGGGTGCGGAAAGTTGATGATGGCGTGGCGCCAGGCGGGGATGGTGACGGTGCCTTCGTCATTGAGGCCGTTGCCGAAGTCGCTGTTTTTCGGGTCGTAGAGACCATATTGAGTGGCATCCACGACGGAGACGTTCTTGACCCGGCACACTTCCAGCATGGCTTGGCTAACATTGTCGGCCGAAGTAGGGTCGATTTCGATGACCGTCCATTCTTCCGCGTAATGCTTGTATTCCGCGATGGTGGCGGTGGTGGCGCGGGTCTCGATTGGGAGGAGTTCAATTCTGGCTGGCTTGCTGGCGTCGTAGAGCAGTTCCGTTGGGCACATGGTGGTGCGCCCGGCGGTGGAAGGCAGCAGGCGTTGCTTCAGATCCGAGAGAAAGATGGCGTTGATCAGCTCGGACTTGCCGCGCGAGAACTCGGCGACGAAGGCGACATGGAGTTTGTCTTCCGCGAGCCGGTCGACCAGTTGCTGCAAGCGCAGGTCACGTTGCGCGTCGTTGAGATCTTCCCGGTTCAGCCATTGGCGATAGTCGGCAATGCGATGCGAAAGATCCTCGCGCCACTGGCTATAGGCTTCGAAATCGTTGGCGAGCGAAGGGGTGCTCATACGGTATTCCTCCAGGGGCGCCCTTGGTCGGCGTGTTTTCCAGCGAGCCTTACCTGCAAATTCTGGCGGGCACTCTAGCATAAAACCCCTGTTTTCCAGGGGGCACACTCAACGTCGTTGGCAGCGTGGACAGTAATAAGTGGCCCGTGCGTTTTGCCGCAGGGTGCGGATGAGGCTGCCGCAAATCGTGCAGGGCTGTCCGGCGCGGCCGTAAACGCGGTAGGTTTGCTGGAACCAGCCAGGGTTGCCATGTCCGTCCACGAAGTCGCGCAGGGTGCTGCCGCCGGCCTCGATGGCGCGCATGAGGGTTTCCTTGATGGCGGCGGCCAGACGCGCACACCGTGGCCGGGAAAGGCGACCCGCAGGGGTGCGCGGATCGACGCCGGCATGAAACAGGGCTTCGTTGGCATAGATGTTGCCCACCCCCACCAGGAGATGGGCATCCATGATCACCTGCTTGATCGCGCTGGAACGCCCCTGGCAGAGGGCGTGCAGGCAGGCGCCGTCGAATTCTTCGGACAGAGGTTCCACGCCCAGGGAAGCGATGAGCGGGTGGCCGGCGGGGTCTGGTGTCCACAACAAAGCGCCAAAGCGGCGTGGGTCGTGATAGCGCAACACCTGGCCACCCTCCAGCAGCAGGTCGATGTGGTCGTGTTTCCGCACTGGCGTGTCGGCCGGCAGCAGGCGCAAGTTGCCCGACATGCCCAGGTGGATGATGAGCCAGGCATCGTCCAGTTGCATGAGCAGATATTTTCCTCGCCGCTGCAAGCCGAGTATCTGGCGGCCACGGATGCGCGTTTCCAGATCGTCCGGCGGCGGCCAGCGCAGGCGGGCCTCCCGTACCACAGCGGCGATCAAGCGGCGTCCGCGCAAATGGGGGGCGAGGCTGCGTCGCACGGTTTCGACTTCAGGAAGTTCGGGCATGGCGGGATGGGCCCCTGGAAAAGACCAAGCTTATCGCTTTGCCCTAATGGTCATGGGCCAGCATAATGACCCGACGTAGCCCGGATTGATCACCATGAACCTCAAACCTCTCTCTATCGCACTCATTGCCGTTTCACTCTCCGCCTGCGCCCAGTCGCAGATCGTGGTTGAGCCGACCCCGATACCCAACACGGCCAAGCCATCGAGTACCGGCCTGACGAGTCAGATGCTGTATCAGATCCTGCTCGGCGAGATTGCCAGCCAGCGTGGCGAGTTGCGCCTGGCCGCCGAAGCCTATACCGATCTGGCGAGCAAGACGCGGGATGCACGGATTGCGCAACGGGCTGTCGATCTGGCGCAGTACGCTCACCAACCCACGCTGGCCTTGCGCAATGCCCAGCTCTGGCGGGAGCTGGAGCCGGGCTCCGTGAAGGCGATGCAGAACCTGGCTTCGTTGTTGCTGGCCAATGGCCGGGTCAAGGAGGCCAAGCCGCATCTGGAGGCGTGGTTGAAAGCGGGCGACAGCGTGGAAGTCTTCCCCCAGATGCACGCGCTGTTCGCGCGCCAGAGGGACAAGCAGGCCGTGCTGGATCTGGTCACCGACCTGGCGACAGCTTATCCCGCCCTGCCCGAAGCGCGTTTTGCCGTCGCGCAGGTTGCCACCCAGGCGGGCCAGTTGCCGCGCGCGCTGGCCGCGCTGGACGAGGCGTTGCGTCTGCGGCCGCAATGGGAAAAAGCCGCCCTGTTCAAGGCTCAGTTGCTGTCCAGAAAGGATGGGGACGGCGTCGCGCTGGCTTACCTGGACGATTTTCTGCGGGCCAATCCCGCTGCGCGCGAGGTGCGCATGGCTTATGCCAAACAACTGGCTCACGCCGGCCGCTTTGCTGATTCGCGGGTTGAATTCGAGCGCCTGACGCGGGATGCGCCGAACGATCCGGAAGCGCATTTCACGCTGGGTCTGATCGCCATGCAAACCAACGACTGGGCCAGCGCCCGGGGCGGATTTCTCAAAGCACTCGATCTCGGGCATCCGGATGCGGATAGCGTGCGCTATTACCTGGGGCAACTGGATGAAGCGGAAAACCAGTTCGAGGCCGCGCTGAAGTGGTATCGGCAGGTCAATGATGGGCGCCATCGCTTCGCCGCCCAGTTGCGCGTCGCCGCCTTGCTGAGCCATCTCGGTCGGGGGCGGGAGGCGCGCGACTGGCTGGCCGCTTTGCCGGTTCAGGATGACGCCGAGCGCATTCAGGTGGTGCAGGCCGAAGCCCTGATCCTGCGCGATGCCAAGGACTATCCGGCGGTGTTCGAGGTGCTCAGCCGTGCGCTGGAGAAAATGCCGGATACACCGGAACTCCTTTATGACCGGGCCATGGTGGCGGAAAAACTCGACCGCCTGGATGTGCTGGAACAGGATCTGCGCCGCGTGATCAAGCTCAAGCCGGATCATGCCCACGCCTACAACGCCCTCGGCTATACCCTGGCGGACCGTACCAATCGCTTGCCGGAAGCGGTCGAACTGCTGAAACAGGCGCTGAAACTCTCGCCGGACGACCCCTTCATCCTTGACAGCATGGGTTGGGCACAATTCAAGCAAAAGCGCCTGCCGGAAGCGGTCGAGCATCTGCGCCGCGCCTATAACACCAAGCCTGATCCGGAAATCGCCGCGCACCTGGGCGAAGCGCTCTGGGTCAAGAACGCCAAGGGGGATCGTGACGAGGCGCGCCGTGTCTGGCACGGCTCGCTCCAGGTGCATCCCGATAATGAGAGCCTGCGCGAGGCCGTGTCGCGCCTGATGCCTTGAGTTTCATCTTTGCGCGCGGCCTGCCGCTCCTGCTGGCGGGTTTGTTGGCCGCCTGCGCGCAATGGCCAGCTCAGTTACCAGAACGCCGTTTACCGCCTCCGCCCCTCGTCCTGCCGGCGCCGCCCAGCGCCTTCCGTCTGGAAGGGCGGGTATCGCTCAAGGCCAACGAGGAATCCTTCTCCGGCGGCATGACCTGGCGGCATGATGCCGCGCGGCAGGAGCTGCTGCTGCGCACCCCCCTTGGCCAAGGGGTGGCCGAGTTGCGCGGTGATGTTGAGGGGGTCGAATTGCTTGACTCTGAAGGCCACCTGCATCGGGCGGCGGATGCAGAAACCCTGGTGCGGCAGGCGCTGGGCGTGACCTTGCCGCTCGCTGGCCTGGCCTGGTGGGTGGTGGGCAATGTGCGGCCGGGCGTGCCGTTTCAGGCGGAAGCGGATGATGAAGGCCACTTGGCGGTGTTGAATCAGGATGGCTGGCGTATCGAGTTCTCCCGCTATGCCCAGGTTGGCGACCACTTTCTCCCCGGCAAGTTGGTGGCCCGGCGCGCCGATGATCTGGAAATCCGTCTGGTGGTGGATGCCTGGGAGCTGCCATGGTGACGGTTCAGCCTGTCGCAATCGAACCGAAGATACGGGCTGTAGCGCCGGCGCCTTTTAACCCCGCCGGCGAGGGTGCCGGCGCTTTACGCACGCAATACGCTCCAGCGCGCTGACCAGACCCCCTTCATGAATCTTTATCCGGCGCCGGCCAAGCTGAATCTGTTCCTGCACGTGGTGGGCCGGCGGCCAGATGGTTATCACCTGTTGCAAAGCGTGTTCCGCTTTCTCGATTACGGTGACAGCCTGGACATCCAGGTGCGTCAAGATGGCGAGATTCGCCTACTGAGCCCCCTTCCCGGCATCGCCCCGGAACAGGATTTGTGCTGGCGCGCCGCGCGCCTGTTGCAAGCGCACTGCGGTTGCCACCGTAGTTGTCTCCTCGGCGCGGATATTCGCCTGATCAAGCGCCTGCCGCTGGGGGGCGGCCTCGGCGGCGGTAGTTCCGATGCCGCCACGGTGCTGCTGGCGCTGAATCGCCTCTGGCGGCTCGATTTGCCAAGAAGCACGCTGCGGGAACTGGCGCTGCGTCTGGGTGCCGATGTGCCGGTGTTCGTGTTCGGCCACTCCGCTTTTGCCGAGGGCATTGGCGAAATCCTCACTCCCTGGACGCCCGCGCCCGCGTCCTATCTGGTATTGATCCCGCCTGTGCAGGTCTCCACCCCGTGTATCTTTGCCGATCCGGGATTGACACGAAATACACCCTCCGTCAAAATCGCGGGCCTCCTGAATGGCTATGGGCACAACGATCTTGAGCCAATAGCCTGCGCGCAGCACCCGGTGGTTGCCGACTATCTCGTTTGGCTGAAGGCATACGGGGATGCGCGCATGACCGGTTCGGGCGCCTGTGTTTTCGTGGCGTTTTCCGAGCGCGCTTTGGCGGTGGCGGCTTTAGCCCGCATCCGCGGTGAGCACGGCGATCAAGTGGAAGGTTTTGTCGCCGATGGCCTGGATCAGCACCCGCTTCACGCTTTTGCTGATTGAGGAACATCGGTCGAACTTGGGGAGTCGCCAAGTGGTAAGGCACCGGATTTTGATTCCGGCATTCGTAGGTTCGATCCCTACCTCCCCAGCCAGATAAAGTTCGCCCAGGGTCCTTCGCCCTGGCGAATAGACGGGGCGTGCGGCGTGGTCTGCACGCTTTTTTATTTTATTGGCCTGGGTACGAGTGCCAGGCTTGCTGATGGCAGAGGTTGCTGATGGCATATGACAGCTTGATGGTGTTCACCGGCAATGCGCATCCCAAGCTTGCCGAGGATGTGGTGCGCCACCTCAATATCAGCTTGGGGCGCGCGACCGTCGGGCGTTTCTCCGATGGTGAAGTGAACGTGGAAATTCTGGAGAACGTGCGCGGCAAGGATGTATTTGTGCTCCAGTCCACCTGCGTGCCCACCAATGACAGCCTGATGGAAATCATGTTGATGGTGGACGCCCTGCGCCGCGCCTCCGCCGGCCGCATCACCGCCGCCATTCCCTACATGGGCTATTCCCGCCAGGATCGCCGCGTGCGCTCCGCGCGGGTGCCGATCACCGCCCGCGTGGTCGCCGACATGCTCACCGTGGTCGGCGTCAACCGGGTGCTGACGATGGATCTGCACTCCGATCAGATTCAGGGTTTCTTCGATATGCCGGTCGACAACATCTATTCCACGCCGATTCTCATGGGCGACATCTGGAAGCAGAACTACGACAACCTGATGGTGGTGTCTCCCGATGTCGGCGGCGTCGTGCGCGCGCGCGCGGTCGCCAAGCGCCTGGAATGCGAGCTCGCCATCATCGACAAGCGCCGCCCCAGGCCCAATGTGGCCAAGGTGATGAACATCATCGGCGATGTGAAAGACCGCACCTGCCTGATCATGGATGACATGGTCGATACCGCGAATACCCTGTGCGAAGCCGCTTATGCCCTCAAAGCCAATGGCGCCCGCCGCGTGGTCGCGTATTGCACGCACGCCGTGCTGTCCGGCAGCGCGGTGGAACGAGTGGGCAATTCGGCGCTCGACGAACTGGTGGTGACCGATACCATTCCGCTGCGCGACGACGCCAAGGCTTCTTCGCGCATCCGCCAGTTGTCGGTCGCCAACCTGATGGCTGAAACCATCCGCCGTATCAGTGACGAAGATTCCGTGAGCTCGCTGTTCAGCGAATAGCGAGTTGATGCAACCGGGCCGCCTGGTCGCGGGCGGCCCTTTCCCCACCCCAAGGAGCAAGACATGCAAATCGAAATCAACGCCGTCAAGCGTGGCACGCAGGGCACCGGAGCGAGCCGCCGCCTGCGTCGCGCCGGCCGAGTTCCCGGTATCGTTTACGGAGGCGGCAAGGAGGCCCAGTCCGTGGACTTCGACCACAAGGAACTCTACTTCGGCCTCAAGAACGAAGCCTTCCATTCCACCGTGCTGACCCTCAACCTGGAAGGCACGAAGGAATCCGTACTGCTACGCGACTTCCAGATGCACCCCTACAAACAAGGGGTGCAGCACATCGACTTCCTGCGCGTCGACGCCACCCACAAGATCCACATGAAAGTGCCCCTGCATTTCATCAATGCCGACATTGCCCCCGGCGTGAAGCAGTCTGGTGGGGTGGTCAGCCACCTTTACACCGAAGTGGAAGTGGTCTGCCTGCCGGCCGTCCTGCCCGAGTTTATCGAAGTGGATCTCTGCGATCTGGCTTCTGGAAGCTCCCTCCACATGTCCCACCTGAAGCTGCCCAACGGCGTGGAATTGGCTGGCTTGCACGGCGAAGACCCCAGCGTGGTCACCATCCTTGGCACCAAGGTCGAAGAAGTCGAGCCAGAAGCCGCGAAAGAGGGTGAGGCGCCCACCCCCGCGGCCTGAGCCTGAACCATGCAGGCGGCTCCTCGCCTTGTTGTCGGCCTTGGCAACCCCGGCGCCGACTATTCCGAAACCCGGCACAACGCCGGGTTTTGGTTTTGTGAGCGTCTGGCGCGCGAATTCGGCACCCGCTTCTCCGTCGAGTCGCGTTTTCACGGCCGCGTGGCGCAGGCGCGTGCGGCTGGAGTGTGGCTGTTGCAGCCGCAGACCTTCATGAACCGTTCCGGACTATCGGTCGGCGCGTTCATTGGTTTCTATCGCATTCCGCCCGCCGAAATCCTCGTCGTGCACGATGAACTCGACATTCCGCCGGGCGAGCTCAGGCTTAAATTTGGCGGTGGCCTCGGTGGCCACAATGGCCTCAAGGACATCACCGCGCATCTGGGTACTCAGGATTACTGGCGTCTACGTGTCGGCATTGGCCACCCGGGTGACCGCGATGAAGTGGTTAATTACGTACTCAAGCCGCCGCGCCGGGAAGAGCGGGATCAGATTGACGCCGCCCTCGACCGTGCCCTGCTTGCCTGGCCCCTGATCGCCAAGGGCGATTGGAATGCGGCAACCCAGCACGCCAACACCAAACCCGGCAAAACCGCCCCAAAAACCGCTCCCTAACCCGTCCTCTCGGAGAATCCATGAGTCTGAAATGCGGCATCGTCGGCCTGCCTAACGTCGGCAAGTCCACCCTGTTCAATGCCCTCACCAAGGCGGGGATCGCGGCGGAAAACTATCCTTTCTGCACCATCGAGCCCAATGTCGGCGTGGTGGAGGTGCCGGACCCGCGTATGGAACAACTGGCCGAGATCGTCAAGCCGCAACGGATGGTCCCGGCCATCGTCGAATTCGTCGATATCGCCGGCCTGGTGGCGGGGGCGTCCAAGGGCGAGGGCCTGGGCAATCAGTTTCTCGCCAACATCCGCGAGACCGACGCCATCGTCAACGTGGTGCGTTGTTTCGAGGACGAAAACGTGGTCCACGTCGCCGGCCGCATCGATCCGGTTTCCGACATCGAAGTCATCATCACCGAACTGGCCCTGGCCGACTTGGCCACGGTCGAAAAAGCCCATCAGCGCGACAGCAAGAAAGCCCGCGCCGGTGACAAGGAGGGCATCAAACTGATTGCCCTGTACGACAAGTTGCTGCCGCATCTGAATGAAGCCAAGCCGGTGCGCAGCCTGAAGTTGTTGGAGGACGAGAAGGCGCTGCTCGCGCCGCTGTGCCTGATGACCATCAAACCCGCCATGTACGTGGCCAACGTCGCCGAGGATGGTTTCGAGAACAACCCCCATCTCGACCGCCTGCATCAGATCGCGGATGCGGAGGGCGCTCCGGTGGTCGCCGTCTGCGCCGCCATCGAGGCCGAGATTTCCGTCCTCGACGAAGCCGACAAACAGGATTTCCTCGAGTCCATGGGCTTGCACGAGCCCGGCCTCAACCGCCTGATCCGCGCCGCCTACGACCTGCTCGGCCTGCAAACCTATTTCACCGCCGGGGTGAAGGAAGTCCGCGCCTGGACCATCCACAAGGGCGATACCGCTCCGCAGGCGGCCGGCGTCATTCACACCGACTTCGAGCGCGGCTTCATCCGCGCGCAAACCATCGCCTTCGAGGACTTCATCGCGTTCAAGGGCGAGCAGGGCGCCAAGGAGGCCGGCAAGATGCGTTCGGAAGGCAAGGACTATGTGGTGAAAGACGGCGATGTGTTGAATTTCTTGTTCAATGTGTGAGCGTGCTGGCCTGGCACCGTCCGGTTTGGTGTTGCGTGGGCCACGAGATCAATAAGCAGGAAAGCTAAACGTGCTTTTCAATTCCTACGCCTTTCTGTTTTTCTTCCTGCCGGCCACCTTGGTTGGTTTTTTCCAGATTGGCCGCTATAGCCGACCGCTTGCCGCGCTGTGGTTGTTTGCGGCGTCCCTGTTTTTCTATGGCTGGTGGAACCCGGCCTATGTTGGCCTGTTATTGGCGTCCATTCTGTTCAATTACTCAATCGGCACGGCGCTTGTCCAGGGAGTACATGCGGGTGTTGATGGCGGCCTTTTCCAGCGTCAACAAGCGGTCGATGTTGGTTTACAAAGATGACTTCCGCAAAATTGAATGGTGGCGCGACATGGGCTTGCGCGAGATGGGGTGCCGAATCGAGCGTATGCGCAACCAAGTCGAGGCAAACGGACATACACGCTTCGTGCTTATGGTCGCTCCTGACAAGCTCACCGCCTACGCGGACTTTATTCGAGACAAGGAGTTGCGCAATATCAGCTTGCTTTCAGAACTCGCCAGCCACCTTCCCGAAGTGGTGCCGCGCCTTGATCTGACGCTAGTCTCCGCCATCAGGCGGAGGGAGCAGGATGTGTACATGCCTAACGATACTCACTGGAGTTCGACTGGTTACCAGATCGCGGCCGAGACTCTGCTCGACTTCTTGCACCATCCCACCACACAATAAGCCTGCACAGCGAGCGTAGCCCCGATTACCGAAGGGTGGGGCTTCATCCCGCCGGCAGTTTTCAAAGACGCCGGCAAGGATGCCGGCGCACTATGGGCGCGCGGTGGAATCTGGAGCCACTGGGGGATGCGGCCTTTTCCCGGGGTCCACTGCGCTGCACCGACTACAGCGCTTTTCCGCCCTCACGGGGAGAGGAGGCGCCCGCATAGCATCACTCCGCACTGAATTTCTTGTTCAATGTGTGATTGACAAGGTGTTCGAACATCTGAATAATGCCGCGCTTTCCCGGTGGGGTACCCAAGCGGTCAACGGGATCAGACTGTAAATCTGACGGCTCTGCCTTCGAAGGTTCGAATCCTTCCCCCACCACCGGGTTTTACCGCGTCGCGCGACCTGTTGGCTGTGCGCTTGGTGGCGTGTCAGGGCGGGTGTAGTTCAATGGTAGAACCTCAGCCTTCCAAGCTGATGATGCGGGTTCGATTCCCGCTACCCGCTCCAGTTTGGAACAGGGTTGGAAGCCGCGTTACAGGTTTTGCCCATGTGGCTCAGAGGTAGAGCACTCCCTTGGTAAGGGAGAGGTCGACAGTTCGATTCTGTCCATGGGCACCAATTTGAATGTGTTTATTTTTTGTTGATCCGTTATTTGCTAGGGGATAGACGATGGCCAAAGAAAAATTCGAGCGTACGAAGCCGCATGTGAACGTTGGGACGATTGGACACGTTGACCACGGCAAGAC
>PFJX01000075.1 GCA_002784045.1 Hydrogenophilales bacterium CG_4_10_14_3_um_filter_63_21
CGATGAGGCCACTATCCACCCTCATGGGCTCATAGCATGAGCCTTTCACTACTTAACGCGAACTGAGCCTACCGCTACGGCTCAGACCGTGCCGGACAGCTATTTCGGCATGCATATCCATCGTGCAGTCCTGCCTCAGCCCTGGCTCCCCAACAGTGACAAGCTCACTCCCTGGCCCGCGGTGGAATTCGGCTCCTGGCGGCTATGGGATGCTTATGTGGCCTGGCCCAGTTTGGAGCCGGAAAAAGGCAAATGGAATTTCGCCACACTGGACAAGTACGTCGCCATGGCCAAGCTGACCGGCGTTGATCCGCTCATGCCGCTGGGATTGATTCCAGCCTGGGCCTCGGCCCGGCCGGATGAGCCATCGGGTTATCGACCCGGCAATGCGGCCGAACCACGCGATATCGAAGCCTGGCGCAACTATGTGCGTACTGTGGCGACGCGCTACAAAGGCCGCATCCGTGCCTACGAGTTGTGGAACGAGGTGAATATCAAACACTTCTATTCCGGCAACCCCGAGAAGTTGGTCGAATTGGCCCGGGTCGCCTACGAAACGCTCAAGGCGGTTGATCCTGAGATCATCGTCGTATCGCCATCCGTCGTCGGAGCCGGGGGCCACCTGAAATGGCTGGATGACTATCTGGCCAAAGGCGGCGGCCAGTATGCCGATGTCATCAGCTACCACTTCTATGTGCCCAAGGATGCCCCCGAGGCCATGCTGCCGCTGATCCGACAAGTGCAGGCGATCATGCGCAAGCACAAACAAGACCACAAACCACTGTGGAACACCGAGACAGGGTGGTGGATCGCAAACACTGACGGCACCCCCGAAGACGCCGGCATCGTCGGAGGTGGACAAGAGCGATTCCGGCTCATTGTCCTGGGCTACGCGAGTTGAAAATCGGTACTGGCACGCGGCAGATAAAGATCTGGTGTGGCAGCCTTTTCCTGTGGCAGCTAAATCAGCGGACCTGGTTGTGGTCACCCAGGAGAACCGCATCCTTTCCAACTACCCGCTGTTGCTACGCCGCCACTTCGGTGGTCCGAAGGTGGCTTACTGGGGACATGGCGCGAACCTTCAAAGCACTGCGCCAGCCGGTTTGAGGGAAGGCTGGAAGCGATACTGGCTGACGCATGTGGACTGGTGGTTCGCCTACACCGGGATGAGTGTGGCGCGCGTGGCTGGCGAGGGTTTTCCGCGTGAACGCATTACCAACCTGGAAAATGCTGTTGACACCACAGCCATGGCAGCCGATCTGGCATCTATCGTGCCTGGTGAGGTCGATCGTCTGCGTCGCGACCTGGGTTGGGAAGTGGGGCGTGTCGGGCTGTATCTGGGTTCTCTATATGCCGACAAGCGTTTGGATTTTTTGCTTGAGGCTGCGGACCGGTTGCATGCCGTCGATCCCTCGTTTCATCTTCTGATCATGGGTGATGGTCCTTTGCGGGAGCAGATAAGAAATGCGTGTGCTGAAAGGTCATGGTCAGCCTGGGTAGGTGCGCAAAGCGGCCGGGACAAGGCACTGCATCTCGCGCTTGCCGACGTGTTGCTCAATCCGGGATTGGTTGGACTGGGCATCCTCGATGCGTTCGTTACCGGGGTGCCGCTGGTGACCACGGATTGTGGCATTCACTCGCCTGAGATCGCCTACCTACGCCAACACGAAAATGGCCTGATGACTGACAACACCCTGGATGCCTTTGTAGCCGGGGTACGCCAGGTTCTGAATGACGATGCCTATCGAGCGCGACTGGTGGCCGGCTGCCACGAGGCAACGGAGCATTACAGCATCGAAAACATGGTGCGGAATTTCCGGGATGGAATTCTGGGGGCGCTAAAAACATGAGGGGGCGGCAATGGGGTTGAATGAAAAGTATGACCGGTTTTATCAGACAGACGGCTCAACTACGGAGTTTGTCAAACTGCCAATCAGACGCTGGCCGCTTGATCGCGCCGAGGCCATCGTGGCGGTTGAGGGCACTGGCGAGGCCATTTTGGATATTGGTTGCGGGAATGGTAGTTTGCTGTATCAGTTCAGGCAGCGTTACGACCGACTAATCGGCCTGGAGTACTCCGCCGGGCGTTTGCGCCAAGCGGAAGCGAATCTGGCAGGGTTGCCGTTCGAGGGTATTCAAGGTTCCGCTGAAGTGATTTCACAGATCAGCGACGCGAGCCTGGACCGCATCATCAGCGCGGATGTGATCGAACACATTCCGGACGTATTCGCGGCCGCGAATGAGATGTTCCGCCTACTCAAACCGGGTGGTGTGCTGGTGATAAACACCCCGAACATCGCTTTCATCAAGAAGCGATTGATGTTGCTGGCGGGCCGCTTTCCCTCTACGTCGCAACCTAATGAGGGGCTCGGGAGTGATCTTCTGTTTGACGGCGGCCACCTGCACTATTTCACGTATCGATCCTTACGGCTGGTGCTGGAGCGCTCTGGTTTCCAAATGATTCGCCCTACGGCCTTCGGGCGCTTCGGAGCATTTCATGGCTTGTGGCCGACATTGACCAGCGTGGGGGTCCAGTGGCTAGCACGTAAACCTGGGTAGCGATGTCGTCTGCGTCCAATCCCATGCGTGTCCTGATCGCCCACAACGCCTATCAGCATCGTGGCGGTGAGGATTCCGTTGTAGAGGCGGAGATGGTCTTGCTCCGCCAGCATGGCCACGCGGTGGAAATCTACTCGCGCCATAACGATGACATCGGCGCTTTGTCCATATCTTCGTTGGCGCGGCGGACGTTTTGGTCCAGCCGCACAGTCGAGGACGTGAGCAGGCTGATCCAGGCATTCCAGCCGGATGTAATCCATTCCCACAACACCTTTCCCCTGATTTCGCCCTCGTTGTATTGGGCGGCGGAACGCGCCGGTGTGCCGGTGGTGCAGACGCTGCATAACTTTCGCCTGATGTGTCTGAATGCACTGTTTCTGCGCGAGGGCCGCGTATGCGAGGACTGCATGGGGCATCTGCCCTGGCGCGGGGTGGCGCGGGCGTGCTATCGCGGATCGCGTGCCGCATCGGCAGTGCTGGCAGGGATGTTGGCGCTGCACCGGGAGCTGGGCACGTATCGGAACAAGGTGGCCCGCTATATCGCGCTGAACGAGTTTTGCCGGGGCAAGTTCATCGAAGGCGGCTTGCCTGCCGAACGTGTGCTGGTGAAGCCGAATTTCGTCGATTTTGCCGCACCGCAACCTGCGCCCCGCGCGGGCTTGCTGTTTGTCGGGCGGCTGTCGATTGAGAAAGGTATGGCCACGCTGGCCGCAGCCATGGCGCTGCTGCCCGATGCGCAGTTGCGGGTGGCGGGGGACGGCCCCGAAGCTGGCTTGCTGGACGGCATGGCCGGTGTGGCCAAATTGGGCAGCCTGCCGGGCGAAGCGGTGCGTCAGGAAATGAGCCACGCGGCGGTGCTGGTGGTGCCGAGCATCTGGTATGAAAACTTTCCACGCACCCTTGTGGAGGCCTTCGCCTGTGGCTTGCCGGTGATTGCCAGCCGCATCGGCGCGCTGGCTGAACTGGTGCGCGATGGCGAAACCGGGCTGCTGTTCGAGCCGGGCAATCCGCGCGATCTGGCCGACAAGATGGCTTGGGCGTTGGCGCACCCGGAACTGACGGCGGCGATGGGGCGCAACGCCCGCGCGCAATACGAAACCGAGTTCTCGGCCGAGGTGAATTACCGGCGCTTGATGGAAATTTACCAAGAGGCGATTGATGAGGTGAAAAGCCATGCCCATTGAGTGCGTCACAGGCCAGGCACTTGGCGTCCAAATTGATGCGTTGATCTTGGGCGGCGGCGGTTGATCGTCTTCTGGCCGGGGCGCGTAAGCCGCAATCGCGCTATGTGGCCATCAGCAATATGCATGTGGTGACGGCTTTGCGATTTGCAGGATGCAGCGAGAACCGCGTGATGATGAGTCGGCGTTAAACTGCCCATCCACCATCAGGACATGAATGGAGGATTCCAAGATGGGTGTCGCCGAACGTATTTATGAGTTGGTTCAGTCTCTGCCCGAAGACCGAGCGGCGGAGGTGCTGGATTTCGTGGAGCATGTGAAGGGGCGGGCAGCCGTTGTTTTCCACGCTTCACGCGCTATTGATTTTTCTTTATTCGATCAAGTGGCGGCGAAGTACGACGGTAAATTTGATCGCGATGCACTCTACGACCGTGCCGGTCTTCGTTGATACGAATATCGCCGTCTATGCCTTTGGGCTGGATGCAGCCAAGAAGGCCAAGGGACGTGATCTGCTTGCCCGGCAGCCCACCATTAGCACTCAGGTGGTCAACGAGTTTCTCAATGTCTGCCGCGTCAAGTTGAAGTTGGAGATCGCTACCCGCCACGCGCTTGCCCGAGAGTTGATCGCAGGGTGTGACGTGGTGGTGGTGGATTCGAACGTTGTCGGTAAAGCCATGACGCTTGAGGCTCAAACAGGACTTTCCTACTGGGATTGCCTGATCGTGGCGTCTGCCCTGCTTTCTGGCTGCGGCACGCTCTATTCGGAGGACATGCAGCACGGCCAGATATTTGAAGGTCGACTGACTGTGCTCAACCCGTTTCTCGGCTGAGCACGCTGCATGAACCGTATTTCTGCAAGGCGCGATCGTTTCGGTGGAGCCAGCACGGCTCCACCTGCGCCTACGCCCGTGCCCTTGATCAGAGTCTTCTAAGTGCGCCCGTCCCTGGTTGTTCAGGCAGTGGGTTGACCTGGTGCCCTTGAACCGCCAAACCGGCCGGGTGCTGGGTGTCCAGATTGATGCCTTGGCTTGGCATGAGGCCATTGATCGCCTGCTCGCCTGGGCGCATGCACGCGAAAGCCGCTACGTGGCGATCTGCAATGTGCATGTGGTGGTGAGCGCGTCGCGCGATGCGGCGTATCGCGAGGTGATCAACGCTTCCGACATGGCGACGCCGGATGGCGCGCCGGTGGCGTGGATGTTGCGCCGCCTGGGGTTCACCGGGCAGCCGCGTATCAGCGGGCCGGACTTGATGTGGGCGCTGTGCAGGCGTTGCGCGGTGGAGAAGTTGCCGGTGTATTTCCATGGCAGTACCGAGGCCACGCTTGCTGCTCTGGAAGTGCGTTTGCGCCAGGCGTTTCCAGACTTGGTAATAGGCGGGTTGGAGTCGCCGCCGTTTCGGCTGCCGACGGCCGAGGAGGATGAGTCGGCGGTGGCTCGTATCAATGCCAGCGGAGTGGGGATCGTGTTTGTCGGCCTGGGCTGTCCCAAGCAGGAAGGCTGGATGGCGGAACATCGCGGCCGAGTGAATGCGGTGATGATCGGTGTGGGTGCGGCGTTCGATTTCCACGCCGGCAAGGTGGCGCGCGCGCCGCGTTGGATGCGGGATAACGGCCTGGAATGGTTGCACCGGCTAGTGTCTGAACCGCGCCGTTTGTGGAAGCGCTATCTGGTGACCAACACGCTGTTCATTCTGGGGGCGGCCAGGCAGTTGTTGTTTGGTAGCAAAGCCGGGTATTGATTGAGTGTCGCGGCCTGGGGTTTCTTCTCCCTTGTTTTATCGACTTGCCTTATTTTCGTCTTTGGAATCAAGAAGGTGTTGATCCCGGAAGGCAACGTGAAAGACCTGGTGGAAATTCCCGACAACATCAAGAACCGGCTGGAAATTCAGCCGGTGAAA
>PFJX01000078.1 GCA_002784045.1 Hydrogenophilales bacterium CG_4_10_14_3_um_filter_63_21
ACCAGCGAGGGCGCGCGAGTATTCATGCAATATCCGGGCTAGGAGCCTGTCGGACTTTGGAATCACCGGCTGCAAACCGACCGCGCCGGCCCATTTTTCGCCGCTTTCTTGGGAAATAGTTCGACTATTCCCCAGCGAAAGTGGCAAAAACTGGCCTCGACGGGGCCGATTTTCGCTATCGGTGGCCAAAGTCCGACAGGCTCCTAGCCGGGTTATGGTGACAAGCACCCTATCGACCACTTCATAGTCTCGTTGGTCAGGTTAGGCGCGGCGTCTCTCGCCGTAACCCGATGTCTTCGTAACGGCCTTCCAGCCAGTAGCCTCAGCTTATCCAATTCTCGATGGCTAGCCCGCCTACACGCTCGAATTCACGGGTGTTGTCGGTCACCAGCGTGGCGTTCAGCGCGAGTGCCTGGGCCGCGATGAGTAAATCGTTGGGGCCGATGGGCGTCCCGGCGCGCTCCAGCACCGCGCGCAGATCGCCGTAGCGGCGGTCCGTGGGCGTTTCCAGAGGCAGGACTGGCAGGGCGGTGAGGATGGCTTCGAGTTGCGCGGCCAATCTGGCCGAGCCGCGTTTGGCGGCGCCATAACGCAATTCGGCGGCGACGATGAGGCTGGTGCATACCTGCCCTTCTTCCAACTGGGCAATACGCCGCGCAACGGCGCCCTGTGGCTGTTTGACCAGATCGGAAACTATGTTGGTGTCGAGCAGGTAGCGCATGCTCAGAAATCCACAGGCTCGATGGGTAACTCTTCGATGTCCGGAAAATCCTCGTCCAGCGGCTTCAGCGTGGCGAGAAGTTCCAGCAGGGGCCGGGTTTTGATGGGCTCGATGATCAGTTGGTCGCCCTGCCGGCGGATGATGGCCTGGTCGCCAGGCAATTCAAATTCTCGGGGTATGCGCAAGGCTTGGTTGCGGCCGTTGCGGAACAGTTTGACGTGGCGCTCAGTTTGCATGATGTCCTCGATAGTCTAGCCTATGCCTTGGCATAGGCTACGCTGGATGGCTGGCCAGAGCAATATCGGATGATGAACCTTGATTTTTCAGACGTGTGGGTCGGGTTAGGCGATAAGGCCGCTAACCCGGCCTACGAACTGGCCCGTAGCCAGGCAGCGGAGCGATAGACCATGAAATGGAATGGCGCCAACCCTGTCCTTGGAGATGGCACTGTCCGCCTTGTTAACCATGCGACTCCCAGAAAACGAGAAGGCAGCGATCGAACGCGCATCAACAGGCGAGCACTCGTAGTCGGCTTGCGCGGGCGGCGCACGCTACAACACAACGTCTTCGTAAATGTCGTCCAGGCACAAAGCAACAGGGTGGCCGGCGCAGTCGAGGTTGAGCATGTCGTTCTCCCCCAGCGTGCCTGACCGCCATGTCCCAGTGTCGCCGCGCAGGAAGTATTCGACCTGGCGGCGGTCGGATTCCACCAGGATGTACGCCTTGAGGCTGGGCAGCTTGCGGTAGGCCAGCAGCTTTTCGCGGCGGTCGATGACGGCGGTGCCGGGGGAAATGACCTCGACCAAGATGCAGGGGCGGGTGACGTAATGGGTGTGGGTATCGTCTTCGCCGCAGACCAGCATGGCGTCGGGGTAATAAAAGCTGTTTTGTGCTTCGACGTAGACTTTGACGTCGGATGTGTAGGCTTCGCAGCCTGTGCCTTTGGCCTGGCTTTTCAGGCGAAGGGTGGCGTTGATTGCGATCATGTTGTGGCGCCGGCTGGCGCCGGACATGGCGTAGATCTCGCCGTCCACATATTCATGCTTGACCTCTCCAGTCGCTTCCAGGCGGAGGTAGTCCTCGGGGGAACAGAGCGGCTTTTCAGCGGCCAGGCCCATGGTGATCTCCAGATAAAGGGTAGTGAGGCGATGTTAACGTGAAGCAAGCTCGCGCCATGTAGCGCCGGCGCCTCGCCGGCGAGGCGCCGGCGCTACAGGAACAGCCGCGCCAACTCCGCGCCGGGGTCGGGCGCTTTCATGAACGCTTCACCAACCAGGAAGGCGTCGACTTCGTGGGCGCGCATGAGGGCCACTCCGGCGGGGGTGAGGATGCCGCTTTCGGTGATGGCGATGCGGTCGGCGGGGATGTCTTCCATCAGGTCGAGGGTGGTTTCCAGGCGGGTTTCAAAGGTGCGCAGGTTGCGGTTGTTGATGCCGATCAGCGGCGTTTGCAGTTGCAGCGCGGCTTCCAGTTCTTCGCCATCGTGGCTTTCCACCAGGACGGCCATGCCGAGGGCGTGGGCGAGGGCTTCCAGTTCCCGCATCTGTTCGAGGCTGAGCGCGGCCACGATCAGCAGAATGCAGTCGGCGCCCATCGCGCGGGCTTCATAGACCTGGTAGGGGTCGATCATGAAGTCCTTGCGTAATACCGGCAGCGCGCAGGCGTCGCGCGCGGCTTTCAGGTATTCCGGGGCGCCTTGAAAGTATTGCCGGTCGGTGAGCACGGACAGGCAGGTGGCGCCCCCCTTTTCATAGCTGGCGGCGATTTCGGCGGGATGGAAGTCGGCGCGAATCACCCCCTTGCTGGGGCTGGCTTTCTTGATTTCGGCGATGACGGCGGCGTGGCCGGCGGCGATCCGGGCGCGCAGGGCGCCGGTGAAATCACGCGCGGGCGGCGCCCATTCGGCGGCATCGCGCACCACTTCCAGGGGTTCGACCCGTTTTGCGGCGGTGATTTCTTGGCGCTTGGTGGTGAGGATTTTTTCCAGGATGTCGGGCATGGTGGGGTTCCAGTGAGGCTCAGATTTCTTCCACCCGCACGCGCGGTGCAACGGCGGTGAGCAGTTCGTAGGCAATGGTGCCGGCGCGCTCGGCGACGTGTTCGGCGGGCAATTCGGCGCCCCAGAGGGTGACCGGGCTGCCGACATGGGCGTTGGGCACGGGCGTGAGGTCGACGCAGAGCATGTCCATCGATACCCGCCCCAGGGTGCGGGTGATGCGGCCTTCGACCAGGATGGGGGTGCCGCTGCCGGCATGGCGTGGGTAGCCATCGGCATAGCCGCAGGCGACCACGCCGAGGTTCAGGTCGTGTTCGGCGACGAAGCTGGCGCCGTAGCCGACGGCGTCCCCTTGCCTGATGCGCCGCACGGCGATGAGGCGCGATTCCAGCGCCATCGCGGGCAGCAGGCCGAGGTCGGCGCCGGTCTGGCCCGAGAAGGGGGAAATCCCATAAAGCATGATGCCGGGGCGCACCCAATCGGCGTGGGTTTCCGGATAACGCAGGAGGGCGGCGGAATTGGCGAGGGTGATCGGCAATTCCAGGCCGCCAGCCGCCTCGCGGAACGTGGCCATCTGCGCCGCTACCCCAACACCCGGCTCATCCGCGCGGGCGAAATGGGTCATCAGGGTGATGCCGCCGATATGGGGCGCAGCGCGCAGGGTGGCGAGCGCCTCCGCCACACGCGCGGGGGGGAGGCCGAGGCGGTGCATGCCGGTGTCGATCTTGAGGAGGACGTCGAGGCGGTGTTCGAGATGCGCGCGCGCCAGGATTTCCGCCTGATCCTGGCGGTGGATCACCGGGCGCAGGCGCAGGCGGGCGATTTCCGAAAGTTCGTCGGGGTGGAAGAAGCCCTCCAGCAGGACGATGGGATGGGTGTAGCCGGCGCCACGCAGTTGCGCGGCTTCATCGACGGAAAGCACGGCGAAGCCATCCGCCGCGCGCAGGCCGTGCGCCACGCGCAGGAGGCCGTGGCCGTAACCGTTGGCCTTGATCACCGCGAGGACTCTGGAATGCGGCGCGGCGGCCTTCACCACGCCCAGGTTGTGGGCGAGGGCGGCGAGGTCGATGCGGGCGGTGAGCGGGCGAGACATGTCCACTTGAAGAGCAGGCTGGAAGCCTGCGCTACATTCCCCCAGCGAAGTTCTCGAAGCGGGTGTATTCACCCAGGAAGGTCAGTCGCACGGTGCCGATGGGGCCGTTGCGTTGCTTGCCGATGATGATTTCCGCCGTGCCCTTGTCTTGCGTGTCCGGGTTGTAGACCTCGTCGCGGTAGATGAACAAGATCACGTCGGCATCCTGTTCGATGGCGCCAGATTCGCGCAGGTCGGACATCACCGGGCGCTTGTTGGGGCGCTGTTCCAGCGAGCGGTTGAGCTGTGACAGGGCGACCACCGGCACATGCAGTTCCTTGGCCAGGCTCTTGAGCGAACGGGAAATCTCGGAGATTTCCGTGGCGCGGTTTTCCCCCCGGCCACCGCCGGACATGAGCTGCAAGTAGTCGAGCACAATCAGTCCGAGCTGGCCACCTTCGCATTGCCGCGCCAGGCGGCGGGCGCGGGTACGCACTTCCATGGCGGTAAGGCCGGGCGATTCGTCGATGAAGATCTTGGCTTCGTTGAGGCTGCCGAGGGCGTGGGTCAGGCGCGGCCAGTCATCGTCGCTGATGCGCCCAGTCCGCAGCTTGTGCTGGTCGAGGCGGCCAACCGAGCCCAGCATCCGCATCACCAGTTGCGTGGCGCCCATTTCCATGCTGAACACGGCCACCGGCAGGTTGGCGTCAAGCGCCACGTTTTCGGCGATGTTCAGGCTGAAGGCCGTTTTGCCCATGCTCGGCCGGCCGGCGACGATGATGAGGTCGCCCGGTTGCAGGCCGGAAGTTTTGGTATCGAGGTCGCTGTAGCCGGTGGCCACGCCGGTGACTTCGCTGGGATTGTCGCGGTTGTATAGCTCATCGATGCGGGTGACGACTTCCTTCAACAGCGGCTGCAACGGTTGAAAGCCCTGGGTGGCCTTGGCGCCGGCTTCCTTGATCTCGAATACACGGGCTTCGGCTTCGTCGAGAATTTCCGTCGCGGAACGGCCGTTCGGGTTGAACGCGGCGGTGCTGATCGCGCCACCCACTTCGACCAGTTTCCTGAGCACCGAGCGTTCCCGCACGATCTCGGCATAGCGGCGGATATTGGCGGCCGAAGGCGTGTTCTGCGCCAGTGCGGCCAGGTAGGCCAAGCCGCCGACCTCGTCGAGGCGATTGAGCGATTCCAGCGCCTCGGCCACGGTCACCACGTCGGCCGGCTTGTTTTCGTCGATCAGATGGACGATCCGTTGCCAGATGCTGCGGTGATCGGCGCGGTAGAAATCCTGCTCGTTGATCAGGTCCGCCACCCGCTCCCAGGCGTGGTTTTCCAGCAACAGCCCACCCAGCACCGATTGCTCCGCCTCGACCGAGTGCGGCGGCAATTTCAGGGCGGTGAGTTCGGGATCGAAGTCGGACATGGGGGTGTTTCTCGAAGGAGGCGGCATTGTAATTGCGCGAGGCGATTCAGCCTATTTGAGCCGCGCGGTAGGAGGCATAGGCGGCTCGCCCGACCATGCCATAAGCGGCCGCAGATTCCCGGAGGCAGACACCATGCAACCCGCTTACCTCAAGTATTACAGCGAAACCGACTATCTGGCCGCCGAGCGCGAAGCCGCGGTCCGGCACGAATAGGTGGCCGGCGAAGTATTCGCCATGGCCGGCGCGTCGAAGGTGCACGGCACGCTGGCATTGAACCTAGAAAGCTCAGTTGACCGCTCCTTGGCCCTCGTGAGGCCGCATGGGTGCTGGCGTTTGCGCCTCCGGGGACGCTCACCCATTGGGTGGCGCCGCTACGCGCCCGATCTCGGCCCGAATGCGCCGAAGGATTATGTCGGGGCGCCGAAGTTGGTGCTGGAAGTGTTGTCGGACTCCACCGAGCCGGTGGATCGGCGCGAAAAGCTGTTGTCCTACCGCCGCCTGGCGAGCCTGGAGGAATATGTGCTGGTCGACCAGAACAAGGCCTGGATGGAAGCCTACCGGCGCACACCGGCCGGCTGGGTGCAGGAGGTTTACGGGTCGGGCGAGTCGGTGCGGTTCACTTCCATCGATTTGGCGGTTCCGCTAGCAGGGTGTTGAAAATCGCGCGTTTCTCCAACTTGATGGAAAAACGGGCCGAAATAATGCCGATATTGCACAATAAATAAGCAATATTTGCTTGTTTAGCATGCAATTTGACGGGGTTTTATACGTTTGAGCATGCCATTTCCCACTGGACCTCGATTTTCAACACTCTGTTAATGAGCTTTACCAGTTAGTTTCCCGCTCCGCCGTCGCGGAAATCTTGTGGATGGAGAGGTCGGCGCCGTTGAACTCCTCCTCGGCGTCGAGGCGGATTCCAACCGTGAATTTCAACAGGCCGTAGACCGCCGCGCCGCCGGCCAGAGCGATGGCGATGCCAGTCAAGGTGCCCACCAGTTGCGCGGCGAAGGCCACACCCCCGATGCCGCCCAAAGCCCGCGAACCAAAGATGCCGGCGGCGATGCCGCCCCAGGCGCCACAGAGGCCATGCAGCGGCCACACACCCAACACGTCGTCGATCTTCCATTTGTTCTGAGTGATGGTGAACATGAATACGAACAGCGCGCCGGCGATAACACCGGTGGCGAGCGCGCCCAGCGGGTGCATCAGGTCGGAACCGGCGCACACCGCGACCAGGCCGGCGAGCGGGCCGTTGTGGATAAAGCCGGGGTCATTCTTGCCAATGAACAAGGCTGCCAGGGTGCCACCCACCATGGCCATCAGCGAATTCACCGCCACCAGGCCGGATACGGCTGCCAGGGTTTGCGCGGACATCACGTTGAAGCCAAACCAGCCCACTGTGAGAATCCAGGCGCCCAGGGCCAGGAACGGGATGCTGGAGGGCGGATGCGCGGCGACCATGCCGTCGTGGCGATAACGGCCACGGCGGGCGCCAAGCAGCAGCACGCCCGCCAGGGCGATCCAGCCGCCCACAGCATGCACCACCACGGAGCCGGCGAAGTCGTGAAACCTTGCGCCGAAACTGGCGTTGATCCAGTCCTGGAAAGCGAAGTTGTTGTTCCAGGCCAACCCCTCGAAAAAGGGGTAGACGAAACCGACCAGAATGAAGGTGGCGGCCAGTTGCGGATTGAATCTGGCGCGCTCAGCCATGCCGCCGGAAATAATGGCGGGAATGGCGGCGGCGAAGGTAAGCAGGAAGAAGAACTTCACCAACTCATAGCCACTTTTCACGATCAATTTGTCGGCGCCACTCATGAAATCGACGCCGTAAGCAACGCCATAGCCGATGAAGAAATAGGCGATGGTGGACACCGAGAAATCAGTGAGGATTTTCACCAGGGCGTTGACCTGGTTTTTCCTGCGCACCGTCCCCAATTCCAGAAACGCGAAGCCGGCATGCATGGCCAGTACCATGATGGCGCCCAGCAAGATAAACAGTACATCCGCGCCTGATTTGAAAGCATCCATCGTTGTCTCCTGAAAAACGGAAAGACTACAAGCAAGAGGCGTGCCTTAAATGAGGGCATGTGGCCAGACTGCCCGCATGGATTTGTTTATCAAAAGCAACCCTATGAATCCATTAGTTAATAATGGATTCGCACGGGCTTTGTGAAAGGCTCAGTTCGCGTTAAGTGTGGATGCACTGTGACCGCACCCTACAAAGCCAGTCGTGTCATGGCTTCCCGTGTAAACAGCC
>PFJX01000056.1 GCA_002784045.1 Hydrogenophilales bacterium CG_4_10_14_3_um_filter_63_21
GGCGGTGCCCTGGTTCAGGGAACGCAGCTGCATGTGAAGTCGAGAGCGCAACTTAAACCGGCTGCATTATTGTCTTGACGTAGGGGTCCACTTCACGCGAACTGGATTGCCACGTCGGCTACCGCCTCCTCGCAATGACCGCAGTCCCCCGTCATTGCGAGCGAAGCGCGGCAATCCAGAAGCGTAAACCGTGAGCGCCAGCGAACTAATGAAGGTATTTGTTCCATCCCGTGTGTGGTTCTATATGGATCAACAGATTAAAAGGCTCGTTGATGATCGAGTGGGAATAAGGGCACTATGGGTGTGCACTATTTCTCTTCGGCCATTAGGCGCCTGGGAGTGTTGGATGAAACCCAGCAAGCGTTTCTGGACAATCTGGGGATTCAGGCCGAACCACAGAAGCACGCGGAAAGTTGGTGAGTGGCTGTTCAACCCCAGATAGCCGACTGTCATGACGTCGAAGGCTGCGCATAGGGGGGGCGGGGCCGGACTGACACTCGGCAACGCGGTTCGACGGCAAACCGTATTGAGCGGACAGCGAATTACGCCGGGCCCCGCGCGGATTTTCGCGCTGCAACCCGATACTTACTGCTTACCCGCCGAGAATCTCCTGTAACGCCATGACCAGCGCCGCGCATTGCGCGTCGCTGCCGATGGTGATGCGCAGGTATTGCTCGATGCGCGGTTGGCGGAAGTGGCGGACGATGATGTTACGGGCGCGTAGCGCCGCCGCGAGGTCGCCGGCGTCATGGTTCGGGTGGCGGGCGAAGATGAAATTGGCCGCCGAGGGCAGGACGGTGAAGCCGAGTGCCGCCATGTCGCGCATCAACTGCTCGCGGCTATGGATGACCGCCTGGCGGGTGGTTTCAAAATGCGCCGTGTCTTCGATGGCGGCGACCGCGCCGGCGATGGCGAGGCGGTCGAGCGGGTAGGAGTTGAAGCTGTTCTTCACCCGCTCCAGGGCTTCGATCAGCGCCGCATGTCCCACCGCGAAGCCGACCCGCAGGCCAGCCAGGGAGCGTGACTTGGACAGGGTCTGCACCACCAGCAAGTTGGGGTAACGGTTGACCAGGGCGATGGCTGATTTGCCACCGAAGTCGATGTAGGCCTCGTCCACCACAACCACCACATCGGGTTTTCCCTCCAGCAGACGTTCGATTTCCGTGAGCGGCAACAACCGTCCGGTGGGGGCGTTGGGGTTGGGGAAGATGATGGCGCCGCAGCTTGGCGCGTTCAGGTAGTCATCGACGCGGATTTCAAACTGTTCGTTCAGCGGCACGTTGCGCCCGTCGATGCCATAGAGGCCGCAGTAGACTGGGTAGAAGCTGTAGCTGATGTCCGGGAACAGCAGCGGCGCGTCGTGTTTGAGCAGGCCGAGGAAGGTGTGGGCGAGCACTTCGTCGGAGCCGTTGCCGACGAATACCTGGCGCGGCGCGACCTGGCAATAAGTGGCGATGGCGGCTTTCAGGCGGGAGGCTTCAGGGTCGGGGTAGAGCCGCAGGCCTTCGCCGATCTCGTCGCGCAAGGCTTCCAGCGCGCGCGGGGAGGGTGGGTAGGGGTTTTCGTTGGTGTTGAGCTTGACGAGGTTCGCTAGCCGGGGCTGCTCACCCGGCACATAGGGGGTGAGGCTGGCGACGAGGTCGCTCCAGAATGGGCTCATGGCGGTGGGATAAACAGGGCGGAAAACGGGAGAAATCTCACGAAGAGGGCTGGAACCCGAAAGCGGCCGTGATGTTATCATGCGCCCCGATTCTTTCTGCCCGTCCAGACTGTCTCCCCCCGCCTAAGCGCCAAGCTCTCCAAGTATCCCGATGCGGCAAGCCGAACTCTCTCGCAATACCCTGGAAACCCGGATTCGCGTCCAGATCGACCTCGATGGCACGGGGCGAGGCGTCTTCAAGACCGGTATTCCCTTTCTCGATCACATGCTCGACCAGGTGTCTCGCCACGGGCTGATCGACCTCGATATCGAAGCCGAGGGCGATCTGCATATCGACGCCCACCACACCGCCGAGGACATCGGCATCAGTCTGGGCCAGGCCTTCGCCAAGGCGCTGGGCGACAAGCGAGGCATCCGCCGTTACGGCCATGCCTATGTGCCGCTGGATGAAGCGCTCTCAAGGGTGGTGATTGATCTCTCCGGCCGTCCCGGCCTGGAGTTTCACGTGGACTTCACCCGCGCGCGCATCGGCGAGTTCGATGTCGATCTGTTCCGCGAGTTTTTCCAGGGCTTCGTCAATCATGCCGGCGTCACGCTGCATATCGACAACCTGCGCGGCGGCAATGCCCATCACCAGGCAGAAACCGTGTTCAAGGCCTTCGGCCGGGCGCTGCGCATGGCGGTGGAATTCGATCCACGCATGGGCGATACCCTGCCTTCGACCAAGGGCGCGCTGTAATGCCTGTCCTGAGCGAAGTGGCTGATGTCGCCATCATCGACTATGGCATGGGCAATCTGCTCTCCGTATCCAAGGCATTTGAACACGTCGCCCCCCAGTCCAAGATCATCGTGACATCCGATCCCGCCGTGATCGCGGCGGCGACGCGGGTGGTTTTCCCTGGGGTCGGCGCGATGCCGGATTGCATGCGTGAACTGAAACAGCGTGGCCTCACCGAGGCGGTCAAACAGGCCGCCGCCAGCAAACCGTTCCTGGGTATCTGCCTGGGGATGCAGGCCCTGTTTGTACATAGCGAGGAAGGCGACTGTGCCGGCCTTGGCCTGCTGTCCGGCAAGGTACGCCGGTTCCCGGCGGCAGCCATGCGGGACGAGCACGGCCAGAAACTAAAAGTGCCGCACATTGGCTGGAACCAGGTGCATCAGACCGCGATGGGAGCAAAACCTCACCCGCTATGGGCCGGCATCGAGGACGGCGCGCGTTTCTATTTTGTGCATAGCTATTACGCGGAACCCGCGTCGCAGGATGTGGTGGCCGGTTTCACCCGTTACCCGTTTGCTTTCACTTGCGCGGTGGCTCAGGACATGCTGTTCGCCGTGCAGTTTCACCCGGAAAAGAGCCAGGCCGCCGGTCTGCGCTTGCTTGCCAACTTTGTCACCTGGGACGGTTTAAGGTAACAACCATGCTCATCATCCCCGCGATCGATCTGAAAGACGGCCATTGCGTTCGCCTGAAACAGGGTGAAATGGATAGCGCCACAGTGTTTTCCGCCAATCCGGCGGAAATGGCGGAAAAGTGGCTGGCCAGTGGCGCACGCCGCATTCATCTGGTTGACCTTAATGGCGCTTTCGTCGGCAAGCCGGTCAACGAGCAAGCCATCAAGGCCATCACCGACGAACTCGGCGACGAGATTCCGGTTCAGCTCGGTGGCGGCATCCGTGACCTGGATACCATCGAACGCTATCTAAATGACGGTATCCACTTCGTCATCATCGGCAGCGCGGCGGTGAAGAACCCTGGCTTCCTGCACGACGCCTGTACCGCCTTTCCCGGCCGCATCATCGTTGGCCTGGATGCGAAGGACGGCAAGGTCGCGGTCGAAGGCTGGTCGAAAGTGACCAAACACGATGTTATCGATCTGGCCCGCCGTTTCGAGGACTATGGCGTGGAATCGGTGGTCTACACCGACATCGGCCGCGACGGCATGCTCTCCGGCGTCAATATCGAAGCCACCGTGCGCCTGGCTCAGGCACTGAGCATTCCGGTGATCGCCAGCGGTGGCGTCACCAACCTCGACGACGTGCGCAACCTGTGCGCCGTGGCCCAGGAAGGCATCATGGGCGCCATCACAGGCCGCGCCATCTATGAAGGCACCCTCGATTTCACGGCGGCGCAGGCGCTGGCGGATGAATTGTGCGGTGCCAAATGAGCTTGGCATGGGGTTAGCCAAACGCATCATTCCCTGTCTCGACGTGACCGCCGGTCGCGTGGTGAAGGGGGTCAATTTTGTCAATCTGGTTGACGCCGGCGATCCGGTGGAAATTGCCCGCCGTTATGATGAGCAGGGCGCCGACGAGCTGACTTTCCTCGACATCACCGCCACCTCTGACGACCGCGACCTGATCCTGCACATCATCGAAGCCGTGGCCGCGCAGGTGTTCATTCCACTCACCGTCGGTGGCGGGGTGCGCGCGGTGGAGGATGTGCGCCGCCTCCTCCATGCCGGCGCGGACAAGGTCACCATCAACACCGCTGCCGTGTTCAATCCGCAACTGGTGAAAAACTGTTCCGACCGTTTTGGCTCGCAGTGCATCGTGGTGGCGATCGACGCCAAGCAGACCGTGTGGGGAGCTACGCCCGCATGGGAAATCTTTACTCACGGCGGCCGCAAGCCTACCGGGCTCGATGCCGTGGCGTGGGCGCGGAAGATGCAGGGCCTGGGCGCGGGTGAAATTCTGCTTACCAGCATGGATCGCGACGGCGCCAAGATCGGCTTTGACCTCAATTTGACGCGGGCGATTTCCGATACGCTGACTATCCCGGTCATCGCCAGCGGCGGCGTCGGCAATCTGCAACATCTGGTGGATGGCGTGAAGCTCGGCGGAGCCGATGCGGTGTTGGCCGCGAGCATTTTCCATTTCGGTGAATACACCGTGGAGCAGGCAAAAAAACATATGCGGGAACAGGGAATCGAGGTGCGGTTGTGAGTGGTGAAACGTGGTTGAACAAGGTCAACTGGTCCGCAGAGGGTCTGGTGCCGGCCATCGCCCAGGACGCCGCGAGCGGCGACATTCTGATGCTTGCCTGGATGAACCGCGAGGCGCTCAGGCAAACCGTGGAACTGGGCGAGGCGGTGTACTGGTCGCGCTCGCGCAGGAAGCTCTGGCACAAAGGCGAAGAGTCGGGGCACACCCAGAAGGTCAGGGAAATCCGTCTGGATTGCGATGAGGATGTGGTCCTGCTCAAGGTCGAGCAATCCGGTGGCATCGCCTGCCATACCGGCCGCCGTAGTTGCTTCTTCCAGAAATTGGAGAATGACAAGTGGCTTGCCGTGGACCCGGTGCTGAAAGACCCGCACGAGATTTACAAGGAATGAGCGCCGACATCCTCGGCCGCCTCGCGGAAACCCTGGAAGCCCGCAAGCAGGCCGATCCGCAGTCGTCCTATGTGGCCAAGCTCTATGCCAAGGGCCTCGATGCCATTCTGAAGAAGGTGGCGGAGGAAGCGGCGGAGACCATCATGGCGGCGAAGGACGGGGTACGGGAAAAAGTCGTCTATGAAACCGCCGATCTTTGGTTTCATTCGCTGGTTCTGCTGGCGCAGCAGGGCATCCACCCCGATGAGATCCTCAACGAGTTGGCCCGGCGCGAAGGACTGTCCGGACTGGTCGAGAAAGCGAATCGTGGTAAGGACAACGGATGAGCGAGAACTGCCTTTTCTGCAAGATCGTGGCGGGCGAGATTCCCTGCAAGAAAATCTACGAGGACAGTGATGTCCTCGCGTTTCATGACATTCATCCGGTAGCTCCGGTGCATTTCATGATCATCCCCAAGGAACACATCGCCTCGCTGGCGGATGCGCATGCGCGCCATGAAATACTGTTGGGCCGCATCCTGTTGCTGGCGCCGGTTCTGGCGAAGGAACAGGGACTGGGCGATGGCTTCCGTACCATCATCAACACCGGCCCGGGTGGCGGCCAGGAGGTGTTCCATCTGCATGTCCACGTCATCGGCGGCAACCGACTACGGCCGATGTAGTCTAACGCGGGCCAATGCCACACTTGGCACCGTATTACTTAGTTTGCACAGGAGATAGGAAATGGGCTCTTTTAGCATTTGGCATTGGTTGATCGTGCTGGTCATTGTCCTGCTGGTCTTCGGCACCAAGAAGCTGCGAAATATCGGCGGCGATCTCGGTGGCGCGGTCAAGAATTTCAAGGAAGCGATGGGCGAGGAGAAAAACAAGCCCACCGAACTGCCACGCCAGGGTGACAGCCAGGGCACGACCATCGAAGGTGAGGTGAAGGACAAACAGCAAAGTTGATAGTTTGCTGTTTGAGGTAGGCCGTTGCTGCCTACTGATGACGGTCTACAGAGCACTTTTATATGTTCGACATCGGCTTTTCCGAACTCCTGCTGATCGGCATCGTCGCCCTCGTGGTGATCGGTCCAGAACGCCTGCCCAAGGTGGCGCGCACCGCCGGCCAGTGGCTTGGGCGGCTCAACCGCTATGTGTCGCAGGTCAAGCAGGATATCGACCGCGACATCAAGCTGGAAGAACTGCGCAAGATGCAGCAGGACATGAAGGACAGCGCGCAGCAGTATGAAATTCTGGCCAACGACACCCAGCGTGAGATGGAAACGGCCGTGGAGCAGGAGACCGGCCAGATCAGCAAGGTGATGCAGGCCATGAGCGCGACCGATGGTGGCCTGACCATGAAAGCGTGGGACAAGGTCAAGGAAGAGGAAGCGGCTGCGGCGGCGGTAGCGCTGCCCGGGGAACCGGCGGCGCTGGATGCGCCGGTGGCTACCGCATCGGTGCAATTACCCGCCGAGCCAACTGACGGCAAGATCGCCGCTCAGGACAAGACCGATACCAAGGCAACCTGAGAACCCACATGGTAGGCACGGAAACCTTCATCTCCCATCTGATCGAACTGCGCGACCGCCTGCTGCGCTCGGTGATTGTCTGGGTCGTTCTGTTTGTCTGCCTGTTTCCTTTCGCCAACGACCTCTACAGCATCCTGGCCCAGCCGATGCTGGCGAAGCTGCCCAAGGGTGGCCAGATGATCGCCACCGAGGTGGTCACACCCTTTTTCGTGCCGATCAAGGTGGCGATGATGACCGCCTTCCTCGGCGCCTTGCCGGTGATCCTTTATCAGATATGGGCCTTCATCGCGCCAGGCCTGTATGCGCACGAAAAGAAGTTCATCGTGCCGATGGTGGTGGCCAGCCTGGTGTTGTTCGCCTGCGGCATGGCGTTTGCCTATTTCCTGGTATTTCCCGTGGTGTTCGGCTTCATCATCGGCATCGCGCCGGTGGGCGTGGCGGTGATGACCGACATCAACAAGTATCTCGATTTCGTCATCACCATGTTCCTGGCTTTCGGCATTACCTTCGAAGTGCCCATCGTGGTGATCGCCCTGGCCTTTACTGGCCTGGTCGAAATCCGCCAGTTCAAGGAGGCGCGGCCTTATGTGATCGTCGGCGCCTTCATTGTGGGTGCCATATTCACGCCACCCGATGTGGTGTCGCAGATCATGCTCGCGCTGCCGTTGTGGCTGCTCTACGAACTGGGGGTGATCGTCGCCGCCTGGATGGTCCGCAACAAGCCGAAGGTGGATGAGGAAGCGCCTTACCAGCCCATGTCCATCGACGACATGGACAAGGAATTCGACCGCATCGAGGACGAGCAGAAGAAGCCCTCCTGACTGACCGCGCCAGTGGGCCTTGGCGCGGTGTCTCGCCTTACCTTCCGCTGAAAGTTACTTCACGCGGTTGCGATATTCGCCGGAAGCGCAGTCGATTTCGATCTTGTCGCCGATTTCCACGAAGGCGGGCACCTGGATCGTGTGGCCGGTGGGCTTGATGCGACAGGGCTTGAGCACTTTGCCGGAGGTGTCGCCCTTGACCGCGGGTTCAGTGTATTCCACCTCGCGCACTACAGAGGAGGGCAGGTTCACGGAGATGGCCTTGCCCTCGTAGAACACCACTTCCAGCGGCATACTATCTTCCAGATAGGGCAGGGCGTCGGACATATTGTCGGCTTCGATCTCGTACTGGTTGTACTCGGCGTCCATGAACACGTACATGGGGTCGGCGAAGTAGGAGTAAGTGCAGTCGCGGCGTTCCAGATTCACGGTGTCGAATTTCTCGTCGGCCTTGTAAACCGTCTCACTGGCGGCGCCGGTGAGCAGGTTCTTGAACTTCATCTTGACCACGGAGGAGTTGCGGCCAGATTTCTGGAATTCGGCCTTCTGCACGACCAGCGGGTCGTTGCCGACCATGATCACATTGCCGGCGCGGAGTTCTTGAGCGGTTTTCATGGGGGAGTCCTGGGGCCTAAAAAGCCCGATATTTTAACAACTTGTTGATAAATTTCACCAAATTTGACGCAAGGTCCGGTTGCTCGGCGAGCTGTGTGGCCCAATCGCGCGCATGGTCGGACAGCAGCGGCAAGGCCTCGATCCAGGCCGGCCAGAGCGCGCCGATAGCTTCTTCGCGGTTCCAGGCCTGCCACATTTCACGCACCAGGTGGTCCATGGCGGGCGGCAGGTCGGCACAGTAGCGGTCAAGGAAGGCGTCGAGCTTGTCCGTGTGCGCGCCTTCCTCCTGGCGGTAGGCTTGCCAGATCAGGGGGCGGGCGGCGAACTGGGCGCGCACGAAGGAATCCTCGCCGCGCACGAAGTTGCAATCACAGGCCCAGAGCAGGCGGTCGTAGTCGTCTTGCGACAGCATGGGGAGCACATGCACCTGGACGTTGCCGCGTCGCAAGGTGTCGCCGATCCGGACATTGGCGGCGGCAAACCAGGCGGTGATTTGCGGCACAGCCTTGCCCCATGGCACCACTAGGTCGATTGGCCGATCGCCTTGGCTGCAAGCCGTTAGCAGGCTGGCAAGCGCGGCGGATTCATAACTGAATAATGAGATACGCAAACACCGACGCAAACGCCGCTCGTCTATTTCCGGTAATCCCAGACTGGCCCAGAAGCGTGATTGCGCATCGCTATTACGCTGGAAATCATCGCGTGTTCGATAAAGCCCATCCTCGCGCGGGAGGCCGCCGGTTCCCATAATGTAGCCAGGCATGAAGAAGTATTGGGTAAGTGGCAAGCGCGGATGCGGTGAAGGCAGGCCATGCACGCCCGCTACCCAATTCTCCGCGCTCAGGTATTCCAGATTGATCCATACCGGCGGCGGTGATTTCTCCGCCATGGCCTGGATGAATGAACTCGGTAAATGACAGGCCAATGCTTCGATAACCACGCATCCGGGTTCTATCGCTGGCAGCGGTGTGGCCCATTGTCGTATCTCGACGCCATAAAGAAACTGGGTCGCGGCACTGACATTGATTTCCGGGTAAATATGGTGGAATGCGGCCAGGTTATCCACCCAGAGGCGTACGGAAATGGTGTATTCCGTCGCCAATTGTCGGGCCAAGCGCCAGGCCACGCCAATGTCGCCAAAGTTGTCAATGACGCTGCAGAAGATATCCCAATGGGCTGATGGATTGCGCATGAAGGAATGATGATGGATATGGGTTTCTTGATGGTGATAAAAAAACCCTCGGGTAACGCCCGAGGGTTTTTTATCGGAACAGTCCGATCAAGCGACGCGGCAATCCTCGATCGCCTTGCCCTGAGCTGCGAGTGCGGCAACCCAGTCGGGACGGCGGCCATGGCCGGACCAGCCCCTGCCACTCACCGGATCGCGGTATTTGACGATGCCGGAACTGGCGCGCTTGGCTTTTCCGCCACGCGAGGGAAACAGGTCGCTGGGATCAATGCCGAATTCGCCCATCATGCGTTTGATTTCGGCAATGGCGCCGGCCATTTCCTGCTTACGTGCATCTTCCGCCTGACGTTTCAGGCCCTCGATCTGGGCCATCAATTCTTGATAAGACGCCATGTTGACTCCTTGAGTTTGAGGAAATTCCCCAGGTCAATGGGGTGGCGGCATGGTAATTGAAAATAAAGGGGAGGGGAAGCTGAAATTAAATCCAGCGCCATGCAATAAGCGCCAGGAGTAATGGAAATGGTGCAATTAACCGAGTTTGCCGATGACGCCAATTGAGCCTCCTGGTAAACGGCCAAGTTAAATCAACGTTCTCCCAGCGATTCGTCCAGGGTTTTTGTGATGGGTTTGGTGAGGTAACGAAAAACCGTCTGGCGGCCGGTCTTGATTTCCACGGTGGCGGTCATGCCGGGTTGAATGTTGATGCGTTCATTCTTGCGGCTGGAGAGGTTGCGGTCGCGGGTTTTTATCTGCACCCGGTAATAAGGCATGTCGCTGGCACGGGTTTCTTCATTCAGGGTATCCGCGCTGATATAGCTCACCGTGCCTTTTATCGAGCCGTAAATGGAATAGTCGTAGGCATCGAGTTTCACTGTCGCGGGCAGGCCGGGTTTAATGAAGGCGATGTCGGCTGGGCGCGCCTTGGCTTCGACGATGAGGTCGTCGTCGAGCGGCACGATCTGCAGGATTTCATCGCCCGGCTTGGCGACGCCGCCTTGTGTGGTGAGTCGGACATTGCGCACTACCCCGTCCATCGGTGCGCGCACCTCGGTATAGGCCAGTTGTTCGCGGCGCTGGGCGAGCACCTGCTCCACCGATTCCAGGTCTTCCTGCGCCTTGGCAAGCTCGGCCTGGGCATCCTGGAAATACTTGTTGCGGCGGTTGGTGATCTGGCCCTGGATGTCCGCCACCTGGCGCTGCAATTTGAGTACTTCGGCGCGGCTGACGTCGCCACTCTTGAGCAGTGGCAGGTTCATGTCGAGTTCGGTTTTAACCAGTGCCAGCGAACGCTCCAGGGCGGTTACTTCCTCGTTGATGGCAGCCTGGCGGCGCTGGAACAAGGCGCGCTGGTTGGCCTGCACCTCGGAGAAGCCGGACAGGCCGGTGAAGCGGGGTTCGCCGCCGAACACCTCGGCATGCAGGCGGGCCACGGCCGCCCGCAGCGCGGCCGCCTTGGCCCGGCTTTCCTGCTGGCTGGCGCCGGCGCGGGTCTGGTCGAAACGAAACAGCACCTGGCCGCGTTTCACAGCGTCGCCTTCTTTTACCAGCATCCTTTCCAGCACGCCGCCATCCGCTGCCTGGATCACCTGGTTGCGCGAACTGGCAATGACCTGGCCGGTGGCACGGGTGAGGGTGTCCAGCTCCGCCCAATTGGCCCAGAGGAGAAAGCCGGCGACCGTGGTAATGCTCGCCCAGAGCAGCAATCGGCTGGCGCGGCTGACGCCGTGTTCAGTGCGGTGAATCATGGGGTTCTCCAGTAGCGCCGACGCCTCGTCGGCGGGGTTACAAGTCGCCGGCGAGGCGCCGGCGCTACCTTCACGCCTTGCCTGACAGCTTCGCCATCACCTCGTCGCGCGGGCCGTCCACGACGATGCGGCCGTTCTGCACCACCAGCAGGCGGGTGAACAGGGACAGCAGGGCGGTCTTGTGGGTGGCGACGATGGCGCTTTCCTGGGCGCCGAGTACCGCTTGCAACAGCGCCACGACGCGGGCCTCGCTGTCCGCATCCATCGAGCCGGTGGGTTCGTCCAGCAGCCAGGTTTTCGGTTTCGCCAGCAGCATCCGGGTGAGTGCAATGAGTTGTTTCTGGCCGCCGGAGACGCCGCGCCCGCCCTCGGTGATTTCCAGGCCCAGAGCCTTGGGCTGGCCGGCAATCAGGTCGATCAGGCCGCTCTTGCGGGCGGCCTCGAGAATCGCCTCGTCGCCAGGGTCGGGCAGGCCAAGCAACAGGTTGTCGCGCAGGGTGCCGGAAAACAGGCGCGCTTCCTGTGGCAGGTAACCCACGGTCTCGCGCAGCGCCGCCGGGGTAAGCATTGCCATATCCATGCCGCTCAAGAACACCTTGCCCTCATTCGGGCGATACAGGCCGGAGGCGAGCTTGAGCAGGGTGCTTTTGCCGGAGCCGATCGGGCCGATCAGGCCGATTCGCTCGCCCGGCCTGATTTCCAGGCGTTCCACTTCCAGCGCTAGCCGTTTCGCCATGCCGTAGGTGAAGCGCACCCGCTCGAAGCGGATGGCGCCTTCCAGCGATTGCGGCGTCAGGGTGTGCCGGGCGTCGTCCGCCTCGCTGGGCAGGGCGATGATCTTGTCCAGACCCTCGATGGCGGCCTTGGCGTGCGCCCACTGCACCATCACGCCAGGCAACTGCACGATGGGCATCAGGGCGCGATTGCTGATGATCGAGCAGGCCAGCAGGCCGCCCATGGTCAGCAGGTTCTGGGTAACCAGCCAGGCGCCGGTGGCGATCAGGGCGACATAGCTGAACTGCTGCAAGGCCACGGTGAGGTTCTGCGCCAGCGCCGAGTAAGTGCGGATCTGCTGGTCGGAAGCGCCGGTTTCCGCCACCAGGGCATTCCAGCGCCCTTGCAGCTTCCATTCCGCGCTGTTCGCCTTCAGGGATTCGGCGCCATCCACCGCTTCCACCAGCAGGCCGGCCTTTCGGTTATTGCCGGAGAGGTTCTCGCGGGTGTGTTTCTGGATCACATGCTGGAACATCAGGCCGGCGGTCAGCGCGATAGGCAGAGCGATCAGCGGTACCAACGCCACCCAGCCGCCGACCAGAAAGATCACCAGAATGAAGAACAGTGCGAACGGCACATCGGCCAGCACGAACAGCGAGGTCGAGGCGAGCACCCCGCGCACCATCTCGAAGCCCTTCACTTGCGCCGCCAGCGTGCCCACCGAAGCCGGGCGCGCTTCCATGCGGATGCCCAGCATGCGGCCGAAAAACCATTCGGAAAGTTCATGGTCGATGGCATTGCAGGTGCGGTCCACCATGTGCGCGCGTACCAGTTTCAGGATGAACTCCAGCCCCACCGCCAGGGCCACGCCCACGGTCAGCACCCACAGGGTCTGAAACCCCTGGTTGGGAATGACCCGGTCGAAGATCTGCATGCTGTAGAGCGAGGTCGCCAGGGTCAGCAGGTTGACCAGCCCGGTTGCCAGCACCGCTTCCAGAAAAATGTTCTTGCGCGCCAGCAAGGCACGCCCCACCAGGCCCAGGGCGCGCGGTGTGGCAGTGGCATTCTCCGCGCGGCGCGGTAGCAACAGGCATTCGGCGTGTTCGAGCGAGGCCAGAGACAACGGCGCGCCTTCCGGGGTCTCGCCACGCCAACCACCGTCGGCCCCCCGGCCTTGCAGGAGAAACCAGCCTTGATCGGCCTGCCAGCCGACGAACGGCAGATCGGCGGGCGTGGGGTCGGTCAGCCGCGTCGGCGTGCCATCCAGACCCACCGCGCGCCAGGCGGCAAGGAATTGAGCGGTCGCACCCAGGCCTTCCGGCAAGTTCGCCAGTTCGTCCAGGCGGTCGCCCGCGACCCGCTGGCCAGCCAGGCGGGCGGCGTGGTCGATCAGGAGGGAGAGGTTTTCATTCATCAGGGAATTCCAGTTCGTTCATCGAACAGCTTGTGTAGGGTGCGCCTGCGCACCAGCGGGGTGAATTGGTGCGCACGGCACACCCTACTTCGCCTCCAGACCCAGTCCCCCGGTCTGCGCCTTCAAGCGCAGCACCGCCGCCTGCATCTGGCTGGTCGCGTCCACCAGCGCCAGTTCCGCCTGGGTAGCCTCGCGTACCGCGTTGAGCACATCCAGCCAGGTCTTGCGGCCGGCGGTGTATTGGCGGGCGTAGGACTCGGACACCTCGGCCGAGGTGCTGCGCGCCTGTTCCGCGTTGTCCATGCGCGCGCGGGACGCCGGACGGGGCGCATGAAGACTTATCGCCTAGCTAGGCGTTGTCCATGCGCGCGCGGGACGCCGTCCAATCGTTCCAATCCAGGGTAACTTGTTGCCGCACCTCGCGTTGTGCGGCATCCAAAGCTTGTCGCGTGGCTTCGCGCCGGGCCAGCGCGGCATCGACGCCGGATCGCGCCGACAGCCCCGCGCCCGGTTGCGCCAGCAGCACCAGCAGGGCGCGATTGTCGGAGAGGCTGCCCTGGCTACTCTCCAGGCGCAGCGACAGTTGCGGCATCGTGGCGGAACGTTTCGAGTCGATGTTGGCATTCGCGGCCTGGCCCTCAAAGCGCAACCGGCGCAGTGTGGGGGAATGAGCAAGCGCCCGGTCGAGCGCCTGCGCCTGATCGCCGGGCAGGCCCTCGAGCCTGGCCGCTTCGCCATAGCCCCAGGGGTCGATTTCCGTGACCGTCTGCCCGGTCAGTTGCCCGAGTTGCGCCAGTGCGTTGGCGAGCGCCTGGGTGATGGCCGACAACTCGTTGGCGCTGGCATAACGGCGCGATTCCGCCAGACGTTGGTCCGCCAGCGGGCTGACCTCCTGCCGCACGCGGCGGCGAATCATCCCCAGCAATTTTTCATGTTCGCCGACACTGGCCTGCGCAAAACGTTGCCGCGCCTGCTGCCGCAGCGCCTCGCTGCTGGCGGCGATCACCTTCAACGCGAGTTCCTGCCGCGCTTCATTGATCGCCATGCTGGCGGCGTCAAATCGGCTGCCGGCGGCATCGATCCCGGCGCTGATGCGGCCACCGGTCCACAGCGGCTGATCCAGGCGAAACACGCTGGCGTTCTGGCCGCCGGTCGCGGTGTTCGCCTCGACGCTGGGGGTGGGATAGCGCTGCCATTCGGCGCCTTCCCTGTCGGCCTTTGCCGCCGCCTGCGCGGAGCGCTTGCCGGCAACCAGCGGGTGCGTGGACAGCGCCGCTTGCAACGCCTGGTCGAAGGCCAGGGGGGCGGCCCAGGCGGAGGTGGCCCAAGCGCTCGCGACCAACAGGCATGAACCTGTCAAGGCGCAGATTCCTGACAATATTCGTGACGATAAAACCATATCGGGATTTCGATTCAGAGGGTTTGCGGTCGGCGCGATCAATGCGCTTCCGCCCGATAGGCCAAGCCTAGTTCCCGCGCGACCTCATCGATGCGACGGTCGCGGGTCCACAGCCGGGCCGAGTGAAGCGCACAGGCGGCGAGCAGATGCACGTCGATATAACCGATGCCGCGCCCCATGAGTTGCTGTTTTTCAATGAAATACAAGGCTTCGTCATCCGTGGCGGGGGCCAGGCTGGGCAGGGCACGCAACAAACCCAGGATTTCCTGGCGCCGCCCCAGGTTGCCGCAGGCCAGTTCACCGATCACCCAGGGATGGCAGCAGACGGCGCCGCCCTCCAGCAGGGGCGCCAGTGGCCCGCCGGCGGCTCGCAGGTGGTCAATCCAGATCGAGGTATCGACCAGAATCAATTTCCGACCTCACGGCGGCGCGGGATGTCCGCCACCTGTGGCTCGCTTCCCCCAAGATTCGCCAGCCTGCGCGCGCTTTCACGCTGAATCAATGCCGTAAGCGCCTCGCGCAGAAGCGCGCCACGTTCCTGCACACCGCACAGGGCTTGTGCCTGGGAAACAAGGGATTCATCGAGATTGACTGTGGTACGCATGGCGAACTCCGTAATAGGGAAGCATCAATTATCGCACCATATGATGCTGTTTCTAGTGGCCATGCTGCAGGGCGGATCGGGCGGAACACGCCCTGGGTATGTTCCTTGTTAGAACAGGGAGCTTGTGGCCTGGATGGAGCGCCCGCCCCATCCAGGCCACGGATGGGATCAAATATGCGAAATCCAGTTGCTGCCGGTGTACAGATTGAGATCCGCCAGCGTCACGCCGGAGAGCACGATACCGGTCTGCGTCGCGGCGGCGCTGGAGTCGCCATCCCAGACGACCAGGGTGTCGAGGCCGGTGGCGGTATTGACGGTGAAGGTGCCGCTGCTGCCAGGGGTTCCGCCATCGGCAAAGTTGCCTTGTACCGCGAAATAGCCCTGGTCGGTGGCCAGGCCGTCGGTGGGGGCGCTGCCCATGTAGCCGGGCGCCCCCGCGTTGCCGAACAAGTCGCCCATCGGTTTGTCGAGGTTGAACCCTTCACCGCTGGCGAGGTCGGTAATGTGATCGACCCCGCCGGTGAAGCTGAAGGTGTCGCCGCTGTTCAGGACGCTATCGCCGCCCAGGTTCTTGGCCGTCACCGCCGGCGAATCGCCTTGTTCAAAGTTGAAGCCATCGATGCCGCCGCCGCCGGTCATCGTGTCCGCGCCGGTGCCGCCCTGGATCCAGTCGTCGCCGCTGGAGCCAGTGAGGGTGTCGTTGCCGCCAAAGCCACCGAGGCTATAACCATGGGTCGTGGCGTTGACTACGGCGAACCCGCTCAGGTCGATGACGGTGTCGCCATCCCTGCCTTCGGCATCGCCGCCCAGTTGCGTGGTGCTGTCGTTCGTTAGCACATTGCCGGCGGCATCCGAGATGCCGTCGGCTACGGTAGTGCCGGTGTAGTTATCCAACACCCAGTCGGTGAGCAAGAGCGTCTGGTCGGTGACCAGGCCCAGGCTGGTCGTGCCGTTGTCGGTGACGCCGGTGATGTTCATGGGCGTGACGCCGTTCTTCAGCATGGTCACCGCCAACCCCGTGGTGGCGAAGGCATTCTCCGCGAAATCGAACGCGAAGCCGGTAGCGGTGACGGCGAAACCCACCGGCCCCGGTGCCTGGGCGTCCGCGATCCGCACCACATTCGCCGCCGCTACCGTGCCCAGGGTGGCGCTATTGATGCCGGTCAGACTGGAGAGTTCGATCAGCGTATCGGGGATCACATAGCCACCGAGCAGCGGGATGCTGCCGGCATTTTGGAACACGCGCAGCGAATCGACATTACCGTCGCCATCGGTATCGATCTTGAATGCCGCCGTGGCCCCGGTGGCGGTGAAGTTGGCGGACAGATAACTGGCCGCGTTCCCGGCATTGCCGCTGTTGATCAGGATGGCGTTGCCGCCCGCATCCAGGAAGGTGACGATGCCGCTGGTGACGCTGTGCCGGGCGAGGCTGCCGCTATCCGTACCATCGACATTGGTGGCGTCGGCGGCAATGTTGGCGGCGAACAGAGCCAGCACGTCATGGTTGGCGGGGGTGACGGAGGTGATATCGAAGCCGGTACCGATAGGCGAGGTGAGGGAGCCGCGTACATGGTCCATCGCGGCCACGGTGCTTGTGGCCACGCCGACTAGCACCACCACGTCGGGGCTGTAGGCGATGCTGCCGCCGTTCTCGACCAGACGCAGGGTGTCCGCGCCGTGGCCGCCGTACAGTCCATCCACGCCGCCGCCATCGACCAGCACATCGCTGGCGTCCGTGCCGATCAGGATGTCGTTACCGGCATTGCCGCGCAGCGTCACAGGGAAGCCGGTCTGGGGCCAGTAATCAGACAGATCGATGATGTTGTCACCCGAACCGCCGAAGAAGACTTCACCAGAAGCAACCTCATTGCCAGCCAGGTCGCGCAGATTGCCGGGACCGGCATCGTAGTGCGCGCGGACGACATCGGTGGCGCTCAGCGTGGTGTCGGTGGGGAAGCTGATTATTGTGCTCGTATCCAGGCCGGTGGGAACGCCGGTGAGGCTCATCGGCGTACCGCTGCCCCAGTTCCAACTGGTGTTGGAAGGATTCCAGCTCAGGCTCAAACCCGCCGGGCTGCTGGCAGTTACCACCTCGTCATAGTTGATGGTGATCTCCGAATTGGCGGCGTTGGTGAAGCTGGCGCCGGTGCTGGTCGGGGGCGTGGTGTCCGGTGCCGCGCTGCTCAGATAGATGTCGCCCCAGCTGGTGGCCGTGAGTTGTGTCGGCAGCACGCCTTGCACCACCAGCGCGGTCTGGCTGACCGTGCCGGTATTGCTGTCGCCGTCATAGACCACCAGCGTATCGGCGCCGCCGGCGTTGTTGGTGAACACGCCGGCGCTGTAGTTGCCGCGTTCCAGGAAGTAATGCTGGTCGGTGGCCAGGCCGTCGGCCGGGGTGGCCATCAGCGAGAAGCCATTACCGGGCATGGCGGAGCGCAGGTGGATGCGGTCGGCGGTCTGTGAATCGCCCCCGGTTGCCACCACGTCGAAGCCGCTGCTGATGAGGTCGGCGGCGCCGCCGGTGAAGGTGTAGGCGCCCGCGTTGAAGGTCACCGCGGTGGAATCGCCCTGGGTGAAGCTGTATTCGTCCGCGCCGGCGCCGCCGTCGAGGTTGTCCGCGCCGCCGCCGCCTTCGATGTAATCGTTACCCGCCCCGCCATGCAAGGTGTCAGTGCCGCTGTCGGCATTCAGTTCGTTGTTGCCTGCCGTACCGGTGAGGGTGTCGTCGCCCACCGGGTCATAAATCCCGTAATCACCGGTGAGCGCGGACAGATCGACGACGGTATTGCCCGAGCCGCCAAGGGCGACGCCGGGAAGTATGTCACCCGCTTTGTTGCCGTTGGCATCGCGCACCGTGCCGGTGGCGCCGTTGTAGGACAGCAACACATAGTCCGTATCCGCCAGGGTGGCGTTGGTCTGCACGTTGAGGACATTGCCGCTTGCGGAGACGCCGGTGGCGATGTTCGCCCCCGTGCCGTTCTTCTGCAGCGTGATCCCGGTCGTATTGGTGACCAGAATATTCTCGCTGTGGGTCAGGCTGAAAACGGCGTTGGCGCCGGTAGTGAAGCTGGCGCCGTTGGGATTCGGCCCGGTGGTGTCGACCAGTTGCACCACGTTTTGGCCAGCGGTCGTGCCTAAACTGACACCATTGACGCCGGTCAGTTTGATCAGCACGTCATTGTCGATGTCGCTACCACCCTGGTTCTGGAACACGAACAGGCTGTCGGCATAGCCGTTGCCGTCGGTGTCGGCCTGGAACGCCATGGCCTGGGCGGGAACGGCGAAGTTCTGCTCCAGGTAGGCGGTGGCATTGTTGAGGTTGCCGGCGTTGATCAGGATCGGCGTGCCCGCATCGGTACTGCCGAAGGTGGCCATGCCGCCGGCGCCGATGCTGTGGCTCTTGATTGCGCCGGCATCGCTGCCGTTGACAAAGTCCGCCGTGCTGGCGGCGATGCTGTTGGACGGCAGATTCAGCTTGTCGTTGGCCGCCGTGCCGGAGACATCGAAGGCACTCACTGTGTCGTAGAAGTAGGGCTGGCTGCCGCTGCTGGAGCCGCCGTCGGTGCCCACCACGACGGTGTCGCTGGCGCGGGTGGTTTCGCTCAGGTTGAGGGTGTCCTTGCCCCAACCGCCGTTGACGGTGTCGGCGCCGCCACCGCCGCTCAGGTTGTCGTTATTGTTGCTGCTGTTGAGGGTGTCGGCGCCGCCGTTGCCGCGCACCCGGACCGTTTGCATCAGACCGGAGAGGCTGTTCAGGTCGATGGCATTCGCGCCCGAACCGCCGATGACCATGGTGTTCTGGCCGATGGCGTTGCCGCTGAGATCGCGCAGGTCGCCGGAGCCGTTGTAACCGACCGTGACGAAGTCGCCCGCGCCCAGTGTGGCGCTGGTGTGGAAGGTAACCGTCGCGCCGTTGATCGCGGCGCTGGTCAGGATGTTGGCGCCGACGCCGTTCTTCTGGAGGGTGACGCCGGTGGCGGCGTTGCCTTGCATCGCCTCGTTGAATACCAGGCTGACATCGGTATTGGCGGCCTCGGTGAAGGAAGCATTGATGAAGCTGGTCGTGGCGGCATTGCCCATCATGCTGTTGGTGACCAAATGGCCGGCCAGGCTGGCGGCGTCGTTGCCGGCCAGATCCTGGATGGCGTAGACGTCGTTGCCGCCGCTCGGGTCGCTGTAACTCACGGTCACGGCGTCGCCCTGGGACACGCCGGAGCGCAACGTGACCTGAACGGTGCTACCCGAGATGGCGACGTTCTCCACGCCAGCGTTGTTGCCGTTGACCGTCGCCGAGTAGTAGCTGGCGGCGGGCTGGTGTGCCGGGTCGAGCGCTTCGTTGTAGGTCAGGGTGATGACGTCGCCGTCGACCGTAACGCTCATCAGCACCGGTCCGGTGACATCCGGGCCAGTCGCGACGTTTTGGGCGGCCAGGCTGGCGGCATCGTTGCCGGCGACATCCTGCAAGGCATTGGCGTCGTCGCCGGCGGTCGGGTCGGTGTAGCCCACTGTCACGGTATCACCGCCGACGACGGCCGATGCCAGGGTCAGGGTCGCACTGCTGCCGCTGACCGCGACCGAATTCACCGTGCGCGGCGAACCGTTGACCATGACCGTAAACGCGGCGGGCAGAGGGGCATTAGCACCATCCAGTGGCCCGTTGTAATTGAGCGTCAGCGTGGCGCCGTTGACGCTGGCGCTGCTGAAGGCCGGCGCAACGGTGTCCAGCGTGTAGGTGGCGCTTTGTGAGCTGACGTTGCCGGCGCTGTCGGTGGCGCGCAGTTGCACGCTGTAAGTGCCGTCGGCGGCATAGGCCGGGGCGGTCAAGGTCTGTAGGGCGCCGGTACCGGTTCCGGCGGCGACGAAACCGCCGCCGGCGCCCAGGTTGATGGTCAACGCAGCGCCCGCTTCGGCGGTGAACTGAATGGTGGGGGTGGTGTCGCTGGATATGCCGTCGCCCGCCACGCCGGTATCACTGCCGGCGGCCAGGGTGAAGGCGGTGAGGCTGGGCGCTGTGGTATCCAGCACATAGGCCTGGGAGGCGACCGCGCCGTCGTTACCGGCGGCATCGACCACCTTCACCTTCAGCGTGTTGCTGCCAGTCAAGGTTTGGCCGGCAAGGCTCCAGGCATCGCTGCCGACGTTGGCCGAGGCGGTGGCCCAGGTCGCGCCGTTATTGAGTGAAACCTGAACGCCCTCGCCCGCCGCCAGGGCGGCGGAGAGGGTGCCGCTGACAGTCTGTGCGGCGGTATGGGTGATGAAGTCGCTGCCGCTGGTGCCGGTGTCGGCGGAGAACTGCATGGTCGCGACGGTGGTGGTAGGCGCGGTGAGATCAACCGTCACGGCGTAGGCGCCGCTTGTCGCGCCCTGGTTGCCGCCGGCGTTTTCCACCAGCGCGGTGAAGCTGTGCGCGCCTTCGCTGAGGGCGGCGGTGGCGAAGCTCCACGTCGCGCCGCTGACGTTGGCGTTGCCCAGCAGGCTGGCGCCGTCGTAGATGCGCACGATATCGCCAGCGCCCAACGTGCCGACGATTGCGCCCGAGAGGCCCAGTGTTGTGTCGTTGCTGCTGCCGCCGCTGGCGACATTGCCGGTGATCGGCGCGATATTGTCGTCGGCGCCGGTAAGGGTTGCGGTGGCAGTGGGAACTGCGGCGTCGACGGTGAAGGCATAGGCCGCACTGGCCGTACCCTGGTTGCCGGCGGCGTCCTCGACGCGGGCGCTGAAGCTGTGCGCGCTGTTGGCGAGACCGGGGGTGGTGAGGCTCCAGTTGGTTCCTGTGACGCTGGCGTTACCGAGCAAGGTGGCGCCGTCGTAGAGGGCAACCACTTCGCCCGCGCCAAGGCTGCCGGTCAGCGTGCCCTTGAGGGTTGGCGTGTTGTCATTGGTGGTGTCGCCAGGCGCGATGTTGGTGACTGGAACGGCGGGGACATTGTCGTCGGCGCCGGTGATGCTGGCGGTGGCTGCGGGCGCGACGGTATCGACCGTGATGGCGCGGGTGCCGGCGGCACTGGTGTTGCCAGCGGCGTCACGCGCGGTGGCGGAGAGGGTTTCCGCGCCCTGGCCCATGCCGGTCAGGTCGGCGGCGATCAGGGTGTAGCTCCAGTTG
>PFJX01000162.1 GCA_002784045.1 Hydrogenophilales bacterium CG_4_10_14_3_um_filter_63_21
CTCCCTCCTCGAAACAGGCTCTGCTTCGAGTATAGGCAGGGTCGCAAATATGTATAGTCATTTATGAGACACTACACTAGCAACCGCAACATGAAGGACTGGGTGGCGGAAGGCCGCTTCCGGCAAGACCTCTACTTCCGCCTCAACGTGGTCAACCTGCACATCCCGCCGCTTTCGCAACGGCGTGAGGACATCCCTTTATTGGCGCAGCACTTCCTCGACCGCGCCGCCCCGGTCATGGGCAAACCGGTCAACGCGATCTCGGAAGAAGCCCTCGCCCTGCTCAAGGCCTACGACTTCCCCGGCAACGTGCGCGAACTGGAAAACATCATCGAACGCGGCGTGGCGCTGTGCCAGGGCGACACCCTGGAAGCCGCCCACCTCCCCGACGACCTGCGCGACCTCACCATCCGCGCCTTCCGCCGCCGCGACGGCCGCGTCATCCCCCTGGAAGAACAGGAACGCGACTACATCCTCTGGGTGCTCGAAGAAGCCCACGGCAACCAGACCCTGGCCGCGTCGATGCTGGGGATAGACCGTGTTTCGCTGTGGCGGAAGTTGAAGAAGTATGGGGAGGAGAAGGGGTGAGGGATGTGGTCAACCTGCCACGGGCGGCGGGGATGTTGGGCTTCCTGACGTCAGCCCAACCTACCTGGCTGGATGCCATGCGCATGTTGCAGCAGCACGTCCCGCGCCATCGCGCCTACCAGCAGCGGCTCCACCTCCGGCACGGCGGCGCGGATATCCGCCACTACTTCGGCGAGCCGGTTGAGTTCCGCTTTGTGGCTCAGATCAAGCACGCAGGCGCTCGCTCAGTTGCCTGGCGGTTTCCAGGCAGCGGGCATCGCCGCCGGCAAGCAGGTCGGCATAAACCAGTGGCAGGGGCACCAGATTCGGGGTGTCGCCGGCGAAGTTCCAGAACCGTTTGCGGATTTCGATGTTGCCCGCCGGGTCCGGCCGCAAGCCGTAATCCAGCAGCAGGCGGGGTTCGGCGCGCTCGCCGTAGAGGGTGATGATCTCCGGGCGCAGGTGGCCGGTCAGCCGTGCCGCCGCCGCTTCGCCGCCCAGGAGCAGGTTGTACTTGGGCAAATCCAGCGTCTCCCAGTCCATCGGCTTTTCCGCCCGGTAGCGGGCAAGCAGCAGTTTCGGGCGCAGGACGCGCAGATAGGCTTCGACCCATTGCTGGAGCAGGCGCTCGCGTTGCAGCAGGCGGCGCTTGCCGCCTACCTCGGCAACGAAGCCCGGTTTGGCCAGATCCGCCATGACCCAGCCTACCGTACCGTGGGCCACATCGACCCTTGTGGCGAGTTCGCGATAGGGGGTGCCTACCCATTCCGGGTGGCACAGCAGGGCGAACAGCACCCGCAACCCGCTGGCCTGGAAGGCACGACCAGCGACACGCGGGATGGCGGCGGCGGGTTTTCTGACTGGCCGCTGCCCCGCGACCCAGACCAACAACGGCGGGCGCTCGATATAGGCATTCCCCGCTGCATCCAGGAAGGCGATGTGTCGCTTTTTGAGTTCCTCGGCTATGGCAGGCGCCAAATAATCCGCCACCAGCAGGGCTTCTTCGCCCAGGGGCTCCAGGGCCAGGAGTAGCGCATCCAGCATGTCCTGCCGCACCCCGCGCCGGGTCTGGATGGCGTAGCGCATTTCCTGCCCACCGTAGCGGATGCGGACTCGCGCATCCGCGCGGGCGCGTCCGAGTTGGGTTTCCTGGCCGACCACGTCCACCTCCAATCCGAGGTGGCGCAACGTGGCGAGTGCGGTATCGGGCATGACGGTTTCCGGGAGGGGTTTGTCCAATTATTGATAGTGTCCAATATTTGTGGACAGTTGTAAAACATGGACACTTCGTCGCTGTGGTTTTTTTCGGTTAGCCTTTTGAAGGCCTGGTTCTCCAACCCATCAAGAAGAGGAGGTAAGGCATGTCCAAAATATTGCCATGTCCATTAATGTTTGACATTGGCTGTATTGTGGACAAGCGAACGGGTGGGCGGATTATTTCACTTACCCATCGGCGTCCTGCCCCGTCTAGCGTGAGGCAGGCAGAACCTACGGCGTTCGTTCATTCCTGTTTGCCCCACCCCCCCCGCGCCTTGCACAATTCCCCCCTTTTCATCCCGCCGCGATCCCGTCATGGACCTTTTTTCCGATTCCGATGCCATCAGCGTCGTTCCCACAGCAGACCGTCCCAAGCTGTCCCGTGCGCAGAAGGCCTTCAATACCCTGATCGGCAAGATCGAGAAGCAACGCGTGTTGTTGGCGGGGTGGGAAGCGGCCGTGCCGCGCTACCAGCAACGCCATCACGCCGAGATGGCGCCGCTGATCGAGAAAGCCACCAAGCTGCGCCGCGAATTGGTGTTTTCCCTGGATCGGGCGCATTCACAAAAACTGTTGGCCAAGGCCGAACGGCGGCTGGTCGCCGACCTGATTCGCGATTTCGCGGGTGAACTGGTGGACGAGGATGGCGATGCGGAGATGAAGGCGCTGTACAACCGCTACGGTGGCGATTTCGACGCGGAACAGGCCGCCTCCCTCTCCGGGATGAAGGCGATGCTGGGGGATTTGGGGCTGGACCTGGGCGACGATCTGGATCTGGCTAATCCGGATGTGTTCATGGAGCAGATGCGGGCCAGGTTGACGGAGGAAAAGGAGAAGGAAGCCGCCGCCTGGCGCGAAGCCGAGGCGGCCCGGCCGCAGCGCAAGAAGACCGCGAAGCAGTTGGCACGGGAAGAAAAGCTGCGCGAGGAGGAGCAACGGGTCCACCAGTCCCTGCGCGAGATTTACCGCAAGCTCGCCAGCGCCCTGCACCCCGACCGCGAGCTCGACCCGGAAGAGCGGGCGCGCAAGACCGGGTTGATGCAGCGGGTAAACCAGGCCTATGACAAGAAGGATTTACTGGCCTTGCTGGAATTGCAGTTGCAGATCGAGCACATCGACCAGGCCGCGCTCAACAGCTTCTCCGAGGAGAGGCTGGCGCATTTCAACAAGATCCTGCGGGAGCAATTGCGGGAGTTGGAGGAACAGGTTTTCCACATCAGCGATGAAGTCATGTTCAACCTGGGGTTGGAGCCCTATCTGACCCTGACCCCGGCCACCATGATGCGCGAACTCGATGCGAACATCGCCCAGATGCGCCGTGCGGTGCGTGAAGTGGAGGCGGACCTGAAGGCGATTCAGGAAATCGCGACGCTCAAGGCCTGGCTCAAGCGGATGCGCCGACATCGGCGTGACAGCGTCGATGGCGATTTCGACGACGTCCCGTTCTGATTCGGCTGGATTCCCCGGTTGCGTAGGGTGGAACGCAAAGCAAGCTCGCGTCTCTGCCGGAGCCCGCATAGTCCTACGGCCCTTCGGCACGCCTTTGATTACTTACCTGCCCGGCGATTGCGCCGCCAGCCGCCACAGCGAGGTCACTTCCGCCGCGCGGGCGATGTGGAGCGGGTCGCTTGGGTCGGCGGCGCGGGGGTGATGCGGGCGGACTTCGTTTCGCCCGATGGCTTTCAGGCCGGCCGCGTCGAAGGCGGCGAGCAGTTCGGCGCGTGTGCGCAGGCCGAGGTGTTCGGCGAGGTCCGAGAGCAGCAGCCAGCCTTCGCCGTCCGCTGCCAGGTGCGCGGCCAGGCCGTCGATGAAGCCGCGCAGCATGCGGCTGTCCGGGTCATAGATCGCGTATTCGAGCGGGGAACTCGGGCGCGCCGGCAGCCACGGCGGATTGCAGACCACCAGCGGGGCGCGCCCTTCGGGGAAGAGGTCGGCCTGGATGACTTCCACTTGCTCGGCCAGCCCGAGACGCGCGATGTTTTCGTGGGCGCAGGCCAGGGCACGCGGGTCTTGGTCGGTGGCCACGATATGCGCGATGCCGCGCCGCGCCAGCACTGCGGCGAGTACGCCGGTGCCGGTGCCGATATCGAAGGCTAGCGTCGTTGCCGGTATCGGCGCGGCTGCGACCAGATCCACGTACTCGCTGCGTATCGGTGCGAACACGCCGTAGTGCGGGTGGATGCGGGCGCCCAGCGCGGGAACCTCGACCCCTTTCTTGCGCCACTCGTGCGCGCCGATCAGGCCGAGTAGTTCGCGCAGCGAGACCAGGGAGGGGGCTGGGCCTTCGGCCGGGCCATAGGCTTCCGCGCAAGCCTGGCGCAGGTCGGGCGCGCGCCGCAGCGGGATGCTGTAGTCGCCGTCGAGCGGTAGCAGCAGCATCGCCAGGGTCCGCGCACGCTGCGATTGCGCCTGGCGATGCAGATGAAAGGCCTCGGTCGAAGTGAGGTTTGATGCGGTGGATGAAACCGCGGACGCCTTGCGCGGCTTGCGCTCGATCCGCCGCGCCAGCGCTTGCAGCAACTGCCGCGCGTTCTGGAAATCGCCGCGCCAGAGCAGGGCGGTGCCTTCACAGGCCAGGCGGTAGGCCGCATCGGCGGTGATCTGGTCGTCGCCGATGCGCACGCGCCTGGGGGGCGGATTTCCACTCTCCGAACGCCAACGCGCCGAGCGGGCTTCGCCGGCCTCGCTCCAGTGGATGACCGGGGGTGTGCTTGTGCTGCTGTTCACGATGCTGCCGTCCTCAGGCTGGAGCGGACCGAGCGCGGCAGCTTGGTGGGTTGAAAGGGGCCGTGGAGGTTACTGTGAAACAACCTCCCATCGCCACCCTGCGTTTCATGGACACGGGGCGGCCAATCGGCCGTGACCAGTTACCGTGAAACCTTCGCCTCCGCGCAGGTTGGGTCAGGTGCGGCCTTCGCCGCAACCCCACGGCATACCCCTCGGAACTTTACAATGACGCCTCGAACCATCGCCGCCCATCCTTATGCGCCCTCGCTTCACCGTCCCGCCTGAAGAGGTCGAAATCACCGCGATTCGCGCGCAGGGCGCGGGTGGGCAGAACGTCAACAAGGTGTCCTGTGCCGTGCATCTGCGTTTCGACATCGCCGCCTCGTCGCTGCCGGAAGCGATACGCGAGCGGCTGCTGAAACTCGGCGACCAGCGCATCAGCAAGGAGGGTGTGGTCATCATCAAGGCGCAGGAATTCCGTAGTCTCGAAAAAAATCGGGGTGAAGCGCTGCGCCGGCTGGAAGAACTGATTGCCCGCGTCGCTGTGACGCCGAAGCAACGTCGTCCGAGCAAGCCGACCCGGTCATCTGTCGCGAAGCGGCTGGAAAACAAGACACGGCGCGCAACGGTAAAGGCGGGACGGGGGAGAGTGGACGAGTAGGCGACCGAGTAGCTGTGCCCCGGCTCGGAAACAACCCCAAGCCGCCCCCCGATGGGCCAAGTCAATCTTGGGGCGGCACGGGGATTGCCTTGAGCGCGGGCTCAAGTCCGACAGTCTGCTAGACAGGATGATTTAACCTAGAAAGCTCAGTTGGACGCGCCCAAGTGTGCGGTTTTCGGGCTGCCTGGCAAGGCG